>JANOPN010000081.1:0-13393 GCA_031421855.1 Comamonadaceae bacterium
GGCAATGACCTGGTTTACACCGGCATTGACAACGACATCGTCAATGCGGGCGCGGGCGATGACACCGTGTTCACCGGCGCAGGCAACGACGTGGTGTTTGGCGACGGAGCCAATGAGACGGGCGATGACATCATCATGCTGGAAGGCGGAAATGACGTCGCCTTTGGCGGCGACGGCGCTGATTTCATCAGCGGTGGCACGGGCAATGACGTGATTTCAGGTAACCGCGGCGATGACCAAGTATTTGGCGAAGACGGCTGGGACGCCCTTTTTGGCCAAGAAGGTGCCGATCAGTTGTATGGCATGGACGGCAATGACCTGCTCAATGGCGGTGCTGGCGACGACTTGCTCAGTGGCGGCAGTGGTAACGACGCTTTGACAGGTGGCGCGGGCGATGACATTTATGAAGTCGATGCGTTGGGCGACACAGTGATTGAAATGGTGGATGGCATAGACGCAGGCGGCACTGACACCGTTCGCTCGTCAATCAACTACACCCTGGCCAATTCCCTGGAGAACCTGACCTTGATCGAAAATGAGGCAGTGGTCAATGCATCAACCAATGCCAGTATCGCCCCACTTGCCAATGGCGTCATCGCTACGGGCAATGCCGCCGACAACGTGCTGGTGGGCAACTCGGCCAACAATACTCTGTCTGGCATGGGCGGCGACGACCTGTTGGACGGTGGCAGGGGTGCAGACCAGCTGCTGGGTGGTGAGGGTGACGATATTTACTGGGTAGACAACGCCAATGACGTGGTGGTCGAAGTTGCGGACCAAGGCAATGACACCATCAAAGCCCGCGTGACCTCCACTTTGTCGGACAACGTCGAAAACCTGAGCCTGGTGGGTATCAACGCCATTGACGGCACCGGCAATGCGCTGCACAACACTTTGGTAGGCAACGACGCCGCCAACGTATTGGACGGCGGCGAAGGTGCTGACACCCTTCGTGGCAATGATGGCAACGACACCTACCTGGTAGACCACGAAGCGGATGAGATTTTTGAAAACGCCGCAGAAGGCGTTGACGCCGTGCAAGCCAGCGTGGACTACACCCTGGCCGACCATGTCGAAAACCTGACGCTGACCGGCGACGCATTGGCAGCCACTGGCAACCAGTTGAACAACCAAATCACGGGCAACGCGCAAAACAACTTGCTGGACGGCGGTGCGGGTGCAGACGTGTTGACGGGTGGCGCTGGGGATGACACCTATGTTGTTGACCAAACAGACGATGAAGTGATTGAGCTGGCCGAAGAAGGCACCGACACTGTCGTGTCAAGCATCGACCTCACTTTGCAAGACAAGGTGGAGAACCTTTCTCTGTCTGGCGACGCCATTGCAGCCACTGGCAACGCGGCAGACAACGAATTGAAAGGCAACGCCCAAAATAACCTGCTAGACGGTGCTGAGGGTGCCGACCACTTGCTGGGTGGTGCGGGTGACGATGTCTACGTCGTGGACAACGCCGCAGACGTGGTGGTTGAACTGGCAGACGAAGGCCAAGACACGGTTCAAGCCAATGTAAGCTACACCCTGTCAGACCATGTCGACAACTTGACCTTGACCGGCTCAGCAGCGATTGACGCCACCGGTAACGCGCTGAGCAACACGATCACGGGCAATGCAGGCAACAACCTGCTGGACGGTGCAGCCGGTGCCGATGTCCTGGACGGCAGCGCGGGTGATGACACTTATGTCGTCGACAATGCGGACGACACCGTTATAGAAGCCGCCAACGAAGGCGTGGACTCCGTCCAATCCAGCGTGAACTACTCACTGAGCAGCGACGTCGAAAATCTAATATTGACGGACAATGCCATTACTGCCACGGGCAACGCTTTAAATAACCAGATCACTGGCAACGCACAACATAATGTGTTGGACGGTGGCGCGGGTGCCGACGTGATGGTGGGCGGCACAGGCGATGACACCTACGCTGTGGATCAGGTGGGCGATACGGTGATCGAGCTTGACAATCAAGGTAACGACACGGTTGTCGCGACCATCGACTTGACGCTGCAAGACAATCTGGAAAATCTCACCCTCGCGGGCGACGCAATTGCTGGCACCGGAAATGCCGCCAACAACGATTTGCAGGGCAACGCCCACAACAACGTGCTGGACGGCGCAGCCGGTGCCGACAGCATGGCCGGTGGCGCGGGCGATGATGTCTACCTGGTAGACGGCGCAGCCGACGTGGTGGTCGAGTTGGCCAATGACGGCCAAGACACCGTTCTTGCCAGTGTGAGCTATGCGCTTTCTTCCCATGTCGAAAATCTGACTTTGACAGGCGCAGACGCGATCAACGCGACAGGCAATGCACAAAGCAATACCTTGACGGGCAACACCAGCCATAACGTACTGGATGGCGCAGCGGGCGCTGACGTGATGGCAGGTGGCACGGGCAACGACACCTACGTGGTGGACAACGCCCACGACCAAGTGGCAGAAAATGCGGACGAAGGCACGGATACAGTGCAAGCCAATGTCACGCACACGCTGGCGAACCAGGTGGAACAGCTGACGCTGACGGGTACTGCCAACATCAACGGCACTGGAAACAGCCTTGACAACACCCTCACGGGCAACTCAGCCGATAACACCTTAGATGGCGGCGCGGGTGCCGACATGATGACTGGTGGTGCGGGTGACGACACCTACGTGGTGGACAACGCGGCGGACGTTGTGACCGAAGACTTGAACGCGGGTACCGATACCGTGCTGGCGAGCGTCAACTATGCAACGGCCCACAACGTGGAGCACCTGGTTCTCACTGGCCTTGCCAGCGCGGGTACGGGCAACGCCATGAATAATCAAATCACGGGCAATGCCCAGGACAACCTGATTGATGGCGGCGCAGGGGCCGATGTGCTGGCTGGTGGCGCGGGCGACGACACCTATGTGGTCGACAATGCGGGTGACACGGTCTTGGAAGTCTCTAGCGAAGGCGTGGACACCGTCCAATCCAGTGTGAATTACGTGCTGTTGGCCAACCTCGAAAACTTGACCCTGACTGGCACACAGGCAGACACCGCCACCGGCAACGCGCTGGAGAACGTCATCACAGGCAACAGCGGCAACAACACCCTTGACGGTGGCGCGGGTGCCGATGTGATGGCCGGCACAGCGGGTGACGACACCTACATTGTGGACAACACCGCGGACTCGGTGGTAGAGCTGGCCGGTAACGGCACGGACGCAGTGATTGCCAGCGTGAGTTACAGCTTGGCTGCCAACGTGGAGAACCTGACTTTGGTCGGAACTGCGACGGCTGCCACAGGCAATGAGCTGGGCAACGAGCTGATTGGCAACGCACAAATCAATTTACTGGACGGTGGTGCAGGCGCCGACGCGATGGCGGGTGGCCTGGGCGACGACACTTATATCGTTGACAACGCGGGTGACCTTGTCTCCGAAGTGGCAGGCGAAGGCATAGACCAAGTGCAGTCTTCCGTCAGCTTTGCCCTGTCTGCCCATCTTGAAAACCTGACTTTGACCGGAACCGGCGCGAATAGCGCCTTGGGCAATGACCTTGTCAACGAGATCAACGGCAATGGCGCCAACAATGCCCTTGACGGGGGTGCCGGCGCAGACCGCATGGCGGGTGGCGCGGGCGATGACCTCTATGCGGTCGACAACCTGGGCGACACCGTGACCGAGTTTGCCAATGCGGGCACTGACTCCGTAGTCGCCAGCGTAAGCTATACCTTGTCAGACTTTGTTGAACATTTAACCTTAACCGGTGACGCAGTGGTCGCCACTGGCAACGCTTTGAACAATGTCTTGGCGGGCAATGCCAAGGACAACCTGATCGATGGCGGCGCGGGAGCCGACTCGATGGCGGGCGACTTAGGCAACGACACCTACGTGATCGACAACATCCTTGACACTGTGACCGAGGCCGCGGGTGCTGGCACCGACACCGTGAACACCAGCGTGACCCTGACGCTGGCAGACAACGTGGAGAATTTGACTTTGACGGGATCGGCTGCTATTCAAGGCACTGGCAATGGCTTGGACAACGTGTTGACCGGCAATTCAGCCAACAACGCCTTGAGTGGCGGTGCGGGCAATGACACCTATGTTTACAACCTGGGTGGTGGTCTTGACACGATCACCGACAGCAATGGTGCCGACACACTCAAATTTGGCGTCGGTTTGACCCTGGACAACGTGGCTTTGCGTGTGGTGACCGTGAACGGGCAAAAAGTAGCCCAAATCAGGGTATTGGATGCAGCGGGCAATGAGATCGCAACCCAAGGCATTGACTACCTGATGACCCTGGACGCCCAAGGTCGTTTGACTTCGCCCCTTGAATCCTTTGTGTTTGCCGACGGCAAAACCTATGGCTGGTCCGACCTGTCAATCCAGTCCACTTCATTGATCGGCACCCACAAGGCGGACCTGTTGATTGGCGGCAGAAACGACGACTATATCTTTGGCAGCAACGGCAAAGATGTGTTGTACGGTGGTTCGGGCAATGACACGATGGACGGTGACAACGACGACGACCTGCTGTTTGGTGGCGGCGGCAATGACAAGCTCTATGGCGGCAATGGCAATGACCAATTGACGGGCGAAGCTGGGGATGACCTGCTGGACGGGTTTAACGGCAACGACGTCTTGGTTGACATGCTGGGCAACAATAAGTTGTCCGGTGGCAATGGCGACGACACCGTGACGGCGGGCGCTGGCAATGACTTGATCGACACCAACAATGGCCGTGACAAGGTGTTTGCTGGTGACGGCAACAACACCATCAGCACCGGCAACGACGACGATTACGTAGTGGCAGGTGCGGGAATAGACTCCATCGACACCGACAATGGCCGGGACATTGTGCAAGCGGGCGGGGGTGGAGACGCGATCGTGACGGGCAACGACAGCGATTTGGTGGATGCGGGTGCTGGTAACGACGTCATCAGCACCGGCAATGGCTCAGATTGGATTGCCGCTGGCAAAGGGGACGACGTGATTGACGCGGGCCTGGATCGGAACATCCTGGCCTTCAATCGGGGCGATGGAGCCGATACCGTCAACAACAGTCTTTGGGGCAATGACACGATCAGCCTGGGTCAAGGCATTCGTTATGCAGACATGAAGTTGGCCAAATCGGGCAATAACCTGGTGTTGACCCTAGGAGGTGGCGACAGCCTGACTCTGAGTAACTGGTATTCCAATGCGCAGAACCATGGTGTCAGCCGTCTGCAAGTGGTGACCGTCGGGGGAGACTATGACGCGACTTCCACCAACGCCCTGCTGAACAAGCAAGTGGAGCAATTTGACTTCGCCAAATTGGTTCAAAAATTTGATGCAGCAGTCTTAACGTCCAACGCTCAGGCCAGTGGCTGGTCAGTCATGAATGGGCTGTTGGACTCGCACCTGTCGGGCAGCAACACCCAGGCGCTGGGAGGCGATTTGAGCTTTCAGTATGCGACAACTGGCGCGTTGACCGACATCGGCTTGTCAGCGGCACAGTCCAGCTTGGCGTCAGGCACGGGAATGCAGACGCTCAAGACTCGCAGTCAGTTTGAAATTGACGCCTTGCGTTTGGGTTGAACCCTTTGATTTGACGGCCCAAGCCCAAACCGATGGACAACCTCTGACCATGAAAAATACGGCTTCTAAGGCTGATGACTTTGCACCTGACTTGTTGAGCATTCAAGAGCGCCCCCCAGCGCGACTGCCCCGCACGGTGGCTTATGTCACTGGAAGCTTGTTCACAGCTTTGTTGCTTTGGGCTGTGTTTGGCAAGCTGGACGTGGTGGCTAGCGCTGAG
The DNA here is from genome assembly GCA_031421855.1 of Comamonadaceae bacterium. Classification (GTDB taxonomy): domain Bacteria; phylum Pseudomonadota; class Gammaproteobacteria; order Burkholderiales; family Burkholderiaceae_C; genus JAAFHN01. The sequence goes on from JANOPN010000081.1 coordinate 5,786, forward strand.
GGCCGCTTGGTGCCCCGCAATTACAGCCGGGTGCTGCAACCCTCGGAGCCGGGCATTGTGCGCGAGGTGCTGGTGCGCGAAGGTGATGAGGTTCAACCAGGGCAGGTGCTGCTGCGAATGGACGCTACGGCTGCCAGCGCCGATCTGGCGACCTTGCAGGCCGACAGCGCATTGAAGGCCTTGAGCCTGCGGCGGGTCGATGCTGAACTCAGGGGCCAACCGCTGACCGCGGTACCGGGCGACCCACCTGCAGTAGCCGCGCAGGTTTTAGCCCAGTTTCAAGCGCATCGGCAAAGCTACCAGGATGCTTTGGCACAAGAGCAAGCCAGTTTGACCCGAGCCCAAGCGGAGTTGACCAGCGCAGGCCAACAACTGGCCAAATTGAAGGCCACACTGCCCCTGTACCAACAATCTGCCCAGTCTTACGAAAAACTCGTCAAAGAAGGTTTTGTATCTGAATTGGGTGCCAATGACAAGGTTCGTGAGCGCATCGAAAAGGAGCAGGAGCTAAAAGTTCAAGAAGCGAATCAAGCAGGACTGGCTGCCGCCGTTGAGCAATCGCGCAAAAAACTCGCGCAAATCAAGTCGGGCTATGAGAGCCAACTGCTCAACGAGCGAGTGGACTTGCAAAACCAGAGCCAAAGGGTCATAGGCGAGCTGCAAAAGCAGACCTACAAGTCGGGTTTGCTCGAATTGCGTGCCACCGAGGCTGGAACGGTCAAAGACATGGCGAGCTACAAGCCGGGCGCGGTGGTGCAGCCAGGCGCAGCCTTGCTCAATATTGTTCCCAAGAATGAGCCGCTGATGGCCGAAGTGGCCATTCGCAACGAAGATGTTGGGTTCATCGCGGTGGGTCAAAGCGTCAAGCTGAAGCTTCAAGCCTATCCGTTTCAAAAGTACGGCATGTTGGACGGCACCGCCGAGGTCATCAGCGCCGATTCATCAGCCAATGACCCCCAAAAGGCTGTGGCACAGGGCCAAAACCCCCAGAGCTACAAAGTGCTGGTGAAACTATTGAACCAAGAACTTAAAAGCTCGACGGGCGAAATTCTCAAATTGACCCCTGGCATGGCCGTTCAAGCTGAAATTCACCAAGGGCGAAGAACGGTACTGGAATACCTGTTGTCGCCAGTCCAAAAAGTGGCTCAGGAGGCGGCGCGGGAGCGGTAGGACGCAATGCGTGGGCGTTCCGCCAGCCTGAAATATTTGGCAGATCTTGGGTTGTCCAAAAGGGGCAGCTTGGTTTGAAAAAGGCCGTTCTCTGCGGTTACATTCCCCCCACCTGATATTGGGATGGAAGACCAATGGCTTCGGCAATACGGCTCAATTCCTCCAAAGCCTTCCCAATGTTCTGAAGCCGCGTAGTTTTGGGATAAGAGCGCGTGACCGCTGTTCCGTAGACCAAAATGACGAACCGACCGCGTGAGCCAGAATGCCCGAGCCACTGAGACGCCAGCGCCAACGCCTCGTTTCGCGGTACTCCCGCATCTTGCAGTTCAATGAGCTTGTCGACGCAGTACCGATAGCGGAGCGAATGTGGCGCGAATTTGCCCACAAGCCCGACGGCTGTGGCAATGCGGTGATAACGCCTTCTTGCACCGGCCAAGCCGGTACCCGGCGGCCCTTCAAGCAAAAATCCGTCATTGTTCCGCGCAAACCCCAGTGCTGCTGCAATTGCAGCAAACGTCTCTTGCGCGTATTTTTCTATAACGGCTGAGCGGCGTGATCGCCCGCCTTTGGTGCCGTCGGAAATATGGATGTCTTCAGGTTGCCGACCCATGAGCGCCTTCGCTTGCTTCGCAAAGATGGTCAGAGCGCTGGTACTCATCAAAGCTTCCAATCCACGAAGACCGAGGTACCGCTCCAGCCGGATCATGTGAGCGAAACCCACTTCGTCAATTGCAAGCGCTTGTTGGAGAACTTCAAGGTATTTCTCATCTGTAATAGGCTCTTTGGTACCTTTGGGGCAGCGCTTGACAAGGCCGAGCGCTGCGCTGTCATTCAAACCCGTCTTTTCCAGATCCTGCCCTCGAGTTTTTGCCAACGCTCTTACGCTGGAGACTTTGTTGTTGATGGTCGCCGTGCCTACGCCGGAACCTTTTAGGTGAGTAACCCAGGCCGCAAGCCAAGCCGCGTCTACCCTACCGATGTCGCTCATCGGGTGGCCTTGCTCAAGGCAGAAACCAATGAACTCACGCCCGCTTGAGGTTCGGGTTCTGCGCGTGGCTTTGCTGCCGCCTCGATTGTTGTTGGCAACACTGACGGTGTGGATGGCGGCTCGTTTGATTGACATGAGGACTCCGAAACGGAAGGTTGAAAGTGGAAAGCGATAAAAATTTCGATGGGCAACAAGCGGATACAACCCGCGCCAAGCGCCCTGAGATCCTTACAAATCGCGGTGCAAGCGCCGCCGATGAGAACTGTCTGGGATACAGATGGCGCATTCAGCGAGAGCAGATTAAGGAAGTCTATGGATGTCGTTGATGAGTCTGCGGCGAGCGGGTGGTGGTGTTGAGGTTGCAATTCCCATGACAGGAAACGCCGCTGCAGATCTTTCGGGTTTGACACGATGGCTCTTTGTGGGGCGCTGTCATTTTTCGCTTGAATCCCTTACCCAGTCAGTAAGACCATGATTCGATTGACCTTTCACAAATTTAGGCACACGCTTGCGGTGTACGTCCCTCTTCGTTGCCACTGAGGTGTCGCTGATTCGGTAGGCAATTCATTCCGCTGTGCCAATTGGCATGCTTCATAAACTCCCTCCGCCCCTGCCCGCTGAGCAATGCAGCGGCGACTATTTACGACTTCGCGATCCACAGGTTGACCGCCAATTTGGCCCGATACTTTTCAATGCGCGTCGTCAGCGACGCGCACAGGTCCTGGTGGCCCTGAGACCACGCTCTTTTTGACGGTGATGAGCCGCCTGATATCCATTTCAGTGCCGCAAATTGCGTATTTTGAAAGGGTTAGCCCTCTGGAGGCCTGACGACATGGTAGGTCAGTCGTTGATGGGTTTTGGTTCAATAACCATGGTTCTTTGGGGCGCATTCGTATCCGAAGGCACGCTGGACACGATCACCATTGGTGGTACATCCTTTGCTTGTCAGCGAAAGGTCTTTGGTGTGTGACCGGTAACGATGAAACGGTGCAGGAAAGGTGGCGGCCAGATTCCGAAATGCTATTGTGATTCAGCACCCGAAGCTAGCATATGTCGCGCAGGCAAGGGGCAAACTTGAAACAGGGGATTACGATGCTTACTAAATTTTGGTTCAACCACCATGCCGTTGTTGCCGCCCTTTGCGAGCGCGGACTGGGCACCATGACCTACGTGACCACGTGCGTGGAGATTGCCTCGATCCACCATTAGCGCGAATCTCAGCCGCGCTGAACCCGCCCAAAATGTTCACGCGTGAACATTTCTGAGGTCCATCTGCCCCGCACGGTTTGGCAAAGTCGGTCCTGACCGCTTGAAGAACGACAACTCGACCCTCGAAACCTGGGTAAAACCCCTTCCAGTCGCGGCTCATCATCACTATTGATTAAGGGAAACCCCTCCACCTTTTGCTCCAATTGCAACAAAAAGTACCGTCACAATCTGGTTACTAAAAAACAAAGCAAGCAGGGTAGGAAAAATGGAAATTGCGATTTCGGGCAGAGCCGAGGGTGTAGCCGCATCCGCAGCGAAGGTTAACCCTGCCACCCGCTCGGGGCTGTCGGCCCTCAGCGCCCTGTGCGCCATCGCTCGCTTGCATCAGGTGGCCGCAGATCCCGCAACGCTGGCGCACCAGCTGGGCGTCAGCTCCACAGCCCGTCTTTCAACAGACGACCTGCTTCGGGCTGCCAAGCATTTGGGTCTAAAAGCAAAACTCAGCAAGTCTTCGATTGACCGGCTTGCGCACACGCCACTGCCCGCGCTGGCCATTGTGCGGGGCGGTGATGGCGCTTTGCATGTCGCCATCGTTGCGCAATGCGACGGTAAGCGGGTTTTGCTGCAGTCTGATCAGCCCGGCCCGAGCGTTGAAACCATCGAAGCGTTTGCACAGACCTGGACTGGCGAGCTGATCTTGATAGCCAGCTGCGCCTCCCTAGCAGGTGAACTGGCCAAATTCGACTTCAGTTGGTTCATTCCCGCCTTGGTTAAATACCGCAAACTGTTGGGAGAGGTGCTTTTGATCTCCTTTGCGCTGCAACTTTTTGGCTTGGTCAGCCCGCTGTTTTTTCAGGTGGTGATGGACAAGGTTCTCGTCCACAAAGGCATGACCACGCTGGACGTTTTGGTTATCGGCCTGGTCATCGTCGTCATTTTTGAATCGGTGCTGACTGCCTTGCGGGCCTATGTTTTTAGCCACACCACCAGCCGCATAGACGTGGAGCTGGGAGCCAAGCTGTTTCGCCACTTGGTTCAACTGCCGCTGGCCTACTTTCAGGCGCGCCGCGTGGGCGACTCGGTGGCCCGCGTGCGCGAGCTTGAGAACATTCGCAGCTTTCTGACGGGCAACGCGCTCACCGTGCTGCTCGACGTATTCTTCAGTATTGTTTTCATCGCCGTCATGCTGTTGTACTCGGTACCGTTGACGTTGATCGTCGTCGTCAGCTTGCCGATGTACTTTGGTTTGAGTCTGGCCGTGGTACCGGTTCTGCGACGCCGCCTGGACGTGAAGTTCGCCCGTGGCGCAGAAAGCCAAGCCATGCTGGTCGAAACCGTCAGCGCCATTCAAACTGTCAAGGCCAGCGCCCTGGAGCCGACCTTTGGAAAGCGTTGGGACAACCAGCTGGCCGCTTACGTGGCTGCAAGCTTCAAAACCCAGAACCTGGCCAGCGTGGCGCATGAAGGTGTGAACCTGACTGGCAAACTGGTCAATGCCGCCACGCTTTGGTATGGAGCCCATTTGGTGATGAGCAACGACTTGACGGTCGGCCAGTTCGTCGCCTTCAACATGTTCGCGCAGCGCGTCTCGCAACCCATCATGCGCATGGCGCAGTTGTGGACCGACTTTCAGCAAACCGGTATCTCCGTCGCAAGATTAGGCGACATCTTGAATACCCGAACCGAAGTGCCGCCCACCAGCGCCGCCCAGTTGCCTGCACTGCAAGGGCGCATCACCCTGGATCAAGTGACCTTTCGCTACCGCCCAGAAGCTGCCCCCGTCCTGCAAAACATCACGCTGGACATTCACCCCGGCGAAGTCATTGGCATCGTTGGCCGTTCGGGTTCAGGCAAAAGCACGCTGACCAAGCTGGTGCAGCGCCTGTACAGCCCTGAAGGCGGGCGGCTGCTGGTGGATGGCATCGACATCAGCCTGATTGACGCCGCCCAGTTGCGTCGCCAGGTGGGTGTGGTGCTGCAAGACAACATCCTCTTCAACCGCTCTGTCCGAGAAAACATTGCCATCATCGACCCTGCCGCGCCGATTGAAGCGGTCATGCAGGTGGCCCAACTGGCTGGTGCGCACGAATTCATCAGCGAACTCCCCGAAGGCTACGACACCGTGGTGGGCGAGCAAGGCAGTTCTTTAAGCGGTGGGCAAAAGCAGCGTGTGGCCATTGCCAGGGCCTTGTTTGGCAACCCCCGCATTCTGATTTTTGACGAAGCCACCAGTGCATTGGACTATGAATCTGAAGCCGTCATTCAGCGCAATATGCAGCGCATTGCCGCAGGGCGAACCGTATTGATCATCGCCCACCGCCTAAGCGCCGTGCGCCATGCCAGCCGCATTGTGGTGATGGACAAGGGGCAGATTGTGCAAATCGGCACGCATACCGAGCTGCTGGCCCAACCCCAGGGGATTTATGCAAACTTGTGGCGCATGCAGGATGGCGGCAATTCGGTGGACTCGTCCGCCAAAACGACAAGCCCGCGAGCCGCATCATGAGTTCTGAAAACCGTCAAACCAGTTCCAGTGCCACCCGCTTGCCCGCCCGTGCCGCCAGCGTGATGAGCATGTCCAAGCTGAATTTGTCCCATTTCCCGCGCACCAAATCGCTCACTCGCGACTGCCCAATGCCCAGTTGGACTGACGCGTCAGCTTGGCTCCAGCCACGCTCTTCGATCAACAGCCGCAAGCGACCCATCAAGTCCGCCCTCATAGCCATCACGGCGGCTTCACCGGGCGCAAAACCAAGATCAGTGAACACGTTGCCACTCGACGCGGTCACCATCGCATCCAAATCTACTTTAAGTTTTGTCATGGATCACTCCTGTTTGTCCAATCAATCGGTAGCGTTTAGCGGCCAGGTCAATGTCGGACTTGGCCGTCTTTGGGGTCGTTTTGTGAAAACAATGCAGCACTTACACCGCGTCAGCCTGCTTGGCCACATAAATCACTCGCCACTGCCCTTGCACTTTGATCCGAACCTCGTAAGCACCAGCGCCCACCGTGGGCATAGGTTTGAAGTCTGCCGGCATCAGCCCGAGCTGAACCTGCCAGAGCTCGAACCCCGCGTCCCGCTTTGCCAAATCAGGAAAATCAGCCAATGCGGCCAGACTGTCTCCCATGAATTTCAGCGGTTTCATCGAACTGATTATCTAATTACTTTGATATTCCGTCAAGTTCAGGGGGCTGTTCAACGAGACAAGGGGCAGATTGCGCAAATCGGCACGCATACCGAGTTGCTGGCCCAACCCCAGGGGATTTATGCAAACTTGTGGCGCATGCAGGATGGCAGCAATACGCAAGCTTAATGATGACCTGCTCGACCATCCCCAGCCAAAGTCAGCGCACGCGTCGCCCATTGGTTCAGGCTAAGGCCTGCCACTTGGGCGGCAAGGCTGGCTCGCGCATGCACTTCGGGTGGCACCCGCAGCAGCAGTCGCCCAGAAAACGGCTTATTGACGGGCAAACCCAGCTTGGCGCAATGCGCCAGATAGTCATCGACCGCTTCATGAAAAGCGGACTCCAACTCGTCCACGCTGCTGCCATGAAACCCGACGATGTCCCGGATACCCGCCAAATGGCCCACAAAAATGCGGTCCAACTCATCAAACTCAATGCGGGCGTTGTAGCCCCTGTAAACCATCGTGTTCATGGCATGACTCCTATCGCTTGCAAAAATTTGCGCGCATCAGATACCCGGTACCGCAATGCCTCGCGTTGGGGGTGGGACCGATGGAAGCGCACAGTCAACCCGCTGTGCGAAAACGCCACCGAAGAGCCCGAGCCTTCCGTGCGCTCACAGCCAACCCCTAGCAGCAGAGCCTCAATCTTGCGCCACTCGAGGTTGCCGTTGACCGAGTTGTCAAACACCTGCTCCAGAGTTTTGCGCTGCTGGTTGTTCATGTCGAGATGATATCACTTAACGATATCAAACTAAATTGACTTGTCGCGATATCAACGCCACGTCAGCCTCAATTCAGCTCCTATTCAGCCCCAATTCAAAGCCATGCCAATCCAACAAACCGAACCCTTTCGCCATCCCACGCTGGCCCTACTATCCCGCTACCAAGCCATCTTCAAAGCCGCGTGGAAAAACCGCACCGAACTGGCCGGCCCCAAGCGCTTTGCTGATGAAGCCGCCTTTTTACCCGCCGCTTTGAGTTTGCAAGACACCCCCGTGCACCCAGCGCCAAGGCGCTTTGCCTTCGCCATCATCTCGCTTTTTGTGATCGCT
>JANOPN010000082.1:0-8980 GCA_031421855.1 Comamonadaceae bacterium
TCGACAGCGGCCGTTTGGTTAAGACCATCGATGTTCCGCCCGTGCTGCGTAACCGGTACTCGCTCAACGACGCAGATGTGCAAGAGCTTGCCCGATACGCCCTTGTGATTGAGTCGCACTATGGCCGCGCCATGGATATTGAATGGGGCAAAGACGGGGTGGACGGCCTCATCTATATCCTGCAAGCGCGCCCTGAGACGGTGAAGAGCCAATCGGTTGGTAAGGTCGAGCAGCGCTACAAGCTCAAGGGCAAAGGAGTCGTACTCACCGAAGGTCGGGCAATCGGTCAAAAAATCGGCACCGGGCCTGTGCGGTTGGTGCACAACATCTCTGAGATGGACCGGGTTCAAGCCGGTGACGTGCTCGTCACCGACATGACCGACCCCAACTGGGAACCCGTCATGAAACGCGCAAGCGCCATCGTGACCAACCGAGGCGGTCGCACCTGTCACGCTGCCATCATCGCGCGGGAGTTGGGCATTCCGGCCGTGGTCGGATGTGGCGACGCCACCGAACACCTCAAAGAAGGCATGTTGGTCACTGTGAGTTGCGCAGAAGGCGACACCGGCTTCATCTACGACGGATTGCTTGAGACCGAGGTGACCGAGGTGCAGCGCGGCGCGATGCCGCCGGTCAAAACCAAGATCATGATGAATGTGGGCAATCCGCAACTTGCGTTCGAGTTTGCGCAACTGCCAAACCAGGGCGTGGGTTTGGCGCGCTTGGAATTCATCATCAACAACAACATTGGCGTGCATCCCAAAGCGATTTTGGACTACCCCAATGTCGACGCCGACTTGAAAAAGGCGGTCGAATCAGTGGCTCGCGGGCATGCATCGCCCACCGCTTTTTATGTGGACAAAGTGACCGAAGGCATCGCAACCATCGCGGCGGCGTTTTGGCCCAAGCCCGTGATCGTTCGCTTGAGTGACTTCAAGAGCAACGAGTATCGCAAGCTCATCGGCGGCAGCCGCTATGAGCCAGACGAAGAAAACCCGATGCTCGGATTTCGTGGTGCCGCGCGCTACATCAGCCACGACTTTGGCGAAGCATTCGCAATGGAATGCGAAGCCCTGAAGCGCGTGCGCAATGACATGGGCCTGACCAACGTCGAGATCATGGTGCCGTTTGTACGAACTTTGGCTCAGGCTAAATCGGTCAGTGATTTGCTGTCAAAACATGGCTTACAACGCGGTGACCGGGGTTTGCGTCACATCATGATGTGCGAGGTACCCAGCAACGCGATTTTGGCCACTCGATTCTTAGAACATTTTGACGGCTTCTCCATTGGCTCAAACGACCTCACGCAACTCACGCTTGGGCTCGACCGCGACAGTGGACTTGAGCTACTGGCCAAAGATTTCGACGAACGCGACCCAGCCGTGATCGCGCTGATCGAACAAGCCATTGATGCTTGTAAAGCACAAAACAAATATGTTGGCATCTGCGGCCAAGGCCCGAGCGACCACCCTGATTTCGCGCTTTGGCTGGCGAAAAAGGGCATTTCGTCGATATCGCTCAACCCCGACACAGTCGCAGCAACTTGGCAACAATTGGCCTTGGCTGACCTGTGACCAAACGGCCCATCAAACCCAACGTATAATATTGGGTTTTCCCTTGCCACAACCGGTACATGACGCACTGGGTGGCTTTTCCATAAGGAGTGTTCATGCGTCACTATGAAATCGTGCTTTTAATCCATCCGGACCAAAGCGAACAAGTGGGCGCGATGCTCGATCGTTACAAGGGCATGATTGCCCAAGGTGGCGGCAAAGTGCATCGTGTTGAAGATTGGGGCCGACGTCAGTTGGCTTACCAAATCAACAAACTGTCCAAAGCCCATTACATCTGCTTGAATATCGAAGCTGGCCAGCCGGTCATGGAAGAGATTGAGCATGCATTCCGCTTCAACGACGCGGTGCTTCGGCACATGACGGTGTTGAAAAAGCGTGCCGAGACGGGCCCATCAGTCATGATGAAAGCTGTTGAGCGCGAAGAAGCACGCAAAGCAGCTCAGCCAGAGTTCACACCCCGTGGACAAGGCGACTATGGCTCACGTGGTCAAGGCGACTATGCTCCCCGCGGTCAAACCGAGTCGGCCGGCCGCGCGTAAAGCACGTCTGACGCGATCGATCTGATCTTGTAACCCGCATACCCTTTGGAGTGAACCATCGGCGATCTGCCGCAGCACCACAACTCGGTACGCCTCACCGCGGTACTCATTGAAGCCCAACCGCTTCGATACACCCCGGCTGGCATCCCCGCAGTTGAACTGGTGCTGCAGCACGAATCGCGCCAAATCCTTGCAGATGCTGAATCAACCGCTGGCCGCATCGTTCAACTCAAGTTAAACGCCGTGGCCTTCGGCCCCCTAGCCCTGAGACTGTCGCGTGCGACCTTGGGCGGCTCTCTGGAGCTGAGGGGCTTTTTAGCAAACGCAAAGCGCGGCAAACAGACGTTGTTTCACATTCAAGAGTGCGAGTTGCTTTGATTCAGATCATCGCTAACCGAATCGACTAGAACCTTTCTCTTTCATTTTCAAATTTTGTTTGGAGCCCACCATGGCCTTTAAACCCAAAAGCAAAGACAAGCGCCCTCGCCGCCAAGCTCAAAATCCGCTCTTCAAGCGCAAGCGCTTTTGCCGCTTCACTGTGGCAAAAGTCGAAGAAATCGACTACAAAGACATCGACGTGTTGCGTGATTTTTTGTCTGAAAACGGCAAAATCATCCCCGCACGCTTGACGGGCACCCGCGCGATTTATCAACGCCAGCTCAACACCGCAATCAAGCGTGCACGCACCCTCGCGCTCATGCCTTATTGCGACCAGCACAAGGTCTAAGGAGTCCACACCATGCAAATCATTCTGTTGGACAAAGTCATCAACGTTGGCGTACTCGGCGATGTCGTTCGCGTCAAAGACGGTTACGCCCGTAACTTCCTGATCCCAACCAAGCTGGCCAAGCGTGCCACGTCGACGGCAATCGCCGACTTCAACGCTCGCCGCGCCGACTTGGAAAAGCTGGCCGCTGAAAAGCATGCCCAAGCGCAAGCCGTTGGCGAAAAACTCGGCGGTACCACCGTCAAGCTAACCCAAAAGGCCGGCGTCGACGGTCGTTTGTTCGGTTCTGTGACCAATGCGGACATCGCTGAAGAATTGGTTCGCCAAGGCTTCACCGTGGTGAAAGCCCAGGTTCGCATGCCCAACGGCCCGATCAAAACCGTGTCGGAATCTGTGGTGCAAGTCGCGCTGCACACCGACGTGGTGGTTGACGTGACGGTTGCCGTGCTGGGCGAATCCGCTTAATCTGGCACCCAAGAGAGCGCCTCGCATCATCGACCTTTGTGGTCGACGATGCGTGGACTTCGATAAAACGCCGCCCAATTGGGCGGCGATTTGTTTTGGGGCGAGAGAACTCGAGATTTCCACAACTTTCCGTGGGTTATCCACAGATTGCACACACACCTGTGCCTAGCATTTCGCGCTGTTCTTGCGCACACTAACCCCATGCCGACCGACTACCCCGACACGCCCACCGACTTTGACGCCGAGCCCAGCTATATCGCCGACCGTCAGCTGGCCCCGCTCAGAATCCCACCGCACAGCGTTGAGGCCGAGTCATCTGTTTTGGGTGGTTTGTTGCTCGACAACGGCGCGTGGGACCGGGTTGGCGATTTGTTGCACGACGGCGACTTCTATCGCTACGAACACCGCCTAATATGGGCAGCGATCGGTCGACTCATCAACCAAACCAAGCCCGCAGACGTGATCACGGTCTACGAGCAGTTGGAGTCTGAGGGCAAGTCTGAAGACATTGGCGGGTTGAATTACCTCAACCAACTCGCCCAGTACGTTCCCAGTGCCAGCAACATTCGCCGATACGGCGAGATCGTGCGCGAGCGCAGTATTTTGCGCAAACTCGTGAGCGTGAGTGACGAAATCGCGACCAAAGCCTTCAACACGGGTGGGCAATCGGTCGCCAAGGTACTCGACGAAGCCGAGCAAAAGATCTTTGCCATCGGCGAAGAAGGCTCGCGCATGAAGCAAGGCTTCAAAAGCATGGACACCTTGGTTGTGGATTTGCTGGACCGCGTGCAAGAGATGGCAGACAACCCCAACGACATCACCGGTGTTCCGACGGGCTTCATTGACTTTGATCGCATGACCAGTGGCATGCAAGCGGGTGATTTGATCGTGCTGGCGGCCCGCCCCAGCATGGGTAAAACCGCCTTGGCAATCAACATTGCCGAGCATGTGGCGTTGAACGAAGGCTTGCCCGTGGCAGTGTTCTCGATGGAGATGGGCGCTGCTCAGCTCGCCATCCGCATCGTCGGCTCCATCGGCCGCATCGACCAAATGCGGCTGCGCACCGGCAAATTGATTGACGAAGAATGGCCTCGTTTGACGGAAGCCATCGAAAAGCTGAGAACTGTCAGCTTGCACATTGACGAGACCGCCGGCCTCACGTCGAGTGAACTCCGCGCCAACGCCCGCCGGTTGGCCCGCCAATGCGGCAAGCTAGGGCTGATCGTCGTCGACTACTTGCAGCTCATGAGCGGTGGCAGTGATGGGCGCGAAGAAAACCGCGCCACCGAGATCGGTGAAATCTCGCGTGGACTCAAAGCTCTGGCCAAAGAGTTGCAGTGCCCCGTCATCGCGCTGTCTCAGCTAAACCGAAGCGTCGAAACCCGCGCCGACAAACGCCCCATGATGAGCGACCTGCGTGAATCGGGCGCGATCGAACAAGATGCCGATGTAATCATGTTCATCTACCGCGATGACTACTACGACAAGGCATCCAAAGAGCCGGGAGTTGCTGAGGTCATCATTGGCAAGCAACGAAACGGGCCCACGGGAACCGTCAAACTCGCATTCCTGAAACCCATCACCAAGTTTGAGACCTTGGCGGGCGGGTCTGGGCACTCCGGCGCGTTTTAACTGGGCGTTTGCCGTTCGCGCGCAAGACGCATTGTTGTGTCGAGCACGATCAAGCGTACATCGATCCCACCAAACTGAAAAGCGCTCTTGCTTGTTGAACAAATGCGAGCGCATTCCCCATCCCTCGGTGTGAGCCAGGGTGGGGAATGCGCTCACATTTGTTCAATCAGTACCATCAACTCAAGCATCAAAAGCGCATGAGCGCACAAGAGTCACGTTCGACATTTTCTCGCGCTCTGCTTTCTTTGGGGGAACCCTTCATACGGCGCATCAACGCGTGGCGCGCACGCGTTGATGCGCCATAATTCCTCACTTAACTCCAAATAAGAAGCAAATATGGAAGTGACAGTTCGATTTCTGCGAGCGCATGCGGGTAGTTTCTTTCTTTTTGGTCCGCGCGGCACCGGAAAGTCCACTTGGCTGCGCGCCCTTCATGAAACCGCGCTGTGGATCGATCTGCTTGATCCCGAGACTTTGCGCTTGTTTCAAGCCAAGCCCGAGCGCTTGCTGGAGCGCATTGACGCGCAGCCGCATGTCACCAACGTGGTCATTGACGAGGTGCAGAAAGTGCCTGCCCTTTTGGATGTGGTTCACAAGCTAGTCGAAGGCAATCGGCCTTTGCGTTTTGCCCTGACAGGATCGAGCGCCAGAAAGCTGCGCCGAGGAGCTGCCAACTTACTCGCCGGACGGCTGACCGAGCTGCACATGCATCCATTCATGGCAGCCGAGTTGGGTGATGCGTTTGACTTGCAGCGAGCACTTGAGATCGGTTTAGTCCCGTTAGTCTGGCGTGCACTTGAGCCACAAAACACGCTGCGCGCCTATGCGTCGCTGTACCTGGTGCAAGAGGTACAGGCCGAAGCTCTTGTGCGCAATGTGAGCGCCTTTGCGCGGTTTTTGGAAGCCATCAGCTTCTCACATGGTTCACTGCTGAATCTCGCAGAGGTCGCGCGCGAGTGTCAAATTGGCCGAAAAACGGTCGAAGGTTATCTGGAAATACTGGAAGACCTGCTGCTGTCGTTTCGACTGCCGGTATTTACACGCCGGGCTAAGCGTCATTTGGTTGCGCATGACAAGTTTTACTACTTTGATGTTGGCGTGTATCGCTCGATTCGACCCAAAGGACCACTCGACAGCCCAGAGGAGATTGAGGGGATGGCCTTGGAGGGCCTCATCGCCCAGCACCTCCGGGCGTGGGCGAGCCACCGCAGCATCCCAGCGGAGCTGTCTTACTGGCGAACGAAGTCCGGTAGCGAAGTCGACTTTGTGGTCTACGGCGAAGACGTCTTTGTGGCCGTCGAGGTCAAGCGCTCGCGCAACGTGCACCACACCGATCTGCGCGCACTCAAAGCATTCATGGAGGACTATCCGCAAGCGAAGGTTTGTCTCTTGTACATGGGACACGAAGAAATCAAGATCGGCGGTGTATTGTGTTTACCCTGCAACACCTTCCTTCGCAATTTGCACCCGCAAGGGCCCGTTTTCTAGTTGTCATATTCCGAACAATCGCGCGGATTTCGGTGCAGCAGCCGCGCCCAAAAGTTGGCAAACAAGCTGCCAATTGGCTCAAGACTGGCTGACAAGCGGTGATCATCGGGCGTGAAGGTGATGGAGCCGTGCGAAAGTTGGCTTGACTATGTCAATAGCAAAAATACAACACGGCCAATAAATTGTATGGTGTTTCACAATACATGCGTATAGCGGACACATGACAAACGCAAAGCTCACAACGACTCGCTTCGGTGAAGACACCATCAGGCGATTGAAAGCGCTGGCCGAGTCGAACGGGTCATCGACTTATCAGGGCTTGCTGCGACAGTTTGTCATTGAGGGATTGCGAAGGGAAGAGGCTGCATTGGCATCGGAGCGGTTTGCATGGGTGATTGAGCATTTGCGAGCAAGTGGCGTCTCGGGCGTTGTTGTCGCTGAGTGCGAATCAATATTTTGTGGTGAGTCTGAGGCTGTGGCTTCGGGCTTGAAAGGCAATGAGGAAAATACGAAATGAAAAACAGTTTGAAACAGTCGAAAGACACGAAAGTTCGCGCACTGGGTAGTTTGTTCGCGGCAGCGCTTGTTGTGGCGGGTTGTGGCGGTGGGGGTTCGCCAGCGCCCTCCCCTGCTCCGATCGGATCACCGGCACCGGCTCCACTGCCTGTTCCCGCTCTGGCTCCAGCAATCGACATTGGCAAATCAACACCAAGCAGCTATGAGGTTGGTTCAGCTTCGGCGGCATCGCTGGCAACGTACAACAAAGCATTGGCAGAGTGCGGCTGGTCGGAGGTGGTGTCGGTCAAGGAGTTGGATGATGCGGCAAAGGCGCATGTGAACTACGTGGCGCTGAACGGAGTCGGTAGTTGTCAAGGTAGTTGTCGCGTGCGTGGCTGTTTTTAGTCTGCTTTTTGGGTTTGGTTGCTCTCCTCCTTGGACGTTTTGTTGGGGTTGAGATGGACTTCCTTGGTTGGGCTCCAGTTGCGTGCATTGGCTGACCAGCGGTTTGGGTTGGCTTGGCGAGCTGCTTCGTACACAGCGCGGCGCTTGTTCAGCAACTCTTCGTGCAGGCCCGCGTGGCGCTGATCTGGCGTGACGAACTCAATGGCGCTGTGGCGGTGCTCTGAGTTGTACCAATGCACCAGCTGAAGTGCCCAACGACGCGCGTGCCACAGATCCTCGAAGGGGCTCACCGGCAGCTCGGGGCGGTACTTCAGCGTTCGAAACAGCGCCTCAGAGTACGGGTTGTCATTGCTCACCGAGGGGCGGCTGCGCGAGGCTGCAACGCCCAAGCGCTGCATCGTGGCCAGCATGGTCTCGCCCTTCATTGGCGCGCCGTTGTCCGAGTGCACCGTGAGCTGGTCTGCGGGTACACCTGTGCGCTCGCAAATGTCTTGCAGCAGCTCAGCAGCGAGCTGCGCACTCTCGCGGTCAAACACCTGCCAGCCAACGATCTTGCGGCTGAAGATATCGACAAACAAATACAAATAAAAGTGCATGCCGCGCACAGGGGCGGGCAAATAGGTGATGTCCCAGCAGTAGATCTGGTCTGGCTGCGTGGCCACCAGTGCGCGCGGCTTGCTCACCTTGTGCGGAGCGCGCTCCAAGCGCCTGTGGGCCATCTGAGCGTGCTCATGGAGCAAGCGGTACATCGTGGACTCGCTGGCCACGTAGTGCCCTGCATCAGCCAAGCGGGGCACGATTTGGCTGGGCGGCAGATCTTTGAACGCTGCGCTGTTGAGCAGCCGCATGACAGCGTCGCGCTCCGCTGCGGTGAGTTTATTGGGAGGAGTCACCTTGGCGCGCAGGGCGCTGACACGGCGGTCACCCACGCCGGCGCAGGCGCGCTGCCAGCGCTGAACCGTGCGCTGGCTCAGGCCGAGCTGCGCACAGGCCGATGCCAAGCGCGCGCCAGACAGCACGGCCTGCGAAATCAGCGGCAGCAAGATTTGGCGCTGTTGGTCAGAGGTCATGGAGCCTCGTCCACCCACAGCGCCTGGAACTTTTTTTGCAGCACCAACAGGGCCGCCGCCTCCGCCAAGGCTTTGTCTTTGCGCAGCAACTGGCGCGCTAAGCCGTCGTGTTTGGTTTGCAGCTCGCGCAGCGCTGCGCGCTCGGCGCGCAAAGCGTGGGATGCTGGCTCGGCAAGCTCACAAAAGGCGTGTCGCCAGGCCTGCAACTGGTGTGCAAACAAGCCCTTTTCTCGACACCAAACGTGCAGGGCATCGCCACTCAGTGCGTGACTTTCGTTCAAGGCCTGCAGCCGCTGCGCGGCGCTCCAAGCGGCTGCATTGCCCTGCGGCAAGGGGTTTTCCCCCAGGGGCAAAACCCAAGACGCCGCCCCGCGGTCACCAATCCCGCCAGTGAGGGTGCCCAAGGAAACATTGAGCTCGGCGGCAACGCTGGAAAGCGTGAGAGATCCACGCTCGCGCACCCTTCGCAGGGCTTGCTCTCTGAATTCGGGGGAGTAGTTTGTTCGGTTCATGTGTGTCGCTCCAGCGGACGATCCGCTTGAAAAAGATGGAGTCGACAACTAGTTTGACACAGGGGGGAGT
>JANOPN010000083.1:0-36596 GCA_031421855.1 Comamonadaceae bacterium
GCGATTGGCGATTGGCGATTGGCGATTGGCGATTGGCGATTGGCGATTGGCGATTGGCGATTGGCGATTGGCGATTGGCGATTGGCGATTGGCGCTTTCGGTTGAGCGACGCGCTGCCCAAGGGGTTTCGGCGCTCACGCAACTTCTGTTTTCTGCACCCCAACAGCAAGCGCTTGATGGCGCTGTTGAAGTTGCTGGTGTTCAAACCACCCGTGGGCTCACCCGCCCCGGCTACCACGCCCACCCCAAGACCCCAATGGCTTTGCACTTGTTGCGGTGCGCCCATGGTGATCCTGCGACGAAGAATCTGGCCATCAGCCTTCGTTCAACGTGTCGGTGCTTGCGGGTGCTGGTGAATGCGTTCGCCCAAAAGTGCTGGTAAGTCAGCGGCGCGGGTAGCCAAAATGCGCATCTGGCGCACGAGCTGTTGCAATGACGGCCTGAAGTACCGACACGACGCTCACGGGAATCCCCCAGGTCGTCGGCACACGGTGCAAATGCAAAAACTATTTCCAGTGAACTTGGCGCCTCAAAACCGGGCTTGTCCAACAACCGGTTCAGATCGCGGCAAGCGCGATCTAACCTTTTTCGTTAGGCCTCACTGCTGCCGAGCTGTTTGAGCATGTTTATGCCAGTGACCCCATAGCCGAGTGATTCGTAGAGGGACTGGGCAGCGAGGTTGGTGCCAAACACATGCAGCCCAATGCTTGACAGACCAAGTGCCTTCACGATTGGCTCAATCTCTGCGAAGGCGGCTCGCGCGAATCCTTGCTGCCGAAACTCTGGTTTGACTTCAACGTCGTACACGAAAGCAGACTTGAGACCATTCTTGACCACTATGGCAAACCATAGGACTCCAACAACTTCCCCGCTTCTCTTGCTGATCATTTCGTAGACGAAGTTTTGGGGCGTGCCCAATCCTTGGGGAAGCGAGTCGTCAAAGTCCTCGTACGAGCGTTGCAATGCTCCTTCCTGCGGCCACCGACCGGACGTGACATTGTCAGCGGCGTAGCCCGAGGCTGCGGCGTCTCGGTAGCCCGCGAAGGCGTCGGAGTTCATCGGGACGAGTGTGACCATGGGATGTGTTTGTGAGGCCTAACGTTCGAGCTAAGCGGGCGACAACGGCGTGGCGCGCTGGACAGCAAGCGCAAAATGGGCCACAGGCCCTGCGCTTGATGGCCGGCGCGACATGCCGTTGGCGCTCCGCTTGAGCGAGGGGTTAGGCCGCGCCGTGCGGATGCGACTGGGGCAGATAGCGTACTGAAGCCTACGGGAGTAGTGACGGATAGGGCCGCTGACCCGTACGTGCGCCACGTTGGCAGGTGAGTGGCACAAGGGCTCGGTGCCTTGGGACTGAAGCCGCTGGCGACGTACCGCGGTTTGAGGCTTCACGCTTTGGCGTAGTGCCAACGACTGCAAGTGGCTCGCCTTCATCTCCGGTTTCTCGGATGCTGACTTGCCGCGCGCTCATTGCCATGCTTGTAGTTGCCGGTGAGTCTTACCATAAGTTGCTGTGCCTCGGAACTGGATTCGTGTTGGGCTTCTTGCTTGAAGTCCGCCGCATCTTTGCCCCGAAGTGTGGAGGCCAGGCGACCGTGATGAAAGATCTCGACTTCTCCGCTCTTCCGTACCCGGTAGGTGAAGCCGAGATCGTGTGGTTCAGACGGAGTTTGCATTTTGAAGTGCTTCGAGCAGTGAAGGGCGTGTTCTGCGCGGCCTAACTTGATTTATCTAAGCCTCGCCAGTATAACTTTTTAACTGCACACAGCATCGAGCACATGGCTTCACTGTACAGGCCGTGAATGTGTTGTCAAACTCAGTTATACTGTTTTTATGATCAGCCTAACCGCACCACCGCCCAAGCTGCTCACCCAAGTACGCGAGCGCATCAGTTACCACCACTATGCCTTGTCCACCGAGAAGGCTTACTGCCACTGGATTCGCGCGTTTATTCGGTTTCACGGGCTGCGGCATCCGGCTGAGATGGGGCAGTTGGAGGTGGAGGCGTTTTTGTCGCATTTGGCCAATGAGCGGTTGGTGTCGGCTTCTACGCACAAGCAAGCCTTGTCGGCGCTTTTGTTTTTGTACAAAGAGGTGCTGAAGGTCGAGCTGCCGTGGCTGGGTGAAATTGGGCGGCCTAAAACGGCGCGGCGCTTGCCTGAGGTGTTGACTGTGGCTGAGGTGCAGCGCACTTTGGCGGGCTTGGCGGGTGAGCACTCGACCTTGGCGCGATTGCTTTACGGCACAGGCATGCGCATATTGGAGGGTCTGCGACTGCGCACCAAGGACATTGATTTTGAGCGCGGCGCAATCATGGTGCGTGAGTCCAAGGGCAATAAAGACCGCGTGGTGATGTTGCCGCGCAGCTTGGCCGATGCCTTGCGCCAGCAATTGCGCCTGAGCCACGCACTTTGGGAGGCTGACCGTGCTGCGGGCGTGCCCGGCGTTGAATTGCCACACGCGCTGGCAGCGAAGTACCCTCGAGCAGGTGAGTCTTGGGCATGGCATTGGGTGTTTGCGCAGGGCACGCTGTCGGTTGATCCGCGCAGCGGCACCAAGCGCCGCCACCATGCCTATGCTGAGACGTATCAAAGGGCGCTGACCCGCGCTTTGCGTGCTGCGGGTGTGACCAAGCCAGCCACCGCACACACCCTGCGCCACAGCTTTGCCACGCACTTGCTGCAAAGCGGCGCGGACATTCGCACCGTGCAGACTTTGCTGGGCCATGCTGATGTGTCAACGACGATGATCTACACGCATGTTCTGAAAGTGGCGGGCGGCGTGGCCAGCCCTTTGGATGCGATTGATTTCGGCGCGCCGACGCGTCACAGAGATGACGCGAGCTTGGCAGCGTTGAATGAGATGGCCTTGGTGGTTTAGGGCGGCCGGGCTGGATTGCCGCTTTGGCGGCAATGACGGTGTGGATGGATGGATGGATGAATGGAGCCTCAAATGATCACGCAAAATTCATAGCAACAAACCCAATGAATCCCGTGACCAAGTGCCAAAAAATCAATTTTTTCGCCGCCACGAGCACTCAAAGCTCCATTTGCAGCTTCACAAACGCTTCGGTACCCTTGGTTTTGGGTGCGCCGAGCGCGCCTTGGGCGCCTCGGGTGGCGCCTGCGTAGAAGGCTTGGGCGTTGGATTGGCGCCAGATGTAGGTGAACGATTGGATGTTGCTGCGGGAGCTGTCTGCCACCAAGCCAGCAGCGGCATCGGCGCTTATGCGATACCTTGAACTTTGGGCGATGAGGCGCAGGCTGTGGCGAGGCTGCAAATGCCACACGCCCAGCAGTTGCACGGCGGTTTCTTCTAGCGCCAAGCCCGCGCCCGTGTCGCTGCCTAAGCGAATTTGGTCGATTTTTGGCTCCAACTCCAGTCGCGGGTGCAGCCGGGTGCGCGCGTACGCGCCCCATTTAAGGCCGTGGCGGGTGCGGTTGGCGCTGTAGTCGGCGAGTTGTCCGACATCAAAATAGCCTTCGACCAAGCTGACCAGCCTGCCGGGCGTGACGTTCGCCCAGCCGTGGACGTATTTTTCTCGCAGCATCGGGGCTGTCGCATCGCTGCGCACGAGCGAGATGGCTCGCAAGTCGAGTGCACCCTCGAAGTTATGCGCGGTTTGCACCCAAATGCCCGGTGTGAGCCAGCCTGAGACGGTATTGCCGCGCGACGGGCCACGGCTCGCATCCCTCGTGTGCTGGCCGCCCAAATAGACTTGCAATTCGTTGAAACCGACCGATCCGAGCTTGAGGCCAGAGGCCTTGTATCGGATCTCGCCATTGATTTCGCGAAACCCGCTTTGGCTGACAAAACCCGCGTCGTTGCGAAAGTCGGGGGTGACGGCGTCAAAACCGACATTGAGATCCCATTGGGGGGCACGGCGGTTGGCGCTGAGGCTCAGACGCGTGCCACTTCGACTGGCTTGCTCGCTCAATTGACCGGTGGCGTTGGCCCACGCGCTGGTGTTTGACGCACCGATTTGCCCAGTGGTGCGCCACGAGTCTGGCAAATCAACTTGCCAATCGACCGCGGCGTGGCTGTTGGACCCGGCACCATCGGCATAAGCACGGGTCGAGCCGAGCGCGCCCAGGGTCAGGCCGTCGATGTCGCGCCGCACGCGAGCCATCGCCGTGCTGTTGGTGGGCGCAACCGCCGCACCGCTGCCGTATGTGCCGGGCAGCAAGGTGAGACCACCGCCTTTGTCTTTGGCGACCAAGGCGGTGCCGCTGCCACCCTCGCCCCTGTAGCTGGCTCTTGCGACCCAGCGCGGGTCGTGAATGGAGCGGGTGTACAGCGCGCTGGTGGGTGAGTTGAGGAGGTCGCGCGACTCCAAAAACACCGGGCGCTTCTCGCTCAAAAATAAAGCAAACCGCGAGTTGCGCGACAACTGCGGCACGTCCAGCGCGACTTGCGAAAAGTCGGGGTTGAGCGCGGCATCCATCACCCACTCGGCGTTGGGGCGGTACTTGACATCGACTGAGGCCTTGAACTGGCGCTCGCGGTTGGTGGCCAAGCCGTTGTCGTCTGACGTGGTGCGCGCGGTGAGGGTGGGGCGGAGCTGCAAAAACCCTTGCTGTGTGGGCGGCGTGAACCCGTCCAATCGCTGCATGTTGTCGATGAATGAGCGAGCCTCGCGTGACAGCGGCACGGACAAGTTAAGCACCACTTGCTCGCGCGGGATGCGTCGCCCCACCATCACCCGCCACGGCAAGTTTGAGCCGGGCGAAAAGCGCAATCCCGAATACGGGATGCGCATGACAGCGGTGAAGCCCTGCGGTGTGCGCTGGGCAGAGGTTTCAAAATCATGGTCAGGCGAGAAGTCCTCGTTGTCGTTGTCCGCGGTGTGCAGCCCGTCGCCACTGAGACCCAATGCGTTGACCCGGTAAAAATTGGCGGACTTCTTGCGCCCCACCGCATCCACATAAATCACCACAAAGTCTTGGGTGCGAAAAAGCTGATCGTGGCGCACCAACTCAGCCCGCATCAAGTCAGGCGCAGGGTCGAGCGCGGTGATGCCGAAGTACAGCGCCTGGTCGTCAAACAGCACCTGAACGCGTGTCTCAAACTTGGCTGGCGTGCCGTGCTGGGGCTGATGCTCGGTGAATTGGCTGAATACCGGTGCCCGCGACCAGGCGCTGGCGCTCAAGGAGCCGTCCAAGGTGATTTTTTCGCCCGGGTTGAGGCGAACTGCTCGCATGGGCGGCGGCTCTGCGGACGCGGACGATGCGACAGGGGCATTTGGCGCGGCACCTTGAGCTTGCGCTTGGGCACCCGTGTTTGCACTCAGTGCCGCTGCAACGGCAGCAACCCAAGCCGATGCCAACGAAGTCTTTCGAGCGGGTTTCAATTTTTTAAGAATTTTTATCATGTTTATTTTGAGGTTTAGCCGCGCGATGGTTCCCAACTCCGACCCAAAAATCAAGTGCGATCTTGACCAAACGCTTGAATGCGGGGTCGAAACGCGAAAAGGGGCGACGCACGGTGTGCATCGCCCCTCAGGCTTGGGGTTGGGCGGCTTCAGCTGAGCATGGCATTCACGCGCTTGACATACGCTGCCGGGTCGCTGGGCAAGCCACCGTCGGCGATCAGGGCTTGGTCAAACAAGATGTGGGCCAGCTCGTCAAAGTGCGCGCTGGTCTCCAGCTTCTTGACCATGGCGTGGTCGGTGTTGAGCTCCAAGATCGGCTCGGCAACGGGTGCGGGTTGCCCAGCTTGCTTGAGCATGCGGGCCAATTGCAGGCTCATGGCCCCGTCTTCAACCACCACGCACGCGGGGCTGTCAACCAGTCGCGTGGTGACGCGCACGTCTTTGGCTTTGCCCTTGAGTGCTTCTTTCACGCGCTCCAGCAGCGGCTTGAAGGTCTCAGCCGCGTCGTCGGCTGCCTTTTTCTCAGCCTCGTCTTGCAACTTACCCAGATCGACCGCGCCTTTGGCGATGGACTGCATCGGCGTGCCGTCAAACTCATGCAGCGAGTTCAAGGCCCATTCGTCGACGCGGTCTGTCATGAAGAGCACCTCGATGCCTTTTTTGCGGAACACTTCGAGCTGCGGCGAGCTCTTGGCAGCGGCCAAGTGGTCTGCGCTCAAATAGTAGATAGCGTCTTGGCCGTCTCTCATGCGCGCTTTGTAGTCAGCCAAAGACACGGCAACCGCGTCGTTGGCCGTGCTGGCGTAGCGCATGAGTTTGGCAATTCGTTCGCTGTTGCCACGGTCTTCGCCTAAGCCTTCTTTGAGCACAGCACCAAATTCGGCGTAAAACCCGGCAAATTTCGCTTTGTCAGCGTCGTTCACTTCGGCATCTTCAGACACCTGGGCCTTGGCCATGTCTTCGATCATGCTGAGCACGCGCCGGGTGTTGCCCTCGCGAATGGCTTTGACGTCGCGGCTCTCTTGCAGCAACTCGCGGCTGACGTTGAGCGGCAAATCGGCCGAGTCGACCACGCCTTTGACGAAGCGCAAATAGCTGGGCAAGAGGGCTTCGGCATCATCCATGATGAAGACGCGCTTGACGTAGAGCTTGACGCCCGCGACTTTTTCGCGGTTGTACAAATCGAACGGTGCCTTGGACGGGATGTAGAGCAGCTGGGTGTACTCCTGCGCGCCTTCGACACGGTTGTGGGTGTGGGCCAGGGGTTCCGCGCCGTCGTAGCTGAGTTGCTTGTAAAACTCGGTGTACTGCTCGGGCGTGATATCTCTTTTGGGCCGCGTCCACAACGCTGCCGCTTGGTTGATGGTTTCCCATTCGCCAGTTGCCACCATGCCACCACCACTGGTGCCTTTTGACGGGTCGTTGGCATCAATCGGCTCACCCTCTCGCCACTCTTCTTGGGCCATCAAAATGGGCAAACTGATGTGGTCGGCGTACTTGCTGACGATGGCTTTGATGCGCCAACGGTCAGCGTACTCCAGCGCATCGTCGCGCAGGTGCAAGGTGATGCTGGTGCCGCGCGCGGCGCGGGTAATCGTGTCGGTTGCGAACTCACCCGTGCCAGAGCTGGTCCAGCGAACGCCCTCAGCGTGTGCGCTGCCTGCGCGGCGGGTTTCGACGACGATCGTGTCCGCTACGATGAAGCCTGAGTAAAAACCCACGCCAAACTGCCCAATCAGCGCGCCTTGATCTTTTGCGCTTTGCTGGCTTTCGCCTGAGAGCTTGCCAACGAATTCGCGGGTGCCACTCTTGGCAATCGTGCCCAGGTTGTCAATCGCCTCTTGCGCGGTCATGCCAATGCCGTTGTCGGTGATGGTCAGCGTCTTGGCCGATTTGTCGAAAGCAATCCGCACTTCCAAGTTGGGGGAGTCTTCCATCAACGCGTCGTTGTTCAAAGCCTCAAAGCGCAACTTGTCGCAAGCGTCAGACGCGTTGGAGATCAATTCGCGCAAGAAAATCTCTTTGTTGCTGTACAGCGAGTGGGTAACGAGGTGAAGCAGCTGCGCGACTTCGGCTTGAAAGCTGTGTTGGGTGGTCATGATCGAGAGGGATTTTTGAAAAGGGGAAAAATGCAAACGCCCCCAATGTGTGGGGGCGTTGGGTCGAATTTCAAGAGAAATGGCCCGTTTGTGTCGCTTCAATGGCGGCCAATCAGTTTTTTGGTGCAGCCTCAACATCTTTGCGCCAGCGCTCAATCAAACGGCGGCGCTCGGCTGACGAGCCATACTTTTCGAAATCGTATTTGACCAATCGAACATTTTCAATGCTGGGGATGCGCTTATCGGCGACGAATGTTTTGTTGGCCGGTGCTTGCAGGCTGTTGGCCTTGGCACCGATGCTTTGGCCCGCCGGGCTCATCAACCAGTCGTAGTACTTCTTGGCTGTCGCGGCGTTGCGAGCGCCTTTGACCAAGGCGATTCCACCCACTTCATAGCTCGTGCCCTCGCAGGGTGCGGATGATTTGACCGGAAAGCCTTGCTGAGACTCGTTATCGAACCCAAAAATGAAACTGATGCCCACGGTGACTTCGCCTTTGGAGACGTTTTTAGCTTGCGCCGTGCCGCTGCGGGTGTAGCTGGTCACGTTTTTGTGCAAATTGCGCATGTAAGTGAACGCCGCCTCTTCGCCCATGAGCTGAACCAACCCGGCCAAAATTGTGTAGGCTGTGCCGCTGGACGCGGGGTGGCTGATCTCGATCTCACCTTTGTATTTGGGGTCGATCAAGTCTTTCCAGCATTTGGGCTCAGCGAGCTTCTTTTTCTTGAGCGCGGTGGTGTTCCACCCAAACCCGATGGCAGCCGTGTAAAAGCCGCCGACCATGTTTTGACTGGTGGCGTATTGGCGCACGCTCCAAGCGTGCAAGTCATTGATGTAGCTGGGTCGATACGGCTCAAGCAAACCGACTTCAGCCGCCTGCAAAAACGGGTCGCCCGTGCCGCCCCACCAAATATCGGTTTTGGGGTTTGCAGCCTCGGCGCGCAATTGCGCCAACGCCTCGCCAGTGGCTTTGCGGGTTTGCAACACCTTCACGCCAGTGGCTTTGGTGAACTCGGACGCAGCCAACTCGCACCAAGCCAGATCGGTAGAGCAAATCGCGTTGACGGTTTGGGCTTGCGCAAACACGCCACTCGATGCGAGCAGCATGGCCGCGATCAGGCGCATGGGTTTGAGGATCATGGGGGTCTTTCGCATGGGTTTTTGGGGCTGCAAATTACTGGAAAACCCGCGCATGATACAGAGCACGGTTGCCAATACCGTCAGAACTTCTCGAAAGGCTGCAAGTAGCGCCACTGTCCCAGCGGCAGGTCACCCAAAACGACGCGGCCAATTCGGATGCGCTTCAAGCCAACAACCTTGAGGCCAACGGCTTCGCACATGCGGCGAATCTGGCGCTTTTTGCCTTCGCGCAGCACAAATCGCAGCTGCTCTTCGTTTTGCCAGCTCACTTTGGCTGGCAGGAGCTCCTCGCCGTCCAAACTCAGACCTTGACGAAGCAGCATCAAGCCCTCGTGCGGGAAAACAGATTGCACGTTTTTCTTGATGATTTGGCTGGCGGGGTTGCCGCCGTGGTGGGGCTCAATCGGCTCAATGGCGGCTTCGCCCAAGGCTTCTTGGCGGATACCCATCTCGGGCGCGCCTTCATATTCGACGCGAACCAGATACTCCTTCTCCATGTCGGAGGCCTCGCCAATGATGGCGCGCGCCACCCGACCGTCTTGGGTGAGCACCAAAAGACCGGTGGAGTCAATGTCGAGCCGCCCAGCGGGTGCCAAATGCTTCAAATGCCAGTTTTCGAAGCGAATTCGGCCTCTGGTCGCCGAATTCATTGATGAGTCTGCTATCAAAGTAATAGCGGGTGGATGACCATCCTCGGCTTGACCGCTCACGTACCCGATGGGCTTATTCAGCAAAATCGTCACTTGCTGCTCTTGCTCACGGCGCGCTGCCAGGCTGATGTCGATGACGTCTGACTCGACCACTTGCTGACCCATGCGAGCGATGATGCCGTTGACGGTCACGAAACCGCGGTCAATCCACTCGTCGGCTTCGCGACGCGACGCCATGCCCAACGCGGCCATGCGTTTGTTGAGTCGCTCGGTTGGCACGCCGTTGGCCGCCGCGGCGTGAACCTCGGAGCTGATGCGAGGCTGGGGCCTTGAGGGCGCACGCGGTGGCGCATGTTGTTGTGGCGCACGCGGTGGCATGCGGGGCGCATCGAAATCGCCACGACGATCGTTCCGACCAAACTGATCGTTTCGATCATTTCGATCAAAACGATTCCCGTCATTTCGGGCTTGGTTGTTGTCGCGGCCGCGCGGATCAAAACGAGGCTGCTCTCGCGACTCAAACCCAGCACCCCCTCGCGCCAAGGCCGCATTGAGCGCGGCCATCGCAGCGCGCGACTGCGCGGTGTCAGCAACCGCCGGGCGCGCCGGCTCGCTGCGGCGGGGCGGTCGCTGGACAGGCTCGGGGCGGGGCCCACGGGGAGGCGCGCCAAAACGTGGCGAGCGATCATCGCGGGGCGCGGGTGCAGGGTCACTGCGATAGACACGAATACTCATGGTGCGATTGTCCGCTTGATCAACCCAAAATTGCGAAGAGTTGGGGCCAACTCACGCACGAGCGACTGAATACGACAAATCGTCCAGCACGTCTTTCAGTTGCTGCACCGCGCGGCCAATTTGCGTAGGCGCTTTGTGGGCGGTCGTTAAAAACACCCGCTCGTCGGCCAGGTGTTCGCGGTTAAGGCTGATTCCGTGTCGCGCCAGTTGCGTGCCCAGGTGCGTTTTGCGGGCGCGCAAGCTGGCACGGGTTTGCTGATACGCATGCTCGGCCAACATGCGCCGCTGGCTGTAGCTGAAGGTATTGGCCAAATACAACTCGGGGTCGCGGTGATCGGGCTCAAACAGCACGATGTCGGTGTCGGGGTAAGTGTGCTCATAGTGCTTGAGCCCCAGCTCCATGCGCGAATGGATCATGCTGCGAAAGGTTTGGCTCAATACCGCTGGCAACCCGCCCTCGACGATGCTGGGGATGCGCTGTCGCTCTGGCGAAAGCCCGCGGTGCATGATGCGCGCAACAGTTGGCACGGTCGCATCAAAAGGCACCAATGGGTTCAAGCAAATCAACAAGTCAACGCCGTCGTCAAGTGCGACGCTGGCATGCATGGTCTTCTTCAACGCGCCATCGACAAAGTACGCGTCTTTGATTTCGACCGGGGCATACAAACCAGGCAGCGCTGCGCTGGCCTGAACCGCTTTAGAAATCGGCACGTCGTCCAAACCGGCACGACCAAACGGCGCGGCCTCGCCGCTGTCGAGGTGGGTGGCGACCAGTGTGAGCTTGGATTTGAGCTGTCGGAAATCATTGGTTCGACCCGGTTTTGAGAAAAACTCGGTCAGGCGCTGGTCGATGTAGTCGCTGGAAAACACGCCGGTTGGCAAGGCAGCACCCAAAATCTCAGCCGCTTGTGCCAGTGATTTACCCTGTATCAAGGTGCTCCAGGCGGCTTTGGCGACCAAGCCGGGCACCGTGATTGCGCGGCGAGCGAGTTCACCCCAAGCGGGTTGCATCAAACCACGGGGGTCAAAAATCTCAGCGCCACCGCTGTCGCTGTCGACAAACATGGCCAACATTTCGCGCGGCGTGATGCCGTTGGCCAAGGCGGCGCTGATGAAGCCGCCGCTGGACACACCGACATAGTGACTCAAGCGCGTGAAATCAATGCCTTCTAGCGAATCTTGCAAGGCGCAAAGCGCGGCAATTTCATGAACGGCACCCAACGGGCCACCGCCTGCGAGGGCCAATGCGATTCGGGGTGGTGATGTGAGCGGGGGGCGTTGGGTCATGTGCGGCCAAGTAACAAGTAGGTGGAACGTGAAAAAGGGGCCAAACGGCCCCTTTCAACCTCAACACCGCTTGGTGCGGTGCTGTGCGCTGGTCAGATTAGACCGCAGCGACAACGGCTTTGCGAACGCGCTTGGCAGCGGTTTTCACGGTAGCGGTGGCTTTCTCGGCCACAGCAGCGACATCAACCACAGGCTTCTTGACCGACTTGACCACGGCCTTGACAGCTTTCACAACGGCCTTTGGAGCAGCTTTGGGCGCGTCTTTGGCAACGGGCTTGACCGACATTTTTTGCACGCTTTTGTTCAGTGCGTCGATGCGAACCATCAGAGCGTCAACGTCTTTTGACGATGGCACGCCCAACTTGTTCAAAGCCTTGGCGACGCGCTCTTCGAAAATGTTCTCAAGCTTGTCCCACTGGCCGGTGGCCTTGCCGCCGATGTCGGTAGCCAGGTTAGCCATTTTGTTGGTGGCTTCTGAAATGCGCTCTTCCACGCCAGCTTGGGTGCGGCGCTGAATTGACATGCCTTCTTTGACCAAGGCTTCAAATACTTTGCCGCCTTCTTCTTGTGCTTTTGCAAATGCGCCCAAGCCAGCAAGCCAAATGTGCTGTGCGGACTCTTTAACGGTGGCACCGAGTTGTGCGTTGTCTTTTTTGCCGGCGCTGAGTTTGTTGAGTTTCTTGACCATTTGAGGCTCCTGTGAAGTAAGTGATGAGTAGGCGGACACACCGCCTGTGCTAACAACCCGAACTTTATGTGTTTGCCCTGCAAAGGTTTAGGGCTTTGCTTCTAGCGCTGTAGAGGATTTGCTCTATGGAAACAAGGGCTGAGTGCCCGGGTTAACGCTGAAAAGCCGCTGCACTTGCGTGCGCAACAATGGACTGATCGAATTTTTTAGTGAACCTTTTTCGCAGGAGCATCACATGCAGTACTTTGTGACCGGGGCAACCGGCTTCATTGGCAAACGCTTAGTCAAGACTTTACTGGCGCGTAAGGGCGCTGTCGTCTACTTCCTCATGCGCAAAGAAAGCGAAGGCAAGATTGAAGGCCTGCGCAATTATTGGGGCGCCAGTGCGAGCAAAGCCATCCCCGTTTTCGGTGACCTCACGAGCAAAAAGCTTGGGATCGCAAGCGACCAACTCAAAGCGCTCAAAGGCACGATCGATCATTTTTATCACCTGGCTGCGGTCTACGACTTGGGGGCCGACGAAGCCAGCCAAATTGCAGTGAACATCGAGGGCACACGCAACACGGCGGATGCTGCCAAGGCAATGGATACCAAACACTTCCACCACGTCAGCAGCATTGCTGCTGCGGGCCTGTACGAAGGCGTGTGGCGCGAAGACATGTTCGACGAGGCCGAGAACATTGACCACCCGTACTTCATGACCAAGCACGAGAGCGAGAAAATCGTGCGCAAGGAATACAAAGGCTCGTGGACGGTGTACCGCCCAGCCCTCGTGGTGGGTGACAGCAAAACCGGCGAAATGGACAAGATCGACGGACCCTACTACCTCTTCAAGCTGATTCAGCGCATGCGCCAGCTTTTGCCGCCTTGGATGCCCAGCATTGGTTTGGAGGGCGGCCGCATCAACATCGTTCCGGTGGATTTCGTGGTGTCGTCCATCGACCACATTTCTCACAAAGTGAGCAAAGGCGGCGGCTGCTACCACCTCACCGACCCCATGGGCTACCGCGTGGGCGATGTGCTGGCCACGTTTGCCAAAGCCGCGCACGCGCCAAAATTTGGTTTGTTTGTGAACGCCGCGCTGATGGGTTTTATTCCCGGCAGCATCAAAAAAGGCGTTTTGGCACTCGCTCCAGTGCGCCGCGTCAAAGCCGCAATCATGAAGGACTTGGGCCTGCCTGAAGACTTTTTGCAGTTCGTGAACTACCCGACGCGGTTTGATTGCCGCGAAACCCAGGCCGCGCTCAAGGGCAGCGGCATCGAGTGCCCCAATCTCAACGACTATGCTTGGGTACTGTGGGATTATTGGGAGCGTTACCTCGATCCCGCACTCTTCATTGACCGCAGCTTAAAAGGCGTAGTAAGCGGCAAAGTGGTGCTCGTCACCGGCGGCTCGTCGGGCATTGGCTTGTCGGCATCGTGTCGATTTGCCGAGGCGGGTGCCATCATCATCATCTGCGCCCGCGACGAGGTGAAGCTTGCCGAAGCCGTCAAGGAAATCACCGCCTATGCCAAGTCAAAGGGCACCAAAGACCCTCAAGTGTTTGCCTACCCCGCAGACATCGCCAACGCCGAGAGTTGTGCCGAATTTGTGAAAACGCTTGAAGCCAATCACGGTGGCGTGGACTTCCTGATCAACAACGCTGGCCGCTCGATTCGCCGAGCAATCGAGAGCAGCTACGACCGATTCCACGACTTTGAGCGCACCATGCAGCTCAACTACTTCGGCGCACTACGCGTGACCATGGGCCTCTTGCCCGGCATGGTGGCCAAAAAGAAGGGCCACATCGTCAACATCAGCTCAATCAGCGTGTTGGTGAACGCACCCCGCTTCTCAGCCTATGTGGCCAGCAAAGCCGCGCTTGACGCGTGGACCAATTGCGCATCGTCTGAAATGGCCGACCAGGGCATCACGTTCACCACCATCAACATGCCTTTGGTGCGCACGCCGATGACCGCGCCGACCAAAATCTACGACAGCATGCCCTTGCTTAAGCCCGAAGAGGCGGCTGACATGATCGTGCAAGCGTGCGTCGAAAAACCTGCTCGCATCTCCACGCGGCTGGGCGTGTGCGGTGAAATCCTGCATGCGATCGCACCGCGCGTCACGCAAATCGTGATGAATACGAGTTTCAGGATGTTCCCCGACAGCGCCGCCGCAAAAGGCGACAAGGAAGCCAAACCGAAGTTGTCAGCTGAGGCCATCGCCATGTCGCAAATGATGCGCGGCATTCACTTCTGAGCGTCGCATAGATCGAACAAAAGGGATGCCGTGGCCTCCCTTTTTCATGGGGCGTCCACGACAGTCAAAGCTCAATCACGTGCCCAAGCGCCGGTGCGCCACCGCCTGCCAAAACCGCTTGGTAGGTCGCAAGCGCATCTGCCAATCCACGGTGGGTTTTGACGTCCAACCACGGGGGGCTAGCCGCTGCAATGGCGTTGACAAACTGCTGCCATGACTCGACAAGTCGCTCGTTGAGTGTTGCACCGCCCCATTCACTGGCGCGCTTCTTGATTTGAGCTGGGGCAAAAAACAAAATCGCTTTGGGACCAGCCAAATCTCTAGCGTTACCGATCGCGGTGACGTGAGTGCCGCCGATGGAGCAGCTGTATTTGAGCTGCGTGAAGCGCGTGTGGATGTCACGTCGAAGCGCCGCATTGCCCGCAAAGTCGATGTACGCGCAGGGCTCGTCAGCGTCGATGTGGGCCAACTCGCCGTAACTGATGACCTGGTCGTAGCAGCCCAAACCCTCAACATACGCCCGGTTTGCCTCAGATGTGAGCCCCACAACACGCACACCACTGGCGCGAGCGCGCTTGGCCATCATGTAAGCGCATCCGTACGCGGTTTTGCTGCTGGCACTCGACAAAATCAGGGTCTTGGCACCGAAGTCTGTGTTGTCGGCAAAAAAGTCATCAATCAACCAGCTGGTAATGAACAGCGGCCGAAGCAAGCATTGCTCGGCCTCGTTATGTGGCGCATAAAACGGATCTGCCGCGCAGCGCACATATTGGTTGTAAACGGCGGCCAGCTCAGCTCGGCCAGGCGCAGACTCGACAAACGAATGCGGCGTGACTCGCGTGGGGCTCAACACGACCGCATCGGCAAACGGCAAAAACCCGTAAATCCTCTCGCCAACCGCAAACCCAGGGTGCAGGCTTTGGACGACGGTGGCAAATCCCCACACCGGCAAAACGCCACTGCCTGCTTCCACTGGATAAAACTGCCAGTACTTCATGGCGTCGCCAAATGCGGCGTAGGTGATGTTGTTGGCCGTCAGCGCGAAGCGCTCGATGCGCAGCCTGATCTGGTCAGCAGCCAAGGCTTGCACCGGTGACGCATGCCAGCTCGCGTTGGCGAGGGCAGAGGTTTCAATGTGCAGCGTGTTGACGACCGAGGTCGCCGCTTGAGGTGTGGTCGAGTTCATCCCGACATTGTGGCGCTACTGCGTCACTGCCACCGTCACCGCCGTGACGACCCACTCAAAAGTCTCAGTAGCCTTTGCCATCCAACGAGCCTTTTTTACCCGCGATTTGCCAGGCAGTGCGTTGATCAATCAAACGAGCCAAAAACTCCAACTCTTCGTCGGTGTGGTTAATGGCTTTTGCAGGTGTGATCAGTTTGCCGTTTTTGGGCTCAACTTCGCCCCAAAACGACTGGTGATATTGGGCCTGTGAAACAACGCTCTCACTGCCCACGCCGATATCGACCGTGCCATAGCAATTGCAAAAATAACTGCGACCAGCTTGGGAGGCAAATATCTCGGTGTAAACCCCGGTTCCACGAATGCCAGCGGTCAGCGTTGGAGTCGTGATTTGGCGGTTGTGGCCTTTCCCCCAAACACTGTTGACCGCGCCCGTGAGGAGCCGCAACACACTCACAGCGTTCAGCGTGCTGCCGCGCTCAATCGTCATGCGGGAGTTTTGCCGCATCTGAAAACTCGCATTACCGACAACAAAGATCAAATTGCTCTTTGGCCCGGTCTCGATGGTGTCGCCTGTTTGCACATTGGCATCGGGTCGCAGGCGTCGCCCGTTCACGACCGCGTCGCCTGTCAACTCAACGATGTTTGTTCGTTGTTGCGCAAGCGCGGCCCCGAAACCACCCGACGCAGCCCAAGCGGCAGCTGCTGCGACGACACCTCGGCGCTTAAACCACAAGACCTCAGCTTCGCTTCGGCCGATTAATTCGTGAGAACTCATGAGGCAACTCCATCAGACTCGACCGGTTTGGCCGTGGATTCATCGTCAGCAACAAAGCTGTCCTTGAAACTGAAAAACATCGACACAAAAAACATGCTCGCCAACAAAAGCGTCGTTGGCACCATCACGATGCCAACCAACTCTTGGCCACCAATGGCGCCGGTCAGCAAAAGCACGAACATCAAAGCGCCCATCATCACGGCCATCCACGTCAGGCAAAAGACCACCATGGCACCCAAATTGCGCCAACACGCAATGAAGCTGAAAAACACGCTCTTGCCTGGGCCCACTCCGTGCCAATGAACCAGAGCTGGCGCGTGCCAAAAGGCCATCGCAAAGGGCGCGTACATCACCAAAAACACCAAAGCGGCCGATTGAAAACCCGGCGCGCTGACAGTCTCTTTATTCATTGCACCGCCCAACAAATACATCTTGGCAAAGCCACCGCCATCAATGACGACCGTGACCAAGGCCATCGCAATGAACAAAACCGCGTACAGACCACCCAAAATCAACATCGACTTGCGTTGGGCCTGACCCGCCCGAAAGGCGCTAATCAACACCGCCGGCATTGGAAAGCGTCCTTTCGATGCTTCATCAGTCGCCGCCATCAAGCCCAAGCTTGCGGCTGGAACCAAAGCCAGCGCGACTAACAAGCCCAACACCGGCACGAAGCCAGCAACAGTGAACACCGCCAAAAACATGAAAAATAAACCGGTCAACGCAAGCGGCTGATTGAAAAAAGTTTGCACACCAAGCTTGACCCAAGTCATGCCAGTGCGCGCGGGAACGAGATTGAGTTTCATGAACGATTGGGATATGCGAAGCGCAAAGTTGTGGAAAGTTCGCCAAACCTGGGGGCTCAGCGCTTGTTCAGTGTACGAACTTGTGAAGACCGTGACAAAAGTCTGCTAATCGAGCGGGGTTTGCGGCACAGCCAGCAAGTCTGGAGCGCACTGCGCCCGAAGCCTCAACACCCGCTCAAAGTGGGTCGGATCATGGGGTTGCAGCATTTGCGCAGCGCGCGGCCTGTGCCAATCCCACAGGCGCGAGATCCAAAATCGCAACGCTGCGGCGCGAAGCATGGCGTGCAACAGTTGGCGCTCGGCGCCGCTCAACGGTCGAACCAACTCATAAGCCGCGAGCAAAGTGCGTGCACGGTTTAAGTCCAACTCCCCCGTGCTGAGATCAATTGCCCAATCGTTGAGCGCGACGCATAAGTCGAAAAGCCAGTGATCATCACCTGCGAAGTAAAAATCAAACACACCACTCAAAAATGGCTCGCCCGATGCAGAGGTCGTGAACATCACGTTATCTCGAAACAAATCCGCGTGGATGGCACCGCGCGGCAACGCGCTGTACGCCGGCGTTGTCGCGACATGATTTTGGTAGGCGAGCTCGCTGGCCAAGAGAGCCGATTGATCGGCTCCGAGATGCGGCATCACCGTCGGCGCGGTTTCATTCCACCACGCCAGCGCTCGCAAATTGGGTTGTTGACCGCCGAAAGTCGCGCCTGCCAAGTGCATGCGTGCAAGCACCTCACCCAGCTGCGCGCAGTGCGCCGTCGTTGGCGACAAGGCGCTCTCCCCCACCAAGCAGCTCACCACGCTGGCCGGTTTTCCGGCGACTTGCAACACTTTGGGGTGTCCGCCTGTTTTGCGTCCATTCTCAAAACTGGGGTCGATCACGGGGTCAGGGACTGCAATGCCATTGCTCGCCAAATGCCCCATCAAATCAAGGTAGTACGGCAATTGATCGGCGCGAAGTCGCTCAAACAGCGTCAATACGCGCCGAACTGCGGGCTCGCCGTCTCGCTGCGTGCTGAGAAAGTAGTTGGTGTTTTCGATTCCGCCTTTGATGGGGTCAAGTGCCAAGCATCGCCCAAGTCCCAATCGATCACACAGCGCTTGGGCTTGCTCTGGCGCTACGTCGGTGTAAACAGCCATGCTCTGGGTCAGGAGCTTCGAGCGACGACGCGCTCGGCAAGCGCCGACAGTGCGCGGGTGTCAGACAAGCCAGATGTTTTGAGCGCGTCTTGGGCTTGCATGTGCAGGCGATCAGCGTAGGCACGCGACTCAGTCAGCCCCAAAATTGACACATAAGTCGGCTTTCCGCTGGCAGCATCTTTGCCCGCCGTTTTACCGAGCGTTTGCGCGTCGCCGACCACATCCAAGATGTCGTCAACCACTTGAAACGCCAAACCCATCGCCCAGCCATAGTCGCTCAGGGCTTGCTGAGCTTGCGGCTCGACGTGCCCGCAGGCCACACCCATCATCACACTGGCATGCAAAAGCGCGCCAGTTTTTAGGCGGTGCATGTTGCGCAAGCTGGCTTCGTCGAGTTGTTTGCCGACAGCAGCCAAATCGATGGCTTGGCCACCAGCCATGCCATCGAACCCAGCAGACCGCGACAACAAGCGGCACAACTGCGCCTGCATGGCATCGGGTACGCTGGCATCTGACGGCGTGAGCAACTCAAAGGCCAGCGCCTGAAGCGCATCGCCAGCCAGCAAGGCTTGAGCTTGTCCGAATTTGATGTGCACCGTGGGTTTGCCTCGGCGCAGCACGTCGTTGTCCATGCACGGCATGTCGTCGTGAACCAGCGAATAGGCATGAATCAACTCGGTCGCACATGCAGCGCGAACCGTTGCAGCCTTCAGGCCGCTTGCGGACTCGCTGGCCGCGTAAACCAATAAGGGCCGCAGCCGCTTTCCGCCGTCAAGCACGGCATAGCGCATGGCGGCACCCAAACCAGCTGGCGCATCAGGCGTGATGAAGTCGCTCATCGCAACTTCGGTGTTGGCCAAATGTGCCTGCGACCATGGATCGAGCTCAAAAGAAGACAAAACAGTGCCGCCCATCATGCGTTCGCGCTATTTGCAGTTGCATCGAACAATTTAACCTGGTCTTCAACCGTTTGGAGCTGATCGCGGCAGTGTTTGAGCAAAAAAGCCGCCCGCCGATACCCGCCCAGCAGGTCGTCAAGCGAGGTTTGGCCCTCTTCGAGCGCATCGGTGAGCGCTTCAAGCTCAGCCAGCCCCGCTTCAAAGCTGATTGGGCTCGCAAATGCAGGATTGACGGCATCGGGCTCATCGTCGGTTGGGGTGACAGCACTTTTTCTCATGGATAGCGCAAATTGTAGGCGCGCAACCGATGGCGTTTCGCGCTGCGGTGACGATGTCAGCATCGAACCGCGCCACCCACTAAAATACAGCACCAGTCTTTTTTTCCGCGACCACAAGGGGAGTTTCGGCCCGATGTCGAATTTGAGTCTTCAGTTTCAGCACGCCACCAGTCAATTGCCTGTGGCCTCCTACTTTGATTTGGAGGTGTTCCGCGCGGAACAGCAGCTGATCTTTGATGCCTCGCCTCGCTACTGCGGGCACCAGCTCTCGGTGCCAGAGGCTGGCGACTTTGCCACCCTCACCCACGAACACGATGGCCGGGCCTTGATCCACGCGGCTCAAGGCGTGCAACTGCTCTCCAACGTGTGCCGCCATCGCCAAGCGGTGATGCTGCGTGGACGTGGCAATTTGGCCGCTACCCCAGCCACCCAGCCCGGCAGCCTTGGCCCAGGTTTTGCCAGCGGCAACATCGTGTGCCCCCTGCACCGCTGGACGTACAGCCCCACCGGCGAGCTCAAGGGCGCGCCTCACTTCCCCATTGATCCGTGCCTGAATTTGCGCAACCAAGCCTTGGTGTCTTGGCAAGGCTTGTTGTTTGAGACCAGCGGCAGCGCGCTGGCCCGTGACCCGCAGGCTGAGCTCGCTCAGCTGGCGAGCATCGCCAAAATCGACTTCAGCGGCTACAAATACCACGACAGCCTGATCCACGAATGCGCCTACAACTGGAAAACCTTCATCGAAGTCTATTTAGAGGACTATCACGTGGGGCCTGCGCATCCTGGCTTGGGTAATTTTGTGAGCTGTGACGAGCTGCAGTGGCAGTTCGGTGCCCACCACTCGGTGCAAACCGTTGGCGCCAAACTCGGTGGCGCTCTGCAAACTCACAACGGCCCTGCCGCTGGCAGCCCGGTGTATCAGCGCTGGCACGACGCGGTCATGGCCTTCAGCGGTGGCGTCGCCCCAACACAAGGCGCGATTTGGCTGACGTACTACCCGCACACCATGGTGGAGTGGTACCCGCATGTGCTGGTGGTGTCGACCTTGCACCCGCGCGGGCCGCAGCACACGGTGAATTTGGTGGAGTTTTTCTACCCTGAAGAAATCCATGCGTTTGAGCCTGAATTGATCGCTGCCCAACGAGCCGCATACGCTGAGACTTGCGTTGAAGACGACGAAATCGCCCTTCGCATGGACGCAGGCCGCTTGGCGCTGCACAGCCGTGGCGACAACGAGGTTGGCCCCTACCAAAGCCCCATGGAAGACGGCATGCAGCACTTTCACGAGTGGTACCGGGCGCAAACTTCGCCCCGGCTCGTGGCTTAAGGCGACGCTGCTTGCAAGCGCTTTGGATGCTCGCGGCTTGCTTTGCGTTTGCGCTAATGGGTGCTTGCGTCAAAACCGCCTCGCAATACTTCAGCAGCGCTGAGTTGGTCGCTTGGCGCGGCGTGATCAGCATGGCCTTGGTCTACGCCTTTGCGCGCAGCCGCGGCGTGGGCATGCAAACGCGCCTGCCCGGCATGCACCTGTGGCGCAGCATCGTGGGTGTGGTGGCTTTGGGCAGCTGGTTTTACGCGATTGCGCACCTGCCTTTGGCAACCGCCATGACACTGAATTACATGAGCAGCCTGTGGGTGGCTGCGTTCGTGGTCGGTGGCAGCCTTTTGTTTGCGCTGCGCGAACTGTCGCTCGGCGCCGGGGTTGAAGCAAGCGCCGAGGCAACACCCAATGCAGCCGGAGCCGAAGCGGGCGCTCACATCGAACGGGTTTTTCGCGATCAAGGACCGCTCTTGGGCGCGCTGCTGTTGGGATTTTCGGGCGTGGTGATGGTTCTGCGGCCGAGCGTCGGGCCCGATCAAGTCTTGGCTGCGCTCTTGGGACTGCTCTCGGGCTTGGTGTCTGCGTTCGCCTATTTGCAAGTCATTGCGCTGGGTCGCCTCGGCGAACCCGAAGAGCGCACCGTGTTTTATTTTGCCTGCGGCTGCGCCGTGGTGGGCACGCTCGCGCTGCCGTTCACCGGCTTGAGTGCCTGGCCGGGTTGGTCGGCCGCTTGGTTGTTGCCCATCGGAATGCTCGCCTCGGTTGGCCAATGGGCGATGACGCGGGCCTACGCCATGGGTTCAACCCTGCTGGTTGCGAACTTGCAATACAGCGGCGTGGTGTTTGCAGCTCTGCTTGGCGTAATCTTGTTTGGTGAGCGACTGCCGTGGCTGGCTTGGGCCGGCATGGGGTTGGTCATCACCAGTGCGGTACTTGCTACTTATTTAAGAGCAAAGAAGTGAATGAATCCGGCGACCAAGAGCTTATTTTTCATCGAAAAGTCCTCCATGACCATTTCAACCCGTTACAGCACCATCATCAGCATCGAGAAGCTCCAAGCCGACACAAAGGCGGACGCTGATGTCGTCGTTTTTGATTGCAGTTTCGATTTGGCCGACCCCAGCAGCGGGCTGAGGCAATTCGAAGCCAACCACATCCCAGGTGCCCGATTTGCCGATCTTGACTTGCATTTGAGCGAAAAGCGCGAGGGCTCAACGCGCGAAAGCGGCGGTCGCCACCCGCTGCCCACGCGCGAGCGGTTTGCCCAGTGGCTGGGCAGCCAAGGCGTTGGGCCGGATACCCAAGTCGTCGTCTACGACCGACAAACCCAGCAGTACTGCGGCCGCCTGTGGTGGATGTGCCAGTGGGTGGGCCACCACCACTGCGCCGTGCTGGATGGCGGGCTGGCTGCATGGCAAAACGCAGGTGCAGCCGTCGAATCAGGCCCGGCGAGCGATTTAGATGCCAATTTGATGAAAAATCACCCATTGGTCACTGGATTCATTGAGTTTGTTGCTATTGATTCAGTAGTGAAAAGCTTGGGTAGCGGCCGCCAAACCATCATCGACGCACGGGCCGCACCGCGCTATCGCGGCGAAGTTGAGCCACTAGACCCCATCGCTGGCCACATTCCGGGCGCATTGAACCGCCCTTTTGCCAGCAACTTCACGGCTGATGGCCTCTTTAAACCGGCGCAAACACTGCGAAGCGAATTCAAAGCCCTGCTCGGCGAGCGCGACCCTGCGACCGTCGTACACCACTGCGGCAGTGGCGTCACGGCCACGCCCAACGTGTTGGCGATGCTGATCGCGGGCCTTGGCCCCACCCATTTGTTCGCCGGTAGTTGGAGCGAATGGAGCAACACGCCGGGGCTGCCTGTAGCCCGCGGTTGACCCAAAACTGGCTTGTTTCCCGGTGTAACCGATGGTTTGCACTGTCGTCCCAGCAGTCATCGGCTGCGTTTGCTCCCTACAATCGAGGCCATAAGTGGCACAAAAACCTGCTGTTCAGGACAAACCACGAGCAACACTCACTTTGAGGGAAACATGACAACAATCAAACTCCGCAAAACCGCCTTGCATGCGATGTTTTTTGCTGCTGCTGCGGCCACCTTGGTTGCGTGCGGCGGCGGTGGCTCATCCCCCGCGCCAGCTCCTGCACCCATCGTGATTTTTCCGCCAGCACCTGCACCTGCACCTGCACCTGCACCTGCACCTGCACCTGCACCTGCACCTGCACCTGCTCCCACTCCGGCACCTGCCCCGAGCGTGCTGTCGGCATCGTCGCTCCTCAAATGCGTTTGCAACACCGGGGGCACCAGCTGCGCCCCGTCAAACGCCAATTTTGCGCCCGACGCCTGCACCCCCACTGGAGAGAAGCGGTGGTTGCGCAGCTTCATCGATGAGAGCTATTTGTTTTATCGTGGCACTCAGGCCTATGTGGCAGCAAGCCCCAGCACGCGCGAGGCGGCCAACCATGTCGGCACCCCAGTCGCATATTTCAACGACTTGACCAAGGTCGCCAATGCATCTGAGGACAAATTCAGCTTCACGCTAACCACCGCGGAGGCCAACGCCACATTCAGCGGCGCGGCTCGCGGGGGCTTTGGCATTGAGTTGTCGTCAGCCTACCCAGCCTACCGCGTTGTCTACAACGAGCCGGGATCTCCTGCTGAACGCGCAGGCGTGCCCCGGGGCGCCACACTTGACAGCATCAACGGCGCACGCATGGTCATCCAAAACGATGCCACCGGCCGCCAGCGCATGTTTTTTCCCAATCAAGCCGCTGTTAACGCCTTTGTTAGCCCGCCCCTGGGTTCGGTTTTGACTCTGGGCTACGTGCCGCCCAACAGCACCACGGTCGTCACGGTTGCACTCACCGCAGCCAATGTCACGCCGAGCCCTGTGTTGATGGACAAAGTCATCGACACACCCTCGGGCAAAGTGGGCTACATCGTGTTTAACGACCACATCGCAACCGCCCAAAACCAAATGGTCGACGCATTCGCGCGGCTGCAAGCGGCTGGCGTAAGCGACTTGGTGCTCGATCTGCGCTACAACGGCGGCGGCTACTTGTTCATCGCCGCCCAAGCCGGCTTCATGATTGGCGGCAACCGGGTAGCCAACGTGCCGATCTTTGATCGCCTGACCTACAACGACAAGCGCCAAGCCGACAACATCAGCTACCCGTTTTTGAACCAATACCTGCAACTGCCCAACATCGCAGGGCAGCGCACAGGCAACTTCTCGACCACGCTCAACTTGCCCCGCGTGTACATCTTGACGCAAAGCGGTACTTGCTCAGCATCAGAGAGCATCATCAATGGGCTCAAGGGCTCGCGAGTGGGCGCAAACGGGGTTGAAGTCATTCAAATCGGCGGAACCACCTGCGGCAAACCCTATGGATTCACACAAACCGACAACAACCTCACAGCGCATTTCGGTATTGAATTCCAAGGCCTCAACAACAAGGGCGAGGGCGGCTTTGTCAACGGCATCGTGCCCAGCTGTTTGGTTGCTGATGACTTGAATCGCCCCTTGGGTGACGTGAACGAGCGCATGCTCGCCACCGCACTGGCCACCCGCGCCAGCGGCGTTTGCACTGTCGTGGCTTCTGGCAAAGAGCAAGCCCTGTCTGCCAGCGCCACCGAAGTCGGTCGCTCACCGCGCCACATGGCGCTGACCAACAGCATCCACATCAAAGGATTGAACTTCGCGCCAACGACGCAGCGATGAGCAGCGTCAAATTGTTGGGCTCTTTAGCTACTATTTGATAGCAACGAACCCAATAGATTCGGCGACCGAAGTCGAATTTGTCCAATAAAAGGGCTTCCAGCGCATGTTGGAAGCCCTTTTTGCTAATTGATCAATTCGCGATGAGCTTTTGATACTTGGGTGTGCAGGTCATTTGACCAGTCACGGCGGTCACGCCCACTCGCTGCATCAGGAGCCAAGAACCGCACTCGCACCTCAATTGGCGGGCTGCGCAGCAGCTTGAGCACTGAGCTGGCCAAGGTGGCCTCGCCTTCGTAGCTGGCTGCCATGGTCGGTTGCCCCGTTATTGGGTCAACAAAGACGAAGGCCACGGGCAGCACGGGCACGTCAGCACTCAGCGCGGCTTGCAGCAAATT
Source organism: Comamonadaceae bacterium (assembly GCA_031421855.1). Lineage (GTDB taxonomy): Bacteria > Pseudomonadota > Gammaproteobacteria > Burkholderiales > Burkholderiaceae_C > JAAFHN01. The sequence goes on from JANOPN010000083.1 coordinate 24,742, forward strand.
GGCATGAAATGGCAGCAGCGAGCGTCCGTTGCTGACTGTGCCTTCGGGGAACACACCCACGCAGTCACCGCGCCCCAGCGCTTCAACCATGGTGTGAACCATGCGCAGGGCATCGCGTTTGCGTGAACGCTCAATGTAGAGCGTGCCGGCCTCGGTCGCCATCAAACCCAAAAACGGCCACGCCGCCACCTCAGACTTGCTCACAAACCGCACTGGGCGGGTTGCGAGCAAAACCAAAATGTCAAGCCACGAGATGTGGTTGGCGACCATCAGCATGCCAGTCACGCCATCGACGCCCGCTGGCCGCGCCACACCTTGCACCACCAAGCGCACGCCCAGCACCTTTAAAAACCCTTGCGCCCAAGCCTGCACGTGCGCTTGGCGCTGGGGCTGCGGCAACCCACCAAACCGGGTGCGAATGGTGACGTAGCCCGAGCAAACATGCGCCAGAACCCGAGCCAAGCGAAACAGCGCCCGCCCATTCGCCGCCCAACGCGTCGCCCAACTCATCAGACAACCGCGCGCTCAAACACCCGCTGCCCAGCCACCCAAGTACCCAGCACGCGGGCGGGCAAAGCCATGCCTGTGGCATCTTGCGCAAACGGTGTGTGTTGGCTTTGACTGAGCAAGCGCTCGGGGCCAACTTGCCAAACAGCGCAAAGATCAACCAAACACAAGTCAGCAGGCGCGCCCACGGCCAACCGCCCAGCCGTTTTCGAGCCGATCACCGAACCCGCGCCACAAGTCACAGCCGTCAACGCACGCATGAGCATTGATCTGTCGGCCCCGGCCCACTTGATGGCCAAGCTCAAAAGCAGCTCGATTGAGCTCGCCCCCGGTGTGGACTGCGCAAATGGCACGTTTTTTTCGTCGGCCTGCACCGGCGTGTGGTCTGACACCAAGGCATCAATCGTGCCGTCAGCCAAGGCGGCCTGTAGCGCGTCTCGGTCACGCTGCTGGCGCAGCACCGGGCGAAGGTGCATGCGCGAGTCAAAGTGACCCAAATCGGCATCGGTGAGGTGGAGGTTGTGGACGCTCACATCTGCCGTGACTGCCAAGCCCTCGCTCTTTGCCGCGCGAACCAACGCAACCCCACTCGCGCTCGATAAACCGCACAGGTGAATTCGGGCACCGGTTGCGCGCATCAACTCAAAAATCAAATGCAAGGACACCGTTTCGCTTTGAACCGGCACGCCACTGAGCCCCATGCGGGTAGCGACAGCGCCACTGGCGGCCACGCCACCTTTACTCAGGTGCACATCGTCAGGCCGCAACCAAACGGTCAACCCAAAAGTTGTCGCGTATTGCAGCGCCCGAAGCATCACCAGACTGCTCGCCAGCGGCGTGTGCGCTTGGCTCAAGCCCACGCATCCAGCCTCGGCTAACTCTGCCATCTCGGTGAGCACCTCACCTTTGAGGCCGCGAGTCAGCGCGCCCAAAGGCAATACCCGCGCCCCGCTCAGGCGCTGGCTGCGGGTGCGCAGCATCTCGACCAAGCCCGGCTCATCCAACACGGGGTCGGTGTCGGGTGGGCACACCAAGGTGGTGACGCCGCCAGCGACCGCCGCCCGGGTTTCGCTGGCGAGCATGCCCGCATGCTCATGCCCCGGCTCGCGCAGGCGCGCGCACAGGTCAACCAAACCCGGCAGCACATGCAAACCCGAGCCGTCGATCGTGTGGTTTGGCACAAAGCCGCTTGGCAGCGCGCCGATGCCCACGATCAGGCCCCCAGCGATGGCCACATCGGCCACTGCGTCAAAACCGCAGGCGGGGTCAATGACGTGTGCGCCGCGAATGAGTGTGGTTTCAGTGTTCATTTGGGTTGTGCCTCGCTGCTGGCCACGATGCTCATGACGGCCATTCGAACCGCCACGCCAAATTTGACCTGGGGCAAGATGACTGACTGCGCGCCATCAACCACACTGGAGTCGATCTCCACACCCCGGTTAATGGGGCCGGGGTGCATGACGATGGCGTCGGGCTTGGCGAGTTTGAGCCGCTGGGCGGTCAAGCCAAACGCCTTGAAAAACGCTTGGCTCGAGGGCAACATCGCGCCGCTCATCCGCTCGTTTTGTAGGCGCAGCGTGATCACCACGTCCGCGTCTTTGATGCCGTCTTCGAGCGAGTGATGAACACGCACGCCCATGGGCGCCAAGTCACCGGGTATCAGCGTTTTCGGGCCGACCACCCGCACCTCGGGGCAACCCAGGGTGGTGAGCGCGTGGATGTCGCTGCGGGCCACGCGGGAGTGCAGCACGTCGCCAACGATGGCCACCGTGAGCTTGGAAAAATCGCCCTTGTAGTGGCGAATGGTGTACATGTCGAGCAAGCCCTGGGTTGGGTGCTCGTGTCGGCCATCGCCCGCATTGATGACGTGAACGTGCGGCGCAACATGCTGCGCAATCAAGTGCGGCGCACCCGATTCGCCGTGGCGAACCACAAAAATGTCGGCGGCCATGGCGCTCAAATTGGCGATGGTGTCGAGTAAGGTCTCGCCCTTGCTGGTTGAGCTGTGGCCAATGTCCAGATTGATCACATCCGCACTCAATCGGGTTGCAGCGATGTCAAATGTGGTGCGGGTGCGGGTGGAATTTTCAAAAAACAAATTAAACACCGAGCGCCCACGCAGCAGTGGCACCTTTTTGACCTCGCGGTCGTTCACGCTGACAAATGTGCCTGCCGTATCCAAAATATGGGTCAGCATGGCCCGGTTCAGGCCCTCGATGCCCAGCAAATGCACGAGTTCGCCGCGCGAGTTGAGTTGAGGGTTGCGCTTGTTGAGCACGGGCTCACTCCTTCAAAGAAAACGTAAAGCCGCCGCCCGGTGCCTGCGCCAAGGCCAAATGCTGCTCGGCGGGCAAGCCGACTCGCGCCGCCGCGCAGTCAGCGGCAAACGGCAGCTCACGCCCCCCACGGTCAACCAAAACCGCCAAGCGCACGCTGGCTGGGCGACCAAAATCGTACAACTCATTGATCACCGCGCGAATGGTCCGACCCGTGAATAGCACGTCGTCAATCAACCAGATCGACGCGCCATTGATCTCAAACGGCAAGGTCGTGCTCGCGCTCGCGGCCCCAGACACCAAGCCGCGTTTTGCAAAGTCATCGCGGTGCATGGCCGACGAGATCACGCCTGCGGGTGTGGGGCGATTCAGGTCCTGCGCCAAAGCTTGCGCAAGCCACGCCCCACCAGAGGCGATGCCGACCAGCTGGTCTTGCGGTTGCAGTCGTGTGCGCAAATCGGCTTTCAAAGCGTCATACAAAGCGTTGGCATCCAGCGCAAGGGTCATACCTGGCTCCTAAAAAATTGTTCCGCGATCAATTGCGCGGCCACGCCGTCCAAGTCGCTCGCGCCGGCACTTTGGGCTTCGGCGCTCGTGTAGCGTTCATCGACTTCGTGGACCACCAAGCCGTGGCGACCGTGCAGCTGGCGGGCAAACTTCTTGCACTGCGCCGTCATCTCGTGCGCCGCACCGTCTGGGTGACAAGGCACGCCAACCACCAACGCATCGGGCTCCCACTCGGCAATGAGTTTGGCAATGTGAGCCCACCGCGCGTCGCCCACCAAAGCCATGGTGCGCAGCGGCTGAGCGCTGCCAGTCAAACCATTGCCAATCGCGACACCGGTTCGCTTGAGGCCAAAATCAAACGCGAGAACGCGCTGTGCTTGCCCGACTTGAAGCGCCATCACGCGCGTCCGCCAATGGCGCTGAGCGCCACTTCGTCAACGCCCAACAAGGACAACGCCCGTGCATATCGGTCGGCGATTGGCGTGTCAAAAATCACGGCTTCATCGGCCGCGACGGTGAGCCAGCTGTTCTCCATCAACTCGCTCTCCAACTGTCCCTCGCCCCATGAGGCGTAGCCCAGCGTCACCAAAACCCGAGTCGGCCCGCCGCCGTTGGCAATGGCCTCCAGCACGTCGCGCGACGTGGTGACATCCAAGCCACCGGGCACCGCCATGGTGCTGGCGTAAATCGGGGTGTCGTCGGGCGCGTCAATGGCTCGAACCGGCGAATGCAGCACAAAACCCCGGTCGGTGTGCAGGGGACCGCCATGAAAGACGATTTGCTCTTGCAAGTCGCTGCGCCCAAGGGGCAAGTCGACCTTGCCAAACAACTCTTGCAGCATGATGTCCGAGGGCTTGTTGATCACGATGCCCATGGCACCGCGCTCGCTGTGGTCGCAAACATAAACCACGCTTCGGCTGAAGATCGCGTCCCCCAAGCCCGGCATCGCGATCAAGAAGTGGTGCGACAACAAGGAAGGTGCAAAATCATCTGACATCACCTGATTTTATTGCCTCGCCAAATGCCACCAACTGCCTCGAACACCAACCCAACTATTGACCCATTGCCGCGTGGCCTGATGTGGTTTCGGCGCGACCTGCGCGTCAGCGACAACGCCGCCTTGCACCACGCCCTCAAGCGCTGCAAGCAAGTTTGGTGCGTTTTCATCCTCGACCGCGCCATTTTGGACGCGCTGCCACGATCGGACAGGCGGGTTGAGTTCATTTTGGGCAGTCTGGGCGAACTGGACTCGGGCTTGCGCTCAATGACCGCCGCACCACAGGGCGGCTTGATCGTGCGCCACGCTTGGAGCGAAGAGGCCATCCCGGCACTGGCCAAGAGCTTGGGCGTGCAGGCCGTTTTTGCCAACCACGACGATGAGCCCCAAGCGTTGGCGCGCGACGCCCAGGTTCGCGGCGCGCTGTCACGCTTGGGTGTTTCGCTGAACACGTTCAAAGACCATGTGATTTTTGAGCGGCAAGAGGTTCTCACGCAAATGGCTCGGCCGTTTTCGGTCTTCACGCCTTACAAAAACGCTTGGCTCAAGAAGATTGACGACTTCTACCTCAGCGCCTACTCCATCAAACGCCACGCGCAGTCGCTTGCGACGATTCCGCAAGCTCACCACCAAGCCATGCCCAGTTTGGCCGAAATCGGATTTGAGCCCACCAACTTGACTGCATTGGGAGTCAAAGTGGGCCTATCCGGCGGACAAGCCCTGCTTGACGATTTTTTGCCTCGCATGCAGCACTATGGCCAAGCCCGCGACTACCCCGCCATCAAAGGCCCCAGCTACCTCGGGGTGCACCTGCGCTTTGGCACGGTGAGCATTCGCCAACTGGCTCGCATGGGCTGGGCCGAGCACAAAGGCGGCAACGCCGGGGCCAGTGTGTGGCTGTCCGAGTTGATTTGGCGCGATTTTTATGCCCAAATTTTGGCCAATTTCCCACATGTCGCGCGCGCCTCGTTCAAGCCAGCCTACGACACGATCAAATGGGAAAGCGGCAAGTCGGCCAAGGCACTGTTTGCCGCTTGGTGCGAGGGTCGCACCGGCTACCCACTGGTTGATGCAGCCATGGCGCAAATCAACCAAACCGGCTACATGCACAACCGCCTGCGCATGGTGGTGGCCAGCTTCTTGACCAAAGACTTGGGCCTTGATTGGCGCTGGGGCGAGGCCTACTTTGCCGAAAAGCTCATTGACTTCGATCTGAGCGCCAACAACGGCGGCTGGCAATGGGCCTCCAGCAGCGGCTGCGACGCGCAGCCCTACTTTCGCATCTTCAACCCCACCAGCCAAAGCGAGCGATTTGATGCAGACGGCAAATTCATTCGCCGCTACCTGCCTGTTTTGGCCAAACTGCCCAACAAAGCCCTGCATGCACCGTGGCTGGCCTCCCCCCTGGAGCTGCAAGCCGCAGGCGTGAGCTTGGGCACCAACTACCCCGCACCCATCGTGCAGCACGATGTGGCCAGACTCAAAACTCTGGAGCGGTATGCGGTGGTGAAGGTGACGGCATAACCGAGGCAACCCGAGGCAATCCGAGGCACTCACTGACAAATCTGATCGACTCAGCACCACTTGCGCAGTGCAAACCTCAAAACCCCTTTTTCTCCACCCGCTTGTGGGCATCGTTGACCAGCATCAGGGCAGCCGAGCCGTAGTACTTGTGATATTCGGCCACCATTTCTCCATTAGCAATGACAGGGTCGGTCTCCGTCAGTCGCTTGGCCTCGTCAATGTCGGTCACGGCCAAAATGAACAAACCCCGCCAACCGCCCACGCCATCGAACGGCCCGGCAAGGGCTAACTTGCCCTCAGACGCGAGTCGATTGATGTTGGCGAAATGCCCCTTGAACATTGAGTCTCGCTCTTTGCCGGCGGGCATGGGTGTTGGCCCGGTTTTCAGCACGACCAGCACGTAGCGGCGCATGCCATAGTCGTCTGCACCGACAGACTTTGCAAGCTCAGCATCAAATGATGGCTTCACCGGCGCTGGGAGTGACTGGGCCGCTGCGCCACCCGCCACCAAGGCGGCAGCCATGAAAGTCGCAAGTCGTTGCATCAGATCACCTCGCCAAAAGGTTCAGCATACACACCAATCCAATCGATCCTGATTTTGTAGCAACAAACTCAATGGATTCAGTGACCAAGTGCTCAAATGTCTCTTAAAAACCGGAAACAAGTGCTTCAAGCCTTCATTTGAGCCCGAGTTTGCTCCGCCTCGGTTTGCACCCAATCAACGAAGCTTTGCACATGGCTTGAGAGCTGGCTTCGGGTGTTTTTTTGCGCCACGATGAGCCAGTACGACATGGGCGAGTCGATGCGCAGCTTGGGCAGCGGTTCGATCAACTCACCGCTTGCCAGCGATGCCGCCACCAACGGCGTGCGGGCCAGCGCCACGCCTTGGCCGGTGAGGGCTGCTTGGATCATTTGGTGCGCATAGTTGAAATACAGCCAGCGGGTGGGCTGCAGTTTGTTGAGGCCATGTTGATCCAACCAGCGCCGCCAACTGAGCCAAGTGAAGCTGCTGGAGTACGCGTCGCCCGCCTCGATGAGCGGAAACCTCGCCAAATCATGCGCCGAAGCGATTTTGGGCTGCGACTTGAGCAACCACGGGCTGGCCACCGGGGTCAATTGCTCGTTGAACAGGCAAATGGCGTGGTCGGGCATGGTGTTGGCTGGCCCGTAGCGCAGGGCTAAATCGACATCGCTGACTTCCAGGTCAACCCGCACCTCTGAGCCGTCGATTCGAAAGTCGACGTCTGGCGTGAGCTGCTGAAACTTCTCGAGGCGCGGAATCAGCCACATCGATGAAAACGACGCAAACGTGGTGATGGTGACCTGTTTGCGCCCAACGGTTGCGCGAATTTGCCTCACGCTGGCATCCAAGCGCTCTAGGCTTGGCCGCACCGCACTCAAGAGCGCTTGCCCAGCGGTGGTGAGTTCAACCGCGCGGGTGTGGCGGCGAAACAAAGGCACGCCGACTTCGTCTTCAAGCGCCTGAATCTGGCGGCTCACGGCGCTTTGGGTGAGCGCCATGTCTTCGCCTGCGGCGCGAAAGTTCAAGTGCTGGGCCACAGCTTCAAACGCACGCAAATAGCCCACAGAGATCGCACGGGTGCGCAGCACCGGACCAGCCGTTTGCGGGCAACAGAGATCATTCGGGGTCATGGTGCATCAGCTCCTGTCGGGTTTTGATTCATGCGTTTATCGCAACGAAATTGCTTAGATTGTTCATTGGACTAGAGCGCTCTTGGCCTTCATCATTGCACCACAGGAGAATCATCATGCCAAGCACGCTTTCAACCCCATTGATGCCATTATCTGATCAGTCTGATGCGCAAACTCGCATGCATCGAGCGCGTCACTGCCACGGCTTCTCTCTCAAACGCGATCAGGCCCTTTCATTGCACCCATTGAGCGCCACCCGCATCCGCATCAGTTGTGGCCGCGCTTGGTTGACTCGTGCGGGTGACCTGACAGACTACTTTTTAGCCGCTGACGAGATTTTGGTGTTCAAGCCTGGAGACGATTGGGTCGTGGAAGCCTTGGGTGGTGAGCTGCGCTTTGAACTCGATGCCGTGGTCGCCGCGCCGCTTGTCTTGACGCGTTTGGGTGCCGTCTTCGCATTCGCCGCCCGCAAGGCGGCCTCCATCGCAAGCCGCGCCCAAGGGCGCATGAAGTGGCGCGCATCCATGGCTTCTTGCGGTGGAGTCACATAACTCATCACCATGCTTTTGTGAGCTGTCTCGTACACAAACGCCCGTCCACCAGCGTCAGCGAAGGCAGGCTTGGTGAGCGCGTCGACCTTGAGGTACAACTCGTCCGAGACGATCCACGCGATCGACAAACCGTCGACAAAAATCGCCCAACCGCCGAACATGCGCTTGGGCCGACAGGGCCCCGCGTCAGCAAGCAAGTCGCAGCAATGGTCGGCAAAGGCCGAGTCGGGTTTAGAAGCGGTCGGAAATGTCATGCGCGCCAGCATAGCGCGCGGCTCAATTGCCGCGGAGATACTGACTGTAAGATCCCCACTACCAATTTTCTATGGCATCAAGGAGGCACAAATGACCCAATTCAACATGAAGCAGCCCTCGCAAATCAAAGACTTTTTGCGATGCTTTGCAGCCGGAGCACTGGTATCAGCCACGACGCTCACACCCGCCTTGGCCCAAACCAGATCCTCTGCCAAAGACATGTTGGCTGCCTGTCGAGCGCTGGTTGAAGTCACAGCCATCCAAGTGGCTGCTTCGACGGCAAAGGTCTCGGCACTTGCTGGAGACGCGGAAAGCGTGACCGCGCTGTCGCGACACGCGGCGCGATTGAAAACCATGGTCGACGCCAAATCTCTCGCTTCAATCAAAGGGGTCGATGTGCCGTTGCGAGAGATTGAATTATCGGCAGCAACAGTCGTCAAGCACGAAATCGGGTTGCGAACCGCTCATCAAGGGATTCGAGACTTCCTGAGTGCCGCGTCGCACGTCGCTTATCGAGTAGAAGATGCTCAAGCGCGCGAAATCGCAACCCAAGCGCCGAACGCCCGAGTTGATGGCGCACGCCAACTCAACGCGCTGATCAAGCAATCACTGTGGAATGCTGAAAGTTTGAGTGTGCCAGGCAGCCCCTCGCCCGAAGCCATCTTTCTCCTTGGCAAAGGGCTAAACCAGTTCAAATCAATCAACAACGCCATGATTGATGGGTCAGACACGCTTCGAATCCCGGCAAGCGTCGATGCAGACCAGCGGGCGCTGTGGCAAAAGATCGGCAACGACTACACCTCACTTCACCAAAACGCAGGGGCCTACTTGTCAAACTTGGTCGCAATCGTGGAGGCGGGCGAATCCTCAAAAGCGATCCAAAAAGCGGCTGCGCACGGAACGCAGCAGTTGACACCCGTCTGCGGTTGAGTTCATGGGTCGATTGGCGGTGTGATGTTCAAGTCTGCGAATCCACCGATCCAATCGGCGCGAGCACCCGGATGCTGCTAACATTTCCTGATGAATATCATTACCCTTGACCCCGGCAAGCGCGGCGGACGACCTTGTATTCGCGGCTTGCGTATTTCGGTGTACGACGTGCTATCCATGATGGCCTCTGGCATGTCGCAGCAAGAAATTTTGGACGATTTTCCAGAATTATTGGCGTCAGACATTCAGGCTGTGCTGACCTATGCAGCCAACCGGGAACACGCGACTCTCACCTTGCAAGCGCGATGAAGCTTCTGCTGGACGAAAACCTGTCGCGCCGACTGGTGCCATTTCTTGTCCACGACTTCCCCGGCACAAGTCACGTCACGCTTTTGGGCATGGAGCGAGCCAGTGACTTGATGCTTTGGCAACACGCCAAAAGAGAGGGGTATGTCATCGTCACCCGTGACGCAGACTTTCAAGAAATTGCGTTGATTCACGGACACCCGCCATCCGTGATTTGGCTTCAAGCCGAAAACCCAACCAAAGCCGTGGCTTTGAAGTTGCTGATCGACTACAGCGAGCGCATGATCCAAGCGCTGGAGATAGACGGATTGGGCATCGTCGAGTTGCGTGCGTAGCTGCCGTTTGGTCGCCGCTCAGCCAACAACCTCTCCATGGCCCGCCCGATTGCCCCAACCCATGCACTCAAACGCGACGAATTACTGGACGCTGCGGCCACGGTGTTTGCCCGCAATGGCTATGCGAAGGCGAGCATGCAAGACATCGCCGACGAGTGCGGCGTGGCCAAGGGCACGCTTTATCACTACCACCGCACCAAAGACGCGCTGCTGTTTGACTTGCTTGATCGCTACACCCAACATTTGTTGGTCATCGTCGCGCAAAGCGAAGCAGCGGCCCAGCGGCTGCGTTTGAGTGATCGCGCGCGCGCACACGAGCTCATCAATCGCTATTTGGCAGCCTACCAGTCGGCTGGGGCGCGTCACGCTGTGCTGCTCAACGACACCCGGTTTTTGCCACCCGAGCAACGTGAGCTCATTGTGAACCGCCAGCGCGACGTTGTGCTGGCCTTCACTCGTTGCCTGAGCCGCGCCTACCCCGAGCGCTTCACGCCCGAGCGCGCAACCGCCTTGACGATGATGGTGTTTGGCATGATCAACTGGACCTTCACTTGGCTCAAGCCCGACGGCCCCATGTCCTACGCGGAGTTTGCCAATCTGGTGATCGAAACCCTAGAATCCGGGTTTACTCATTCGTAACGCATTTCACTAAAAGAAACTTCGCCATGACCAAAGCCTTCGCCTCCCACGCCGACCTTGCCGACAAAACCATCACCTTTGAGCGCTTGAGCGAGCATTGCTGGGCTTACACCGCCGAAGGCGACCCCAACTCTGGCGTCATCATCGGCGAAGACTTCATCATGGTGGCAGACACCACCGCCACGCCGCTGATGGCGCAAGACCTCATTGCCCGCATTCGCCAAGTCAGCGACAAGCCCATCAAATACGTGCTGCTCACCCACTACCACGCGGTGCGGGTGCTGGGGGCGAGTGCGTACAAGACCGAAGGCGCGACCGAGGTGATTGCGAGCCGCGGCACGTATGAGTTGATTGTCGAGCGCGGCTTGGAAGACATGAAAAGCGAGATGGAGCGGTTTCCACGGCTGTTTCGCGGCTCAGACAGCGTGCCTGGCCTGACCTGGCCCACCATGGTCGTGGGCGACGGCAGCGCGGGTGAGCACGGCAAGCTGACCGTTGACTTGGGCGGCGTGCGGGTTCAAATCTGGCACCCCGGCGCGGGCCATACTCGCGGCGACACCATTGCCTGGGTCGAAGAAGAAGGCGTGCTGTTCTCGGGTGACTTGGTCGAATTCAATGCAGGCGTCTACACCGGCGACGCCCAACTCGCCCAGTGGCCCGCGACCCTGGAGGCCCTGCGCGCCTTGGGCGCGACCGCCATCGTTCCCGGCAGAGGCGAAGCCATGAACGGCGCTGCCGAGGTCAATCAAGCCATTGACTACACCCAAACCTGGGTGCAAACCTTGTACCGCTGCGGCCTAGAAGCCGCAGCTCAAGGCATGGACCTCAAAGCCGCCATGGCCCACACCCGCCAATCGATGGACCCCATCTTCGGCCATGTCTTCATCTACGAGCACTGCCTCCCCTTTGACGTCAGCCGCGCATTCGATGAAGCCAGCGGCATCAGCCACCCCCGCATTTGGACGGCTGAGCGAGACGCGGCAATGTGGGCGGCCTTGCAAACGGCCTGATAACCGCTTACCGGGTCTATTTTTGGATTAAATGACCCCTTGGTCACCGGATTCATTGGGTTTGTTGCTATCAAAATAACTCTATCTTGAACATCAAAACCACCTCAAATACAACACTGAAATAATTATCTCAGTTAAACTACAGGCATGAGTGAATTCACCCGTCCTGTTCTTGACAAGCTGAAAGCCCGCATGGCCGAGCGCCCGCAGCGTATGCAAATTTTGGCAGGGCCAAGACAGGTGGGCAAAACCACGTTGGTACGACAAATGCTGCGGTTGCGAGACCCCGCGTCTCACCTGTTTTGGGCAGCCGATCAAGCAAGCGACTCAGACCTTGCGACGCAACCAAGTGCGATCATCACTCG
>JANOPN010000084.1:0-40993 GCA_031421855.1 Comamonadaceae bacterium
CCAGTCAACGAAAAGCCGAAAGCCACCGATCTTGTCGCAATGGCGAGCAAGAGCCGGGTCATTCGTGATTTGCAAGAGTTCGAGCATGAGCAAAGAGTTTAGCGGCGCAACAACTGTCGGAATTCAGCACTGAGTGCATAGAAGGCCATCGTGACCAAGGTGACTGCCGCAACAGACCCCAATGCATGAACCCAAACATGGACCTGCATGCTCAAAGCACTCACGACGGCCGCGCCGCAACCGAGCAAGGTACCGCCGTAGCCAAACATCAAACCCCATGGCAGGGCGCGAAACAAAGCCGCATCCATTCGCCACATCAAGGCGATCGCCGCGACCCAATACCCGACCAGCAATTGGAGCATTGAACTGGCGGGGAACCAGCTTGGCAGGTACGGCGTTACCGCTATTGCGCTCAACAACGTAGCAAGCCCGAACGCAGCCGCACCAGCCACATCACCCAGCTGCTTGGCGGCCGCAAATCGCGACATCAAAACCGAGAAAAGTGCCTGAGGAACCAATGTCAAACTCCCCCATGCAGCCAAGGAACCGATCCATTTGACTTGATCAGCAGACAACTTACCCCACCCAAATAACAAGTCAGCCCAAGCGCCCTTGCCTACGACCAACAAGAAACTAGCCGCCAAAGCGAGCATCACACTGAGCAAACAGGCCTGCCTGAGCAGTCGCGTCTCTCGATCGCGATCGTTTGCAGCGATTGCACGGGATAGGCCAGGTAGCGCCAGCAGACCGACCCATTGCAAAACCAAGGTCAAGGGTAATTCGACCAACTTCCAAGCGAACGCAAACCCAGCCACCGAACCTTCAACTCCGTTAATAGGCGCTGAGCGGGCAATCCACGGCATCGCGTACGGCAAAGAAACCGCCAAAAAAGCAAACCACCAGCGCGCACGAGGCGGCAGCGCCTGGGCCGAACCTTGCTGGGCATCCGCCGCTTGCGCCGCAGTTGTTAGTCGAGACCATCGAAACGCGACCCAAACGGCACGCATCGCGTGACCACCGACCACCGCGAGACCGAGCCAAACCAAAGCAGGCATGAAACGCCCTGCTGGCACGAACCACAACGCGAGGATCAAGGTACCCGTCACAAACAAATTGGATGCGTGAAGGCCTACCAAGTCTCCACTGCTGAGCAACTTCGCACAGGCCAACACCGACCCCAGCGCCAAAACCAGCGCTCCGCCGTTGATCTGCATTGCCGGAACAGCGGCCGTGATGTCTGCAGCGGACACGTTTGGGGCCAAAACGCCGAGCCAAATCGTTGGCAGTAAAAACATACTGGCCCCGACCAACAAACCGAACCCGGCCAACGCTGCCGCGACTCGTCGAGTTAACCGGTTGGATTCAGCCACGGTGGCTTCAGCCCAATACGGAATCATCACATAAGTGACCACACCGGCCCCGACCGCACCGGCAATCAAATCAGGTAGGCCGACAAGCACCACGGCCAAATCAGCTTGAGCAGTCACGCCAAACACGGCGGCAATACTGGCTTCACGAACAACACCCGCCAGCCGACTCAAAGCAAGCAAGGCGATGGTGATGATGCCGGCTCTCAACCACATGGCTACATTGCCGAAAAAGATCGTGCGCGAACCGGTGCGACAAGGGGCGGGCAATCGGTTCGGACGCTTTGCACAGAAGCTGCGGTGATGGAGCCAGGTCGATGCGCTTTGAGCAACAACATATCCCACCGACCGACATCAGGCAGCACGAGCTTGATCAGCGTCTGGCAGACAGGTCCTTTGTAGTCATCGGCCAAATATATTCCGGCACGAATTCGGTTGTTTGCTCGCATAACGTAGTGCCGCTGGGCCAGATCGCGAACGATTTTTTCGCTCGCGCCGTCGGGGTAATAGATCACCGAGAACCAGCGCCGCTCACCCCAAGCCCGATAGGCGAACCAATTGGGCTCATGGGGCTCAGGGAAGACAAAGGGCTTGGCAGGAGATGCCTCAATGTCCAGCATGCCGCCCGGCGGGGCCGGTATCGACTTCAACCCAGCCACGATGGCGGGCACCTGCACCAATTGGTCTAATTTGGTGCCATGGGCTTGCGCCAACAACGCCGCACTGACCAACCACGCAGCACCACCACCGACTGCCACAAGGCGACGACCGCATGTTGCCGACAACCAAACGAGCCCCAACCCAGCAAACCACGCACACACAACGCTCAGCAACAAGGCAAATCGATTGGACCAAATGCCCCACGGCGACATCAAACCTGTGTCGCCGATCGCCAGTCGAATTGCGGCGAAGCTCGAGGAAGTCCCCGGCTGCGCAGTGAAAAAAAGCGCTGTGCTTTTTCCGACTGCAACATATGGGAAGGTCGCCGTGAATCCCAGGGCCAAGAACAAAACCAGCCATCGAATGAGCGAGCGATATTCGATGGGTTGAATCCTCCACGGCATGCTCACGAAAAAAACCGCCCAGACAACGAGCGGTATTGTCAAAAATGTGGCGAATTTGATGAATCCGACGGCCAATACACCCCAAGCTGAAAACATGCGAATGTCGACCAGAGAGTTGTAACCAACAAACTCACCACCGGGCGTAAAAAATAGTCGAGACAGGCCATAGGTTGCGACAGAGATCGCCGCAATTCCCGCCGATCGCGGCCACGACCACTTCACATCGCGATCACGCAACAGCCAACGCATCAGCTCCAGCCCGAACACGAATGCGAAGTTGGCATTGAGATGGAACGACAAAATTAACGCGATCCAACCCATGATCTGCTTCGAGCGGTTCGCTGAGTGAACGAGCCTGTGACCCATCAGAACCAAAACGACAAAGATTGTCACCATCTGCACGCTGGGAAACAGCATGCTCCAAACGGGAAAAACCCAACACATCGCCAAGCAATAGGCAGCGACGCCACGCGACCAAGCAAAAACGCGTCTAGCGTAGAGCCATACCTCACGCCCTACCAAAACGATGCAAACCGAGTTGAACGCCTTGTAAACAATCCAAGGAGCGACACCCAAGTAATTTTGCATCGCGCGCACCCATTCGTAATAAACGGTGAATAGGTGCAAGTTACCCTCGCGGTTTAAAAGCGCGACTGGCGCCATGTCATTCATCGCCACACGGGCAGACCCAAACAAACCGTCACTGATGTCTTCGGGAGTCAGCCACAGTGGGCCAATGGCGAGCAGCGCAGACACAAACACCAACCACCAAAGCCAATCGGGTACATCGGTCAACACCCGCCTGTTCGAGGCGCTAGGTTTGGGTGTTGGCAACAGCAAGAGCCTCAACCTCTGACAAAAGCGATGTTCCAATTGGGCGTATTGGCCAACTGGGTCCAATGCGGACGATCGGGCCATTCCGCAAACGCTCTTTGTTCGCCGTGCTGATCAGGGTTCGCCTCGACATCGAACGCATACCAATCATCAAAAATCAAGACACTGCCCGGACCGGCGAACGAACTCATCCAAGTTAACATCTCCCTCGCCGAAACATACAAATCCGCGTCACAGTGAACCAAGACCGGCCGCATGCCAATCAATCCCAGCGAAGTTTGACGCTCGGTAGTCAGCGTTCGGTCGAAGTAGCCAGGGATGCAGGTCAACCGATCGATCTCCACGCCGGCCTTGGTCACGAAACGCATGAAGGTTTGCTGCCCGTAGGCCATTTCACCCGCAACAAATGCTCCCTCAGCAGACGGGAGTCCCTCAAACGAGTCAAAAGCGAAGGTTTTGAGCGTCAAACCGCGCGCGCTCGCCAATTTGTTAATCGCAATGACACTGGTGCCGCGTGCCACACCAAATTCAAGATAGTCGATTGGCCCTTTTACTCCGAGCCGCACGAGCGAATCAAGCGCCGAGGCCATGACGGGCAGTCGGTTTTGGTTGTCGCGAAATACCCAACGACGCATCGCGTCGTACACCCACGCCGAAATTGGTAACGGAAGTCGTGTGAACGCGACAGCTAGCTGTTCGCGCAAACCAGGAACCGACTGAACGGCGCGTTTAAGCCAAGAATATGCAGGCATCGGAATTTTTAAATTAGTATTTTCGAATTGTGCCTCAGCGCCAATCCGTCAATTGAAGCAGTTCCAAGCCGAAACAACCCGTTCACTACAATTCCGGCACACAAGCAATCGGCACAACATGACGAACGACACACCGAATCAGGCCCAACAAGCCGACGACAACAGCTTGATCGCCGAGCGACGGAGCAAACTTCAAGCCCTTCGAGCCAAGGGCGTCGCCTTCCCAAACGATTTTTCACCCAGGGATCGTGCAGCAGCACTTTTTAAAGCTTGGGATCACCTGGAAAAGCCCGAGCTTGCGGCCCTGCCACCCATTCCTGCCAGCGTCGCCGGTCGGATGATGCTCAAGCGCGTGATGGGCAAGGCGGTTTTTGCGACACTGCAAGATGCCAGTTTCGGGCCCAACGCCAAGGGCGAACCCGTTGATGGCCGCATCCAAATCTACGTGACAGTGCAAGACACCAGCGAGGAGCTTGTCGAGGCCATGAAACATTGGGACTTGGGCGATATTGTGGGCTGCGAGGGCACTCTCTTTAAGACGAAAACCGGCGAGCTCACGGTTCACGCAACCTCGGTGCGGTTGCTGACCAAAAGCCTGCGACCACTGCCGGACAAGCATCACGGCATGAGCGACATTGAGACCAAATACCGCCAGCGCTACGTTGACATGATCACCGACGCAGCCACACGAAAGCGCTTCGTCGCCCGCTCAAACGCCATTTCTGCGGTGCGTAACTTCATGACGGAAAACGGCTTCTTAGAGGTCGAAACGCCCATGCTCCACCCGATTCCCGGGGGAGCCAACGCCAAACCGTTTGTGACGCATCACAACGCGCTCGACCAGGCGATGTATTTGCGAATTGCGCCTGAGTTGTACCTCAAACGTCTCATCGTCGGTGGGTTTGAGCGGGTGTTTGAGATCAACCGCAGCTTTCGCAACGAAGGCGTGAGCGTTCGCCACAACCCCGAATTCACGATGATGGAGTTCTATGCGGCTTATTGGAACCACCACGATTTGATGGACTTTACCGAATCCGTGATTCGAGACGCAGCCATGAAGGCAGTCGGCACCTTGAGCCTGACCTATGCAGGCAAGGCGGTTGATCTCGCCAGCCCGTTTCGCCGACTAAGCGTGCGCGAATCTTTGATTCAGGTCGCCGGGTTCGACCCATCAGAGGCTGACGATGCGGCCTACTTGGCCAAGCGCATCAAGGGCGCGGGTGAACAGGTGCACGCACACTGGAGACTCGCCGAGTTGCAATTTGGCGCATTTGAAGCCATCGTCGAGTCCCAGCTGTGGCAGCCCACCTTCATCATTGACTACCCGGTCGAAGTCTCGCCCTTGGCACGTGCATCGGATGCCAACCCGGCCATCACCGAGCGATTTGAGTTGTTTGCCACTGGGCGCGAATTCGCTAACGGATTTTCAGAACTTAATGACGCAGAAGACCAAGCTGCGCGGTTTTTGTCGCAAGTGGCGGCAAAAGACGGCGGCGACGATGAAGCCATGCACTTTGATGCCGACTTCATCCGAGCGTTGGAGTACGGCATGCCACCGACTGGTGGTTGCGGCATCGGACTAGATCGCCTGATGATGCTACTCACCGACAGCCCCAGCATCAGAGATGTGTTGTTGTTTCCCGCGTTGAAACGCGAGGCTTGATGAAAATTGATCCTAAAATCATAGCAACAAACTCAATAGATTCGGAGACCAAGTGCCAAAATATCTAAAGATACCGCCAATCAGGCCTCACTGACGACCCACCGGGGCCACCATGAGTAGTTGGCCAGGGCGCACGCTGGTCGAAGCCGCACCAACAATTGGCGAATCAATGTAGACGCCATATTGAAAGTCGTACAACTGACCGTCACTCGTCAAAGACAGGCCCGCTAGCCCGCGCAACAAACCTGTGAAACGAGCTGTCGCCGAACTCGCATCGTTCCGTACGGTGGGCTGAGGCACCAAAATAGGTGCGGTGTCTCTTGCCTGTTGTGCACGCCCCCACCGAAGCATGGTCCCGTCGTCGAGCCACGCATACGCACCGACCGCCGACATGCCAATTTGTCGCACCCGCCCGACGGGAACACCTTGAACCACCTGCGGTGTCAAGATGTGGCGCATCTGAGGAGCAGGCACGCCTGTTCCCAAGATATCCCAATATGCTAAATACTTGAACTCAGGCGTGTAGTGGTCGTCGTTTGTTCCGTTTTCGTAATTCAGCCCCCAAGCGACCACTCGGCCATCGCGCCGCAACGCCATCGCAATACTCGAATTGGCCCCGTTGGTGATCACGCTGTTTTGCACGCCAGTCAGCATGGCAATGTTGTTCAAACCTGCAACTGGTGCAGGCGTCCACTGCGCTCGACCCGTCACGCCAATGGCCGAGCCGTCGCCGCGAAGACCTTGATTCCAAAGACCAAAATAGTAGACCTTGCCGTCTTCTCCAAGCACCAAAAACTCGCCCAAACCTGCAATGGCTTCCAGCGCCTTGGGCAAACCTGCCACTTGTTCTGGAACCAACAGTGGATTCCACTTTGTCTCCCAAAATGGCACATTTCGCAGGCTGTAGTTGAAGCCCCACGCCCAGGTGGTTCCGTCAGATTTGACCGCAATCACGTTCGTGAAACTCACCCACAGCTTGGACACGTTGCGAAGGCCTGGAACCAACCGAGGCACCAAGGAAGCCTCGCGATTGCCAACACCGTGGGTGCCGTTGAGATTCGCACCGATCACGTACAGCGATCCGTCTTCCATGCCAAAAAACACGTCGCCGAACTCACCATTCCAGGTGTTGACGACCTTGCCAGGCAATCCCGTGAGCAATTCGTTGGCCCGGTTACAAGTCCTAGGAAACTGCGCGATCACGCGCCCATCGCTGGTCTGGAAATACTGCGCTGGGTACACCTCGGTCAACTTCCGTGGGCAATTGCTTTCAATATTGGTCGCAGGATCTTTCCAAAAGTTGTTGCCCGTCGTCAACCTCACCGCCTGCGCGACAGACTGATTGGCCGCCGGCGTACCGGCCACGGCTGCGACACGATTGGCGCCTTGAAGCCACAGCTGGCTCAGCGAAGCCGTGTCGTAAGCCAACGAGCCATTCGCAGCAGTTGCCAGCGTGCCGTCGGCGGTGAATCCGTCGATTCGGCCATCGGTCAGGTCGGCCACCAACTGTTGGCGCGCGAGGGCCGCGGGGTTGATGGCAATGGTGTTGAACTGACCGGCTGCGAACGCAAAGCCTGAGTTGGTGAGGCTGTAAATCGAGTTTTGATTGACATCAATCACCGAGGTGTTTGCACCCCGGTAAACCACCGATAGCCGCGTGATGTCGGCAACCGACATGCTCGAGCGCAAAAATGCCCGCATCTCGCTTTGAATGGCCTCGTTAGCCTCAATCACGTTCGCGGCAACCCGCCAGCCGTTGGGGCCGTATTTGCGCACAAGCCAGCGATACGCCGCCTCAGTAAACGGTGTCGCACCGACGTTTTTGTCAACAAACGGCACCACAACCGTCACGCTGTCGCCGAGCGCAAACGGCGCAAACGCGTTGCGAGCCTCGTCAAAATACTGCGCAGCAGCGCTACCAAAATACGTGATCTTGACGGGTTTGCCGGTACGCGCACCGCGCATCGTCACCATTCCGGTCAATTCGTCAGTCAAGGCCTCACCCAAAATTCGACCATCAGCCATCTCGACCCGAACCCGCGTGTTGCGATACTGCCCGCCGTCACCGGCTGACCCATCACCGCCGCCGCCGCCGTCACCGCCGTTGTCGGTGTAACTGCCCGAGTAGCCGGTTTGAACGCAGTCAAGCCCGCAAGTCAATTGCGCGGGTGTGCCGGTTGCGCCAGCATTGAAAGCGAACCGTTTTACATCAACCGCCGAGCCATCCGGCAGCGTCATCACGCCCACGTTGGCTGAAGTCAGCACAAACGACAGACTTCCAACCGCATTCGACGTCAACGTCGGCGAGTTGTATCGACCAGTCAGGGTCTGTCCGCCAGAATATTGCTGCAAGCCGCCACGCACCAACTCAGGCGTCGCTGCGTTGGCGTAGCTCACATACCAAATCGGCTTGCCTTGTGCGTCGTACATGAAGGCCCCGATGAACGCTTGATTGCCTTGCACTTCTATGTAGAAGCCACGCCCACCCTGCCCCTCGTTCCACCACCAACCACTGTCAAACTTCACTGCGGGCGCTTGAAATGCGGGTGTTGATATGCCAAAACGCTCGATGGCAATCGCCTTAGACACCCCAATTGCAACCGAACGAACATCCAGCGTAGCGCTGGTCGGGCTTTCAAAACTCAATGATGCCGTGAAGCCCAAATTGGCTGGCGTGGGGGAACGATACGGTCCAAGAAGGGTTTGCCCACCACTGTATCGAAGCAAATCTCCTTGAAATGCGCCATTGGTTTGCCGCGTCATCGTAGCCACATACCAAGTTGGCGCGCCCGACTCATCGTACAAAAAAGCCGCCATGAAGAGCTGATCACCCTGGCGCTCGAATGCAAACCCACGGCCGCCTTCAAGTGGATTCCACCACCAGCCGTCTTGAGGCACCACAGCGTTGAAATCCTGCATCGCAACCGACACATCGTCGATCAAAAAGGACGTCACGCGCACGTTGTCAAGCTTCGCAATGAACCTCAACTGAACGTTTTGACCGATAAACGCCGACACATCAAACTGCGGGCTCTTCACCCAACCAGCGGTTTTGTCCAAGTTGGAGTAGCTGGCCAGCGTCGCCAACTTCGCGCCACTGCTCAAGCTGAACAGCTCAACATCCAGTGTGTCGACAGCCAATGAGCCCGTTTCTTGGGTAGAGATGTTGTACCAAAATTGCAGCTTGGCTTGCGTGCCTGAACCGCTGACTGGAAAACCTTGCGACAGCGAATCCGTGCCTGAGTTGTAGCCACCCAACCACGCCATACGCGAGCCAGTGTTGGCAGGAACACCAACAAATGCGCCCATGATTTCAAAACCACCGCCCGAGGCGCCACCCCAGTGTGTGCCGACCTCTTCAAAACCGGGGTTCAAGACGGTGTTACCCGCGACAGGGTTCGCCAAAGGCTTTTCACGACCGATTGATGCTGCAGCCGAAGCTGCACCGGCACTCGCTGCCAAACGTTGCACAGCGCCTTTGATTGGCGTTGAATTCGCCGACGAATGAGGCGAAGCCAGTCGCTCGGAGTTTGATGCCTCTAAGCCGCCGCCACAGGCTGCCAAGCCTATCCAAAGTAAGCAACAAAAAAACCTCGTCGCGCAGCTCATCGTCAAGTCAGTCATGCGGCTCCCCCTACTCAGTGCGCGCCGATCAACTCGTTCGGTGTCACACAAAGCACAGCACAGTTTAAGGCCAAGCACTCGTAAGATCCATCCGGTCGGCCCGGCCACCTTGGCGCGAACTCACGCAAACAACCACGCATGCAACATTCTCCCAGGAGCAAATGCAAAGCCGCCGGCGATCAACAGGCCGCCGACGTACACACCGATCATGTTGCCCGCGTGCTTTTTCACGTTGTGCGCCTTGGCTGCAAAGTACGCGCTGGGCACTGAATACAAAACCAAAAAGCTGAACAGGTGAATGAATCCGAAATGCCCTAAAAATCGAGCCCCTACAGCCGCTGGCATTGCCAAACTGATGACCGATGTCAGCAGCATCAGCACCATGTAAGTTCTACCCAGCAACCGATGCCGTGGTGAGCCCTTGCGACGCACCAACAACCAAGTGCCGATCAAAAATGCTGGAATAACGGTTGCCAAATGGGCAAAGGCCAAGAGTTGATAACTGCTTAAGTGGGTGATGTTGGTTGTCATGGGGGAAATTTTGCTCAGTCACACCGATGTGATCAATCTCGGTGCGACGAATCGACAAAAACCGGCGCAAACGCTCAAATTCCTACGTCGACTTCAAATCGCTCACCCCATAGCGCCAACGCGGCCAGCGCGCGCAGCTCGCGGGTGTTATTTTGGACACCGGACCGGTGAGACTGCAACAGCTGATCGACCCGCTTGGCATCAAACAGCGCTGCAACCACCTCGCTTGTTTGCAAGGTCTGTTCAAGCCACGCGTACCTCTCGGCCCTGAACCACTCGCCCACCGGCACGGTGAACATTTGCTTTTTGCGATGCGCCAAATTCTCGCCAATCAGAGGCCCGGCCGCGCGTTTGTACCAGTGTTTGAGATCACCACCATTCAACTTGGCGTTTGCCGGCGTGCGAAACGCCAGCTCCATCATTCGCCAGTCCAAAAACGGTGCCCTTGCCTCGATGCTGACCGCCATGCCCATGCGGTCGGGCTTGACCAGGTTGTTGCCGCAAAGCAAAGCCTGCATATCCAAAAACAATGCGCGGTTCAGCCTGTCCATGTGCCCACATTGCGCAAACCACGGTGCGGCCACGGCCTCAAAACTGCCGACCCCTGCCAACCGAGTTGCAACTGATGATTTGTACAAATCTCGCTTGGCTTGAGGCGAAAACAGCGAGATCGATTCAAAGTACGCCCGCTCAAATGCACCGTCCGACAGGTCACCCAAGTCATTTCGCCCAAAAAATTGGGCGTATTTTTCGTAACCTGCAAACAACTCGTCCCCGCCGTCACCCGTCAACACAACCTTCACTCGCTTGGCTGCCAACTCGCTCACCCTCAAAGTTGGCATGAACGACGCGTCGCCGTGCGGCTGGTCGCAGTGGAAGATGCAATGCGCCCATTTGTCGAGCATGTTCAGCTCAGCGACTTCCATTCGGTGGCGGGTGCCAAACCGCTCGGCAGCCTCTTGGGCAAAGCGCGATTCATCAAAGCGCGGATCGTCAAACCCAATGCAAAAAGTTTCTATCGGTGCTTCGCTGTGGCGCGCCATCAAACCCACCACCGTGCTTGAGTCAACCCCACCACTCAAAAATGCCCCAAAAGCCACGTCGCTGCGCATGCGAATGCGGGTCGCGTCGTCCAGCACCGACATGAACTCCGCCTGCCAATCGCCAAAGGGCTGCGCCACCGCGGTTTGGTCGGCCAAATCCCACCAACGCCAAGTTCGCAAACCGCTCGCGTCGGCCCGCAGCACATGGCCGGGCATGACATGGCGAATGCCTTCAAACGCAGTCCAAGGCGCAGGCACGTAGTTAAACGTCAAATAGTGATCAATGGCCTGCAAATCCATCTTGGCGCGCAGGCCTTGGGCCTTCAAGTCGACCAAAAGCGTCTTAATTTCAGACGCAAAAGTGAGCCGCGTGCCATCGTCGCGCGCATACAGCGGCTTTTCGCCGATGCGGTCGCGCACCAAATACAAAGCCTGCTCGCGCGAATCAAAAATCGCCACTGCAAACATGCCGTTCAGCGCCTTCAGCCCGTCAATGCCGTGCCGCTCGTACAACCGCAAAATCACCTCGGTATCGCTGTCACTTGTGAACCGAACACCCTGCGCTTTGAGCTCCGCCTGCAACTCGATGTAGTTGAAAATCTCACCGTTTTGCACGACTGCCACGCAACCATCGGCACTGACGAACGGCTGATCGCCACCCGCAACGTCAATGATGCTCAAGCGCCTATTACCTAACAGCACACCCGGCGCGGCCTCAGGTCGAAAAAACCTCCCAGAACCATCAGGCCCCCGGTGGATGAGCGACGCATCAAGCTGCTCCACCAAATCGGCAGAAATAGGCCGTCGCCCGCGATCAAAAATGCCGTAAATGCCACACATGGTCTCAATTGTCGCGCACGAGCGACGCGTTCACGGTTGCGGGCCACTGCGACTGACCACAAGTCCCCGGCCTTGACTTGCGCGCAAGGCAGCGCATCTGCGCATAGAAGGACTCAGTCGCTGCAAAACACTCGAATATCGATATATGCATGGGAAATCGGCCACTGGTCAACGTATTCATTGAGTTAGTTGCTATGATTTTTGACTATCTACTTCACCCAACACCCAAATCGCCCGAAAATCATTCACATTTGTGTGTGTTGGCCCGGTGACGACGGTGTCACCCAGGGGCTCGAAGAATCCACAGGCGTTGTTGCGGTCTTGGCAGTCCGCCAGCGCGATGCCTGCTGCGCGGGCGCGGGCGAGCGTGTCTGGGGTGACGATGGCACCCGCGTTGTCTTCAATTCCGTCGATTCCGTCGGTGTCAGCGGCGATGGCCCACACGTTTGGCACGGCTTGCAAGGCCCCTGCCAAGCCCATGCAAAACTCACCAGCGCGCCCGCCTCGGCCCTTGGCTGCGCCCGGTTGGCGCGGTCGCAAGGTAACCGTGGTTTCTCCACCCGAGATGATGACGCAAGGCGGCTCAAATGGGCCATGCCTGGCGGCGGTCGAGCGGGCGATGGCCGCGTGAACTTTGCCGACTTCGCGGCTTTCGCCTTCGATCTCGTCGCTGAGCACGTAGGCCCTCACGCCTGCATCGCGGGCGGCCTGCGCTGCCGCTTGCAGGCTTTGCATGGGCGCGGCGATGAGGTGCTGGCTGTGGCCGTTGAAGCAGCTCGCGCCGGGTTTGGGGGTTTCGAGCGCGCCCAGTTCAAGCTGGTCGCGGACGGCCGCAGGGATTTCAATGGCGTAGCGCTGCAAGGTGGCAAGCGCGTCGGCGCAGGTGGAGGCGTCGGGCACGGTTGGGCCGCTGGCGATGACGCTGAATTCGTCGCCAGGCACGTCGCTGATAGCCAGCGTGACGACTCGCGCGGGCGCGCAGGCTTTGGCCAAACGGCCGCCTTTGATTTGGCTCAAGTGCTTGCGAACACCATTCATCTCGGCAATGCCCGCTCCGCTTGCCAGGAGCGCGCGGTTGATGGCTTGTTTGGCGGTTAGATCCAGCCCGTCGCACGGCAAGGTGAGCAATGCTGAGCCGCCACCCGAAATGAGGCACAAGACCAAGTCGTGTTCAGTTAAGCCTTGGGTGAGCGCGAGCATTCGCGCGGCGGCTTGGTGTCCGGCTGAGTCAGGCACGGGGTGCGAGGCCTCGACGACCTCGATCCGTGTGGGCCAGCCCGGCTCGCGCTCGCTGGTGTGACCGTAGCGCGTCACAACCAAGCCCGACAACGGTGCCCCCTCGCGGTTGTGTGCTTTGGCGTGCGCGTCCCACAACGCTTCAACCGCGTGCGCCATGGCATCAGCGGCCTTGCCTGCGCCTATGACGAGGGTGCGCCCGGCGCGCGGCCCGGTGACTTCAGGCGGAATCGGCAAATGGGCTGCGGTGTTCGCCAACGGCAAGGCACGGTTCACGGCCACATTGAACAAATGCAACAAAAACTCGCGTGGGTTTGTGTGCGGGTTGGTCGGCGGCGCTGGTATGTCAAAAAAAGTTGAGGTCACGGATGCGGCATACAGGGTTAAGTTGAACGATCAAGGCTCACACAAGCCACTCAGATGCCGTGCAGTTTTTCTTGCAACCACACCTTGATGAGCGACTGGTACGGTACGTCGCGTGCGTTTGCAGCCACTTTAAGCGAATCGAGCAAGTGTTGGGGCAAGCGCAGCGAAATGGTCTTAGTCGTTGGTTTTAGATTGGGCAAGGAGACTTTTTTTGCCTTGCTCCAGTCTAGGTGGGCGCCGGAGTCATGCGCCTCCCAGTACGCGCGCTCTTGCGCTTCGTTTGAAAAAACGGGGGTCGATTCAGTTGGCTTGTTCATACGCGGCGCGCTCCTTGCGATGCATGTCTCGGGCAGATATGACTCTAATTAAGGTGCCCGAAGCCCTCAACGTGAGCGTGATGTGCAGCAATCGCCCTGCATCGGTACGGCCCAACGCGTGGATGCGAAGCTCGGTTTGGCTGTGGCTGGCATCGTCAAGCATGAGCAACGGGGCGTTGAAAAAAACTTGCTCGGCTTCAGCCATTGAGACACCGTGCTTTTCGTTCTTGCGAGCGTTGCCATTGTCCCAATCGAAGCCGGTGATTTTGCCAAAATCGATCATTGACGTATATTACCATCATGTACAAAAATCCATCGCTCGTGTCATGCTGAGCCAGCCAACGCCCCGCCTGACCCTGATAAAAAACGCCAAGCTGATTGCGACCCAAAACGACGACTTGGGCGAGCTGGCTGGGGCCAGCTTGGTGCTTCGAGGCAACCGAATCGAGTCGATCGTTCTGTCGAGCGAAGCGTTGCCCGCTGTTGAGGCATTTGACGACGTGATTGACGCGAGCAAGCATTTGGTCACGCCGGGGTTGGTCAACACCCATCACCACATGTTCCAAAGCCTGACACGGGTGATACCGTCGGTGCAAAACGCCGAGTTGTTTGGCTGGCTGCGGGGGCTATACCCGATTTGGGCGGGGCTGACACCGCAAATGATTCACACCAGCACCCAACTGGCTGGGGCGGAGTTGTTGCTATCGGGCTGCACGATGTCGAGCGACCATTTGTATCTCTACCCCAATGGCTGCCGCTTGGACGACAGCATCGAAGCCGCGCGCGAGTTGGGCTTGAGGTTTGTGGCCACGCGCGGCAGCATGAGCGTGGGCCAAAGCGCTGGGGGATTGCCGCCCGATGCTTTGGTTGAGCGCGAAGCCGACATTTTGGCCGACAGCGAGCGGCTGGTGACGCAGCACCACGACGCGGGTTTCGGCGCGATGACGCAGGTCGCATTGGCACCGTGCTCACCGTTTTCGGTGAGTGAAGACTTGATGCGGGAGTCAGCCTACTTGGCGCGGCGCTTGGGGGTGCGGCTGCACACCCATTTGGCCGAAAACGACCACGACATTGCGTACACCCGAGAAAAGTTTAACTGCACACCCGCCGAGTATGCCGAGCGTTTGGGCTGGGTTGGGCCCGATGTGTGGCACGCCCACTGCGTCAAGCTCGATGAGCACGGCATCAAGCTCTTTGCCCGAACCCGCACGGGTGTGGCCCACTGCCCGTGCAGCAACATGCGCCTGGCCAGCGGCATTGCGCCCGTGCGCCGCATGTTGGATGCGGGCGTGCCGGTGGGTTTGGGCGTAGACGGCAGTGCCAGCAACGACTCGGGCCACCTGCTGGGCGAGGCGCGCCAAGCCTTGTTGCTGGCACGCCTGCGCAAAAGCCTGGAGGCGCCGCAGACATCAGCCAACGGCCAAACCGCATTTGGTTGCGACACCGCGCCCATGGAGATGACTGCGCGCGCAGCCCTGCGTTTGGCCACACGCGGCGGCGCGGCCACACTCGCGCGCAGCGATGTCGGTCAAATCAAGGCTGGTTTGTGCGCCGACTTGGTCTTGTGGCGGCTTGATGGCTTGGCAATGGCCGGCGGCGCGGTTCACGACCCGGTCGCGGCACTTGTAATGTGCGCCAGCGCCCATGCCGACATCAGCTTTGTCAACGGCATCGCCGTGGTTCGCGACGGGCAGTTGACGACCGTCGACGCTGTGCCGCTCGTCGAGCGGCACAACGCCTTAGCGATGAAGCTGGTATCGAGATAGTATTATATTGATAGCAACAAATTCAATGAATTCGGTGACCAATGGCATATTTCATGGTTTTTTTGGCGTTGTGGGTTCAATTGGCACGACTTTGACATCACTCATCTCAACCCGGCCTGTCACCTTGCCAGCGATACCGGCTGCGGCCGTGGTTTCAGCGATGCTGTCAAGCATCACGGCATATTGATCCGGCGTGAAGCAGTTGAACACGTTGGTGGCGGCGCATTTGGGGTCGGCCATTTTTCGGGCATCGAGCCGGTCCACGGTGCGCAGCACCTTCAACGTCTTTGCGTCATAGACAGTGAAACGCAAATACGCGTACGGCGCGACGTAGTTTTTACTGGTGGTGCGTTTTTGGTCGGGCGTGCGAACGTCTTCGGTGATGTCGATGTCAATGGCGCTGCTGCCTGACTCATTATCGCCCGCGATGTTGGCCGACTCCAGCGCGTAGATGTATGCGCCGATGCCCCAAAGCTTGTCGCCCATGCGGCTGGTGCCCGAGTGCTGGTAGCGCGGCGTCACCGCGATGATTTCGTCCCACGCCATTCGCTGCTCAAAGCCTTGCAAACGCTTGAGCAAATCGTCAGACACGGCTTGAGCGCGCTGACTTTGGCCTAGGCCTTCGATGTCTGCTGCGGGCACCGTGAGCAAAATGCGCTTGGCCCCAGGGTCTACCTGCGCGACCGCACGGTCCAGCCCGCGCAACACCGAGTAGTTGAGCGCCTGGTCCTTAACCGGTAGCTGCAAGCGACGAAATGGGTCGATGTTGCTTCCGGTGACGTATTTGGCGGCCACCATTTGAAACACAGAACCCACTGCAGAGACCAGCGCGTAGGTTTTGGGTGCCGCGCCGGGTACAGGTGCTGCAATGAGCGCGGGTGTGTCGACGGTTTGAGCGCACAGCGCGCCTGCGGCGACCCAAGTTGAAACAGCGAATAGTTTGTTGAGCACAGTCATGTGGGCATTCAATGAATTACAGCACCGATTGTCTTCCGATCAACGCCAGGGCGATGCTCTTTGCGACGAAGTGCCGTTTTGGTTCCGTGAATGGTCGCTTAAGTCAACTAAACCGCTATTTGTCGGCGCGCGCGCCGCCTTCAAACCAAGCTTTGATGAGCGCACGCTCAGGCTCGGTGATGCCTGTGCTGTTGCCCATGGGCATTTGGCGGGTAACGACAACCTGCTGGTAAACCGCTTGGGCGTGTTTGGACAGCTCAAGCGTTGAGTCAAGCCGAACGTTCTTCATCTGAACCTGCGCGCCGTGGCAAAGCAAGCAACGGGCCTCGATCACGCCTTGGACGGACTTAAACGAGCCTTGGGCATCGTTTTTGGTGGCATTTTGACTCTTGGTCATTGAATCCATTGGGTTTGATGCTACAGATTTCGGATCATCAACCGCGATCGTTGAAACCGGTTTTGGAGCCATCCACACGATGACCATCGCAATCAACACCACGCCCACTGCGGCGAACGGCCACGGATTTTTGGCCCTGCCATGGTGCCAACCATGGCGCTGCACAAAGAACTGGCGAATCAAAGCGCCCGCCAGCATCATCAACACCAACACCAGCCAGCGCTGGTCGTGGATGTACAAAAAGCTGTAGTGGTTAGACAACATCGCAAAAATCACTGGCAAAGTGAAATACGTGTTGTGAACGCTGCGCTGTTTGCCGCGCTTGCCGTGGATAGCGAGCGCCGCTGAGTCGTAGGGCTGGCCACTGGTCATGGCCGCAACCACCTTTTTTTGCCCAGGGATGATCCAAACAAACACATTGGCGCTCATGGCGGTTGCAATCGCAGCGCCCACAATCAAAAACGCCGCCCGCCCGGAGAACCATTGGCAAGCCAGATAGCTCATCAAAGCAATCACACCAAACACCAGCCCGCCGACGATCAACTCGCCATGCTTGCGAAATCCGAATACGCGGCAAATCAAGTCGTAGAGCACCCAAAACACGACCAAAAAGCCCAAAGCGGCCGCTATGGCCACGTGTGGCGACCAATCCATCAAGGCACGATCAATCAAGTACGTGCGCGCATTGAACAAATACAAAACCGCAAAGAGCGTGAAGCCGCTGATCCAAGTGGTGTAGCTCTCCCAGTAAAACCAATGCAGCTTGGTGTGGATCTTTTTCGGAGCCATCAGGTACTTTTGGGGGTTATAAAACCCACCGCCGTGCACCGCCCACATGGCCCCGTCAACGCCCTTCTCAAGCAAGTCGGGTGACTCGGGTTTGAGCAAGTTGTTATCAAGAAAGACGAAGTAAAACGAGGAACCGATCCAGGCGATGGCGGTGATGACGTGCACCCACCGCAACAACAAATTCGCCCAATCCAATAGATAGACTTCCATGCGCGAGCCTCATGCCGTGCGACTGGTTCGCCACTGCGGGCGCTGCAAACCAGCATGGAGTCGCGAACAGGGGTGGCGGTTGCGCAGGCATTGCACAACCATTGCTCACCCGGCGCCGCTGCGACCGTTGGGCAAATTGTATACAACCCGTGGGCGACGCTGTTTCAGCTTCTCTTGGCGGTCAACAGTTGCGCGGCTACTGCCACCGCAATGACCTCAGGCTCTTTGCCTTCAATGCCTGCAACGCCAATGGGGCAGGTGATGCCAGCGAGCTCAGTGTCTGAAAAACCCCGAGCCCTCAAGCGGCTGCGAAAACTCGCCCACTTGGTTTTGCTGCCAATCAGGCCAATGAAGGCAAGGTCGGCTCGTTCCCGCTGGCGAAGCAAGCAAGATGCGATGATTTCAAGGTCTTCGGCATGCGAAAAACTCATCACCAACACCCGCGCACCGCTGGGCACCAAGGCCAAGTCAAACGCCGCAGCTTCAATAGGTGCGCTGTGCTCGCACGTCACAAGCGCTGGCAATTGAGCTGGGAAAATCTCGTCGCGGCTGTCGATCCAGCTGACTCGCATGGGCAGGCCACCCAAAACGCCGATGATGGCCTTGCCCACATGCCCGCCGCCAAACAAAGCCACTGGGGCGAGCGTGACAACACCATCCAGTAGATTTTTGATGATCAATTCGATCTTGGTCTGAGAATCTATTGAACTTGTTGCTATTGATTTTGATGAACTCAGATCGATCAACTCGAACTGCAACCACACCACACCGCCGCAACATTGCCCCAAACTGGGACCTAGCGGATAGCGGTGGCTGGCCAATGTTTCGACTGCGCCAGACAGCATCGACCGCGCCCGCGCAATGGCACTAAACTCCAAATGCCCGCCGCCAACAGTTCCCACGACATCGCTGGAAAACACCATCATCCATGCGCCCCGCTCGCGCGGGACCGAGCCGCTGTGGCGTTCGACTTGCACACAAACGCCAGGTTCGCCCATGAGTCGAGCGCGCAGCACCATCCAAAAGTCAGCTTGACTTGGTTCGATCACGCAACATCCATCCTCAAAACAAAGGAGATCACAGGGCTTTTGGCTAGGCAAAGCCCAAGTCAGCGGTCAAAATACGCCGCTAGATACAAAAACACTCGACTAAATACTGACGCTTAAGGCAAACCCGGCAAATTCAACATGACTCGATTGTCAATCATGACCCCCAACCCACGCACGACATTGGCTACGCTCGTTGCCGCGAGCTTGACCATTTGTTTTGCGGCATCGACGGCCTTGGCGCAAGTCAAACCGTCTGGCAACAAGCCCCGTGACCCGGCGCGCCAGTCAGACTCGGAGACCATCATGGACTACCGGGTTGACGCTGCGTCGCATTTGTATCGCACCTACCGCGAAAAGCTCTACCACGGCAAAATGCCTCCCCTGATTCACGCAATCGGGGTGATCGAGTTCACCGTGAACGAAGATGGCACCCTGGACAGCATCAACTGGATTCGCGCGCCGCGCCACGCGCCTGAAGCGATGGCCGCGATTGAGCGCATGGTAAAAGACGCATCACCCTACCCTGCGCCCGCCAAGCTGGGCAAAATCAGCTACATGGAGACCTGGCTGTGGGACAAATCTGCACGCTGGCAGATTGACATTTTGAGCGAAGGTCAGCACTGACCTTTGCTGTCGGACTCACGCGGCGACAGCAGCTTGTTTGGCGGCCTTTTTCACCGCTTCGCAGGCCATCAAAATCCGCTCGGGCGTTGCCGGTGCCGTCAGTGGCGCAACCACTTGGTGACCGCCGACCGCTGCCACCGCGTCCTTGAGCGCAAAGTAGGTTGATAAAGCCAACATCAAAGGCGGCTCGCCCACGGCTTTGCTCTTGAACGGCGTGTCGCGCACGTTGGCATTTTCAAACAAGTGCACGTTGAAGTGCTCTGGCACGTCTGATGCGACCGGGATTTTGTAGGTGCTGGGGCCGTGGGTGAGCAACTTGCCACGCCCACTGAACTCACCCGGTTTGAGCTTGTCAAATGCCTTGCCTTTGAGGTCCCACACACATTCCTCCATGGTGAGCCAACCCATGCCTTGAACGTAAGCGCCCTCAACTTGGCCTTTGTCAATGGCGGGGTTGATGCTTTGCCCGGCATCGTGGACGATGTCAACCGCTTTGAGCCACCATTCGCCCGTGCGGCTGTCGATTTCGACCTCGGTCACCGCAGCGCCGTAGCAAAAATAGTAAAACGCTTTGCCTTGGAGTGTCGCGAAGTCGTATTTAATGTCGGGCGTCATATAAAAGCCGGTTTGGCTCAAGCCCACCCGCTGCAACCAAGCCTGTTTGCACAGATCGCGCCACGGCAACTGCCGCCCTGCGTCGACCCCATCAAGCCTGGCTCGAAGCTGTTCGCACGCGTTGATGATCGCCGCGCCATTGAGGTCAGTGCCGCTGGACGCGGCGGTGGCCGACGCATTGGGCACTTTTTGGGTGTCAGCAGCCGTGACACGGATGACGCTCAAAGGCGCACGCAGCGCGTCCGCCGCCACTTGCGCCATTTTGGTATTCAAGCCTTGGCCCATTTCGGTGCCGCCATGGTTCACGCTGATCGAGCCATCTTGGTAAATGTTGACCAAGGCGCCTGCTTGGTTGAGCATGGTTGCAGTGAACGAGATGCCGAACTTGAGTGGCACGATCGCAATACCGCGCTTTTTGTGGCGATCTTTGCGAGCGGTGTTGGCGTTGTGCATCGCAATCGCACGCCGTCGCTCGACGTAGTTGGAGCGAACCTCCAGGTCTGCCATCAAGGTGTCGCCGACCCAGTCGATGATTTCTTGCCCGTACTGCGTCGTCATCGACCCCAGGTCACCGCTGACGGCGGGTTGCTGGTAGAAGTTGATTTTGCGCACGGCAAGTGGATCAAGCCGCAATTTGAGCGCAATGTCCTCAATGACCGTCTCAATACCGAACATGCCCTGCGGCCCACCAAAACCTCGAAATGCGGTGCTGGACTGGGTGTTGGTTTTACAGCGGTGGCTGATGATGTGCAAATGCGGCAGGTGGTAGCAGTTATCAATGTGCAAAACGGCACGGTCATTGACAGGGCCCGAGAAATCGGTGCTGTAACCGCATCGGCTGGCGAGCAAAAAGTCCGCCCCCAAGATGCGACCTTTGTCGTCAAATCCCACGGTGTAGTCAATTCGAAAGTCGTGGCGTTTGCCGGTGATGACCATGTCGTCATCGCGGTTCGCACGCAGTTTGACCGGCTTTTGCAGCTTGAACGCGGCCAACGCAGCGGATTGGCTGAATATGGACGCATCCCCCTCTTTGCCGCCAAAACCGCCGCCCATGCGCCGACAGATCACCTCGACGTCTTTGGTGTCGAGGTTCAGCGCAGCCGCGGCCTCGCGCTGGTTGCCATCTGGGTGCTGGGTGCTCACGTACAGCGTGAGCTGGCCGTCCTCCCTTGGCACGGCGTAGGTGATCTGCCCCTCAAGGTAGAACTGCTCTTGCTGGCCGCAGTAAGTGCTGCCAGTCATCGTGTGCGGAGCGCTCGCAATTTGCGCGTGAGGCTGGCCTCGGGTGATGCCCTTGGGCGGCATGATGAAGCTTTGTGCAGCCATCGCCTCTTCTATCGTCAAGAGTGCAGGCAGCTCGCGCACCAACACTTTGGCGTTTTTGGCGACCTCGCGGGCATACAGCATGTCGCGGGCTACGACCACGGCGACCGCTTGGCCCAAAAACTCGACCTTGCCAGCGGCTAAAAACGGGTCATCGTGGACGATCGGGCCACGGTTGTTTTCACCAGGAATGTCGCGCGCGGTAAAAACCGCGACGACACCGTGCTCAGCCAAAATGGACTCGCGATCAATGCCGTCACCAATCAATTCGCCGTGGGCAACCGGGCTTGTGATCAACGCTGCGTACAAAGTGCCACGCAATTCAGGGATGTCGTCGGTGTAGACAGCCTCGCCGGTCACGTGCAAGCGCGCACTCTCGTGCGGCAACTCTTTGCCCAGCGCAGCGGCCGATTCGGGCATGAGCTCTTTGAGGGTGGTTGGTGCGTTCATGCGGTTTCTCCTTGAACAAAGGCTTGCGCGGCATCTTCAACAAATTGTGCAAGCAGATTGCGCGCAACCAATGAGCGATACGCCCAAGTGGCACGCAGCCCGTCACGAGCCGGAAAACTGGCGGTGATGGCGGTATCGAGCCGCTCAGCCAAGTCGTCCGCATCAAAAGCTGCCAGCGACAAACCCTCCAGAACAGCCTCAAGCTTGGGCGCGCGGCACGGGCTGGGTGCCATGCCATTATAGGCAACCCGCAAGCCTTTGAGCTTGCCAGAGCTCGCGTCAAACAAAGCAGCGCAGCACGTCGCAGAGATGTCTTGGTCAAATCGCTTGGAGATTTTGTGGGCGCTAAAACTTTGGCCCGGTTTGAGACGCGGCACCGAAATTGACTCGATGAATTCACTGGGCACGAGCACGTTTTGCTTCATACCGGTGTAGAAATCATCAAGAGCGACCTTGCGGGTAACATCGCCCTTGCGCAAATTGAGCACCGCGCCCAAGGCCATCAGGCAGGG
Organism: Comamonadaceae bacterium; assembly: GCA_031421855.1. Classification (GTDB taxonomy): domain Bacteria; phylum Pseudomonadota; class Gammaproteobacteria; order Burkholderiales; family Burkholderiaceae_C; genus JAAFHN01. The sequence continues at coordinate 22,330 of JANOPN010000084.1, forward strand.
CATGGTGTCGCCAATGGGCGAGCCGTTTGCAATGTTGCCGGCAAGCGTGGCGGTGGAGCGAATGGGCGGCGAGCCGAAACGACGAAGCACCTCTGCAAAGTCAGGCAATTCGTCGGCAACCATCTGCTCAACAACGGCCAGTGGCGTCGCCGCACCAAAGACCCAAGCCTGCGCGGTGGTGGTGGTTGCTTTGAGTTGGGTGACGTTTCCGAGGTAGACGATGTGCTGGGGCCGAGCAAACTGCTTGTTGACCTGCAAACCGATCTCGGTCGAGCCTGCCAACAAGGTCGCCGTGGGGGTTTTGAGCAAATACTCAGCCACCTCAGCCGTGGTTGAGGGCGACACGAACTCGCTGCCTTTTTTGGTTCTCACGACTGGCTGCACGATGATTTGACCGTCAAGCCCCACCACCGGTTGTTTCGGTCGCGCGATTTGCTTGAGTAAAGCGATATCCGCGCTGTCATCGATTTTGAGCTGCGCCGCGGGTGCTTTGCACGCCTGCAGGGTTGCATCAACGATTGGCTTGTAGCCGGTACAGCGGCACAAATTGCCCGACAACGCATCGTTGACTTGTGCGCGATTGGGACAAGGGTTAGTTTGAACCAAGCCGGTCAACGCCATGACGATGCCCGGCGTGCAAAACCCGCACTGCGAGCCGTGGCACGCAACCATGGCTTCTTGTACCGGGTGCAGGCTGCCGTCGGCACGCTTGAGGCTCTCGACGGTCTTGATTGATTTGCCGTCAATCGAGGGAAGCAGTTGCATGCAGCTGTTGCTCGGCACGTAATTGACGCCGCTGCCTTGTGCATTGAGGTCACCGATCAGCACGACGCAGGCGCCACAGTCGCCCTCGGCGCAGCCTTCTTTGGTGCCTGTGCGACCCATGTCTTCTCGCAGGTGGTCGAGCAAGGTTGTCGTGCGGCGCTTACCCCGGGCTTCGATGATTTGACCGTCAAGGACAAATCGGACGGTGTTGGTGGCTTGGCTCAAGTGGGTGCTCCTGATGCTGCTGAATTGACGTGGCGACGCAAAAATGTGCGGGTGTATGCCATTTGGGCCTTAGGCAAAACTGTCACAGCAAGGCGCAGCGACTGCGACCGTGCAAATAGCACGGCCAGGAGCTGCAATGCCGCTGGGGCGGTTTTGGGTAAGTCCAGTCATTCTAAGAAATTCACGACCCACGGTACGTGCTGTAGCTCCATGGCGAGCACAACAATGGCACGTGGTAGTGCTGCTGCGTGTTGGCAATGCCAAAGTCTAGACTCACGTCAGACAAAAACGGCGGCTCGGGCATCACGCAGCCTTTTGATGCGAAGTACGAACCCACCGCAAACGTCAGCCGATAGGTCCCCGCCTGCAATGCAGCCGTTTCAATCAGCGGCCCGTTTGGGTTGCGGCCGTCGGAGTTGAGCGCCAGCGATTGCATCAGTTCTGCGCCGCCGGGCCCCGTTCGGTAGAGCTGTACACGCATGCCAGCGGCAGGGCAACCGTGCATCGTGTCGAGCACGTGGGTCGAAAGTCCCATACGAAAACCTCAAAAATTGCCTCAGCGATTTGAGGCTCAAGTCGAGACTGTATACAATTTTGCCTTGCACGCAATTTAAGTAGGACTTACGCAAAATTGTCCCAACAAGGCGCAGCGACGAAGACAGTGCGAAAAGCACGGCTAGGAGCTGCAACGCCGCTGGGGCGATTTTGCGTAAGTCCTATCCAACATGACTAACATCACCACCGATCCACAAACCAGCGTCGCCGAGGGACTGGTGGAAGCCGACACCGCGTCCACAAGCCCGACATCGTTGATTGTTGACGCGATCACCCGCTCCATCACTGAGCATCGGGTTTTGCCTGGCTCGCGCTTGGGTGAGCAAAAACTGGCCGAGCACTTCGGCGTGTCGCGCACACTGATCCGTCAGGCGCTGTATCAAATGATGCAAGCGGGCCTCATTTTCATGGAGCCGGGGCGTGGTGCGTTTGTGGCGTCACCGACCACTGACGAGGCTCGCCAAGTGTTCGCGGTGCGGCGCATGATCGAGTCTGGCGTGACGCGCGAATTCGTCGCCAAACTGACGCCTGAGATGTTATCGGGCCTGCGCGAGCACATCAAAGCCGAGCAAATTGCAGTCAAGCAAAGCCGCGCCAGTGTGCGAGTTGAGCTTTTGGGTGATTTTCATGTCGTGATGGCGCAATTGATGGGCAACGAAGTCTTGGCAGATATTTTGCGGGACTTGATCGCGCGTTGCGCCCTGATCACGTTGATGTATCAGTCGAGCCACGCCGCCCGAGACTCTGCCCGTGAACACGAAGACATCGTGCAAGCCATTTCTGAAGGTAACGCAGACAAGGCAGTGGCTCTCATGGATTTGCACCTGCACAACGTCGAAAACGGTCTGGAACTAACCCGAAGCGCACCGAATTCTGGTGCGTCATGAACGCGACAATGCCTAAGCGCTACCCCAGAGATTTGATCGGCTACGGGGCCACGCCACCCCACGCTGGCTGGCCCGCAAGCGCACGCATCGCCGTGCAGTTTGTTCTGAACTACGAAGAAGGCGGCGAAAACGCAACCGTTCACGGTGATGTGGGCAGCGAACAGTTTCTGAGCGAGCTCTTCAACCCACCGTCTTTTGCAGACCGCCATTTGAGCATGGAGAGCATTTACGAGTACGGCTCGCGCGCTGGGGTTTGGCGCATCTTGCGCGATTTTGAGCGTCGCGGCTGGCCACTCACCGTGTTTGGGGTGGGCATGGCACTCGAGCGCCACCCGGCACTAACGGCCGAATTTGTGCGGCTTGGCCACGAGATTGCTTGCCATGGGTGGCGGTGGATTCATTACCAAAACACGCCTGAGGTGGTTGAGCGCGAGCACATGGCGCTGGGCATGGCAGCAATTGCCAAACTCACCGGTGACCATGATCGAGGTGTGCACGGTGCCGGTTGGTACACCGGTCGCGATAGCCCCAACACACGTCGACTGGCTGCCGATTTTGGCGGCTTTGCGTACGACAGCGACCACTACGGCGACGACCTGCCGTTTTGGCTGCAGGTTCGAAAGACATGCGGCGAGCTCGCGCCGCATTTGGTGGTGCCTTACACACTAGATGCCAACGACATGCGCTTTGCGCTGCCGCAGGGCTTCAGCCATGGCGATGAGTTTTTTGAGTACCTGCGCGACAGTTTTGATTGCCTCTACGCCGAGGGTGACCCTAACGGCGACAACTCACCCAAGATGATGAGCATCGGCATGCATTGTCGAATTTTGGGTCGCCCTGGCCGCTGGCGGGCTTTTCAACGCTTTTTAGACCATGTGGCCGCTCACGAGCAGGTTTGGGTCGCGCGTCGAATTGACATTGCCAAGCACTGGCAATCACAGCATCCATTTGATGCCAACACCGCCTTTTTGTGGGAATGATGTGCACACCCTGACCGACTTGAACACCGCAGGCGCTGCTCAGGCACTCGCCATGCTTGATGGTATTTACGAGCATTCGCCGTGGATTGCACAAACTGCTCTGCAGCAACGCCCATTCAAATCATTGCCGGATTTGAAGCATCAGCTCCAACTGGCGGTCTCCGGCGCCACTGAACTTCGCCAAAAAGAACTCATCATCGCCCACCCTGAGTTAGCAGGCAAAGCGATGGTGTCCAACTCGCTCACGGTGGAGTCAACCGATGAGCAGTCACGCGCCGGGCTAACCCAGTGCAGCCAGGTCGAGTTTGATCAGTTGCACGCACTGAACGCTCAGTACAACGCCAAGTTTGGCTGGCCATTCGTTTTGGCGGTACGGGGTGCCAGGGGCTCGGGTTTGACTCGCCAGCAAATCATCGACACGCTCAATCGGCGACTTGGCCACGCGGCGGATACCGAGCTGGCCGAGTGTTTGCGCAACATCCACCGCATTGCTGAGATTCGCTTAAATGATCGATTCGACAGCGAACCGACGCTTGGAGCTGAGCTGTGGGACTGGCACGAAGCTTTGGCGGTGCATTCAGATCCGGTATTCAAAGAGCGCGGCGAGCTGACTGTGACATACCTCACTGACGCACATCGAGCCTGCGCCGCCGCCATCGCTCAGTTCATGAAGGACGCTGGTTTTGACTCGGTTCACATCGACGCCGTCGGCAATGTGGTGGGTCGCTACGAATCAAAATACTATTATATTGATAGCAATAAACCCAATGAATTCGGAGACCAAGAGGCTAAAAACCTTAAAAATACGACAAAAACCGCCGTTTTGACTGGTTCGCACTACGACACGGTGCGAAACGGCGGCAAGTACGACGGCCGCCTGGGCATCTTGCTGCCCATCATGGCCGTTCGCGAGTGGAATCGCTCAGGCACGCGACTCAGCCGCGCGCTAGAAGTTGTCGCATTCAGCGAGGAAGAAGGACAACGGTTCAAAGCTACCTTTTTAGGTTCGGGCGCGTTGACCGGGCACTTCAACCCAGCTTGGCTCAACGCGACAGATGCCGACAAAACGACGCTGGCGCAGGCCATGCTTCATGCCGGGCACCCAGCGACCATGGACGCCATCATGGCACTTAAGCGCAACCCAGCCGACTACGCCGGGTTCATTGAAGTCCACATCGAACAAGGCCCGGTGCTGAATTCGCTCAACCTGCCATTGGGTGTCGTGACCTCAATCAACGGCAGCGTGCGCATGCTGTGCGCCATCACGGGCCAAGCCAGCCACGCGGGCACGACCCCAATGGGGCAGCGCAAAGACGCGTCTTGCGCGGTTGCAGAGCTGATTTTGTTTCTGGAGCGACGGGCAACGACGGACGGCGACTCAGTCGGCACGGTGGGCATCATGAACATCCCATCAGGTTCAATCAATGTGGTGCCAGGTCGGGTGAATTTTTCGCTCGACATGCGCGCGCCAAACGATAAACAGCGAGATGCGTTGGTTGATGACACCCTGGCTGAACTGGCTGCGATCTGCGCGCGGCGCGGTCTTTCACACATAGCCGAAGTCACCGAACGTGCGGCCGCGGCCCCAAGCGACCCAACCATCCAAGCCAAATGGGCAAACGCCGTCGAAGCCTTGGGCTTGCCAGTGCACTGCCTGCCGTCGGGCGCCGGGCACGACGCAATGAAGCTCCACACCATCATGCCTCAGGCAATGCTGTTCGTTCGGGGTGAAAACTTCGGCATCAGCCACAACCCGCTGGAATCAACCACCCACAACGACATGCAGCTCGCGCTTGACGCGTTCAAGCATGTCGTCGAACACTTTTGATATGAACGACTTTGAACACCTTGACGCATGGGTTGATGCGCACTTTGATGAACAAGTGCTTTTTTTACAAGCCTTGGTGCGCTGCCCAACCGACACGCCGCCCGGCAACAACGCACCACATGCTGAACTGACCGCCAAACTCTTGGCCGACATGGGCATCGACTCGGCTCTGTACCCCGTCCCGCAGGCTGAAGTACACGCCGCTGGGCTGCAAAGCCTGACCAATGTCGTTGTTCGGCGTGACTATGGGGCAGGTGGCAAAACCATCGCACTCAACGCGCACGGCGATGTCGTGCCGCCCGGCGAGGGTTGGACGTTCGATCCCTATGGTGCGGAAATCAAAGACGGCTGCATGTATGGCCGCGCAACTGCGGTGAGCAAGTGCGATTTTGCTAGCTTTACGTTTGCCGTGCGCGCGCTCGAAGCGGTCGCCAAACCGCAACGAGGCGCAATTGAGCTTTTGTTTACTTACGACGAAGAATTTGGCGGCGAGCTCGGTGCAGGTCGCTTGCTCGACCATGGCCTGACCAAGCCAGACTTGATGATTGCGGCAGGCTTCAGCTACGAGGTGATCGTGGCGCACAACGGTTGTTTGCAACTTGAAGTCACGCTGCACGGCACGATGGCGCACGCGGCGATTCCGGCATCAGGTGTCGACGCGCTGCAGGCGGCGAACCGCCTGTTGACCGCACTCTATGCAGAAAATGCACGTTTTTTGGGCATCACGTCCAAGGTCGAGGGCATTACCCACCCGTATTTGAACGTCGGTCGCATCGAAGGCGGCACCAACACCAATGTGGTGCCGGGTAAAGTCAGCATCAAACTTGACCGGCGCATGATCCCCGAAGAAAACCCCGAGCAAGTTGAAGCTGACTTGCGAGCCTTGATTGAAGAAACAGTGGCGCAAAGCAAGGGCATTCGGCTCGAGATCAAACGCTTGTTGCTCGCGAAGTCAATGACCCCCCTACCGGGTAACGCGCCCTTGGTCGAAGCCATTCAACGCCATGGCGAAGTCATATTCGGTGAGCCCATACCGGCCAAGGGCACGCCGCTGTACACCGACGTTCGTTTGTTTGCAGCGGCGGGCGTGCCCGGCGTGATTTACGGCGCTGGGCCGCGCTCGGTGCTAGAAAGCCATGCCAAAAGGGCCGATGAACGACTCAAACTCGACGATTTGCGCAAATCGACAAAGGTTCTGGCCCGAAGTTTGCTTGACCTCACCCGACTTTGAACCCCGCAACCTCGGGGAATGCCCAGTTTCTTCAATCCGAAAAGTTGTATACAATTTTTTCAACTTTGCAAATTTATCGAAAGCAACCCATGAATAAACGCCAATTTACCCAAACCGCCGCCGCCCTGGCCATGACGTTGATCGGTGGCATCGCCGCCGCGCAAACGCCGATCAAGTTTCAACTCGACTGGCGCTTTGAAGGCCCAGCTGCCCTGTTTTTGCAACCCGCTGCCAAGGGCTATTTCAAAGAAGCCAAACTTGACGTAACGATTGACTCGGGCAATGGCTCGGGTGCAGCCGTGACGCGAGTGGCCTCTGGCACCTACGACATGGGTTTTGCCGATTTGGCCGCGTTGATGGAGTTCCACGCCAACAACCCTGATGCGCCCAACAAGCCCGTGGCCATCATGGTCGTCTACAACAACACCCCAGCGGCCGTGTTGAGCTTGAAGAAAAGCGGCATCAACAAGGCCAGCGATTTGAGCGGAAAGAAGCTCGGCGCACCCGGTTTTGACGCGGGTCGCCGCGCTTTTCCGATTTTTGCCAAGGCCAATGGCGTGAGCAGTGTCGCTTGGACCAGCATGGACCCCCCACTGCGCGAGACGATGTTGGTGCGTGGCGATGTCGATGCCATCACTGGTTTTTCATTCACGTCATTGCTCAATTTGGAAGCCCGCGGCGTCAAAATCGAGGACATCAACGTGCTCCCTTACGCTGAAAACGGCGTCAAGCTCTACGGCAACGTGATCATTGCCACGCCGAAGATCCTCAAAGACAACCCCGAAGCCGTCAAAGCCTTCCTCAAAGCCTTCACCAAGGGTGCAAAAGAAGTCATGGCTAAGCCAGACGATGCGATTCAATACGTCAAGGCGCGCGACGGCATCATCAATGTTGAGCTGGAGACCCGCCGCTTGAAGCTGGCCATCAACTCCGTCGTCAACAGCCCAGACGCTCGGGCAGAAGGCTTTGGTCAACTGAAAGGCCCACGCCTGTCGCTGATGGCCAGCCAAGTGTCTGACGCATTCAACACCAAAGGCCGCGTGAACCCCGATGCGGTATGGAATGGCAGCTTTTTGCCCACAGCGAAAGAACTAGACGTATTGCCGAAAAAGTAAGCACAACAATCAAGCACCTTCGGGTGCTTTTTTACGGATCGCGGTCGCCTTAAAAACAAAAAAACCATGTCAACACAACCCAAATCCAGCTCATTCGTGTCGTTTGACAAAGTTTGGCTCGCTTACAACGACGAGCTACAAGCTGCAGGCCAATACGCGGTTGAAGACATCACGCTAGATGTCAAAAAGGGTGAGTTCATCGCGATCGTTGGCCCATCGGGATGCGGCAAATCGACTTTCATGAAGCTGGCGACGGGTTTGCGCATGCCCAGCAAGGGCAGCATCCACATTGGCGGTCAGGCAGTCACCGGGCCGCTCAAAATCAGCGGCATGGCGTTTCAAGCGCCGTCCCTGCTGCCTTGGCGCACGACGGTTGACAACGTGTTGCTGCCACTTGAAATCGTTGAACCCTACCGCAGCAACTTCAAAGCCAAGCGGGCCGAGTATGTTGAGCGCGCACGAAAACTGTTGCAGTCGGTTGGTCTGGGCGGGTACGAAGACAAATTTCCTTGGCAGTTGTCGGGCGGCATGCAGCAGCGTGCGAGCATTTGCCGCGCGTTGATTCACGAGCCGCAGCTGCTGCTGCTTGACGAGCCATTTGGCGCGCTTGATGCCTTCACGCGCGAGGAGTTGTGGTGCATTTTGCGTGACCTGCACGCCACTCAAGGCTTCAACGTGATCTTGGTGACGCACGACTTGCGCGAGAGCGTGTTTCTGGCCGATACCGTCTATGTGATGAGCAAAAGCCCGGGCCGGTTTGTCGCCAAACGTGACATTGAGCTGCCCCGCCCACGCGACCTGGAGTTGACGTACACGCCAGCATTCACCGACATCGTTCACGAACTTCGCGGGCACATCGGCGCGATGCGAAAGTCCGGCAAACCCGTCGCCGCAACCGTTTGAACCCTGCCATCGAGACAACCACATGAAAATATCAAAAACCGAGCGGTTCGCCCCGCTCATGCTGCTGGCGGCGATCCTGATCGTTTGGCAAGCGATATGCGTGGCGTTCAACGTGTCCGAGTTCATTTTTCCAAGCCCATCGCGCATCATTGAACAGGTTTGGGAGCACCGCCTGACGATTTTGGGTCACGCTTGGCGCACGTTTTGGGTGACGATGGTCGGTTTTGCGATTGCGATCGTCGTGGGTGTTTTACTTGGGTTTTTGATGGGTTCGTCGCGCTTTGCGTACAACGCGATGTACCCGCTGATGACCGGTTTTAACGCCCTGCCCAAAGCGGCATTCGTGCCAATTTTGGTGGTTTGGTTCGGTATCGGGGTCGGCCCAGCCATTCTGACCGCGTTTTTGATCTCGTTTTTCCCGATCATGGTCAACATCGCAACCGGCTTGGCAACCTTGGAGCCCGAGCTTGAAGACGTGCTTCGGGTGTTGGGAGCCAAGCGCTGGGACGTGCTCACCAAGGTCGGCCTGCCACGCTCGATGCCGTATTTCTTTGCATCACTCAAAGTCGCCATCACCTTGGCGTTTGTGGGCACGACCGTATCTGAAATGACTGCTGCCAACGAAGGCATCGGCTACTTGCTCATGTCTGCTGGCAGCTCCATGCAAATGGGTTTGGCTTTTGGTGGCTTGGTGGTGGTGGGTGCAATGGCCATGATCATGTACGAGCTCTTCAGCGTGGTTGAGAAACGCACCACCGCTTGGGCGCATCGCGGGCAAGAGAACCATTGACCAGCTGTGGGCGCGCCGCAAACGACTCGGCGCACCAGCGATAATCAGGCGCAACTTGATAGTTGCCATGAACCACCCCATACCCAAAGCCGTCGCCCCAATTCTCATCACCATTTCGGGCGATCTCGGCAGTGGCAAAAGCACAGTGGGCAAGCTGTTAAGCGAGCGCATGGGCGTGACCATCAAGTCAACCGGCGCATTCCAGCGCGAATTGGCTTCGCGGCGCGGCATCAGCACCTTGGAGTTGAACAAACTGGCGGAGTCTGATCCGTCGATTGACACCCAAATCGACGCCATTTCATCAGAAGTTGAGCGCCAAGGCATCAGCACAATTGTTGACTCACGCATGGCTTGGCATTTCATTCCGAGCGCATTCAAGGTATTTTTGAGTGTTGATCCGATGTTGGCGGCTGATCGAATTTTTCACAGTTCACGCGTGGGGGAAAGCGGCTACGCCACCGTCGCCGATGTGCTTGCCGCGAACACCGCTCGCCGAGCCAGCGAAGTCGCGCGCTTTTTGTCGCGTTACAGGGTCAATATCGCCGATCATGCCAACTTTGACTTGGTCGTCGACACCTCCGGCGCGTCGCCCAAGGCGATTGCCGATGTGATCGAAGCCCAATATCGCATGTTTGCATTAACTGCGCGCGTGGCAGGCGCCGCACCGGCGGCAGTTCGCGCAATTGCGGGGGCCGAAAATCACTACTGATTTCATAGCATCGAGCCCAATGAATACGGCGACCAACCGAACATTTTCCTCAAAATCAGTGCATTTTTCTGCCTAAACCATGGCTTGGCACGCTCGGTTGGACATGCGGTATTCAAGTGCAAACCTCAGCGGCGACACCCACACCCAGTTGCACTTTGGTCACGACGGGCCACTTCGCATCCTCAAAAGCCTCTACCCTGAGGGCCCAGGCATATGCCACAACGTATTGGTCCACCCGCCCGGCGGTCTGGTCGGTGGTGACACGATCGACATTCATGTCGAAGTCGAAGCCGGTGCACACGGCTTGGTGAGCACTCCGGGTGCGACCCGTTTTTATAAAACCACCACCGATAAAGCCGAGCAACGCGTCAAACTCAGGCTGCATGACCGCTCTCGCCTTGAGTGGTTGCCGCTGGAGACCATCGCCTACCCCGGCTGCTGGGCACTCAATTCACTCAGTTTTGAGCTCGCACCGACGGCGCAACTCATGGCATGGGACGTTGTGGCATTGGGACTGCCCTTGGCAAACGAGGCCTTTGATAACCCCAATTTGCCTCGCGAATCCGTGTTTGAGCAGCAATTGAGCTGGCCAAACCATTGGCACGAGCGAGCCAAAATATCCGGCAGTGACGACCGCTTGCTGAACTCAAACGTCGGCTTCAACGGCCATCGGTGCATGGGCACCCTTGTTTTGGTACACGGCCAGTCGTTTGGCCGCGAACTTCGCGAACACTTGCAAGACAGCCTTCGTGCCAGCTGGGTCTCAGAGCCAGACGCGCACCTGTGTGGCGTCACCCAAAGCGCAGACGGCCTGCTGGTCGTTCGCGTTTTGGGCAGTGTGGCCGAGCCTGTCATGAATCGACTGAAAACATGCTGGGCCTTGCTGCGCAGGCAAGCGTGGGGCATTGCCAACGCCGCACCTCGGATTTGGTCGGTTTGACCGGGCTACGGTTTGTACTGAGTCGGACAATAAGCGCGGTTGTAGCCCTCAGGGCGCAGCGCCAAGTGTTTGGTGGTGCGCGCGGTCACACGTTTGCGCCACAAGGCAAACGAGCGGGGTTTGAGTTCGCGTCGCATGAGCGCAATCACCTGCGCTTCGGTCAACGAAAACTGCACATGAATCGACTCAAACGGCGTTCGGTCTTCCCAAGCCATTTCGATGATGCGCGACAAGTCACCGTCGCTCCAAGCCTCGGTCATGCGGATCAACTGCTTACCGCACGAGCGTGCAAGTCGGTCAACTTGACGTGCGCCAACGCTGCCTCGTGGGTGCTTGCCAGCACCACCTCGGGTGCGACGCCTGCATCGTGGGCTTCTTGCCAGCGCATGGCGCACAAACACCACCGGTCGCCCGCTTTCAGTCCGGCAAATCGCAAGGATGGGCGCGGCGTGATCAAGTCGTTGCCGCGTGCCAACGAGAAATCCAAAAACGCCTGCGTCACCCGTGCGCAAACCACATGCGTGCCATGGTCGTTGGCATCGGTGTTGCAGCAACCGTCCCTGAAGTAGCCTGTAAGCGGGTCAAACGAGCAAGCCTGCAAGGGCGTGCCCAGCACGTTGAGCGCGACCATCGGTGAGTTTGAGTTGCGAGTCGTCATGGATTGCGGGTGTTGACAGAGGATTGGCCCGATTTTATGGAGGGGTCCAAAAACGGGTTTTGAATGCACTCTGTTGTCAACCGCTTTCCTAGGGTTCAGCGAGGTTGTCGCACCACAGCAGCCTGACCCGCAGTTGCCGACAACAAAGCCTCAAGCAGGCGCTGGGGGTTGACTGGTTTGTGCAGCAACGGCACGCCCGTTGCCTTTGCCTCGCGCAGCCGCTCTGGCGCAGTGTCGCCCGTGATGATGATGCACGCGAACGCCTGCCCCAACCGCGCGCGAAGCGCCACGACAGCCTCGGCACCGGTTCGCTGTTCACGAAGGCGGTAGTCACAAATGGCCACTTGCGCACCGAAACCGCTCAACGACTCCAACGCCTGCTCAATGGACTCTGCAGCCACGCACTCACATCCCCAGCTGCCCAGCAAATGACTCATGCCAAGGCGCACCGACGGGTCGTCGTCGATCAAAAGCACCCGCAAACCGCTCAATTCCCAGCCATGCACCTGATTGCGGGCAGTCAAAGTGGCCTTCACCGGGAGGTGTGTGGTCACGGACAAGTGTGTGGTTAGTGGCAACACCAAACCAAACACGCTGCCTCGCCCCGGCTTGGAGCACAGAGCCAGCGACGCGCCCAGTGTGCGCGCCATGCCCTGAGCAATGGCAAGCCCCAATCCCAAACCCTTGCGGCTGTCTCGCTCCGGGTTTGCAAGCTGTCGAAACTCACGAAACACCTCGGCATGCTGGTCGGGCGCGATGCCGATGCCGGTGTCACGCACCTCAATCAGTGCGGACGCACCGCGGCGACGACAAGTCACCAAGATGCCACCGGTCTCGGTGTAGCGAATCGCGTTGGAGATCAGGTTTCGCAAAATCAGCTCAAGCAGCGCCGCATCTGACTCCACCAGCAAAGTACTTTCACGACATCGGTACACCAAGTGCTTGCTATCGGCCTGGGGGCCAAATTCGCGCTCAAGTCGATTGAGCAACGGTTGCATGCGAAACGCTTCGATCTGAGGCTCGATGACGCCAGCCTCGATGCGCGAAAAGTCCAACAACACGTCGAGCATCTCAGCCGCGCTGTCTCGGCTCAGTCGCACGCTGTCCAACAAGTCCTTTTGTTGCCGCGTCAGGGCTGTGTTGGCCAAAACCTCCAAAAACAAGCCCTGCGCATGGATTGGCTGGCGCAAGTCATGGCTGGCAGCGGCCAAGAATCGTGATTTGGCGACATTGGCCTGTACGGCATCCAGCCTGGCAGTCTCTGCGCGTTGAGCCAAATCAAGATTTTCGAATCGCAAGCCAATGGCCGCGTTGACGGTTTTTGAGGCGTTGCGGCATTGCACGATCAGCACAGCCATGTACATCAAGGAGATGATGCCAAAGGCGTTAAATGCGGGGTCATTGATCTGCCAAAGCCTCGCAACCGTCGTTCCGACCAAACTCAAAGCCAGGGCTGCAAACACCACAGGAACGGGCGACAACAAGCTGACCGCGCCACCCAAAATACCCGCCAACACGCCAACCACTAGCACGTTTCCCCCCAGCGACGCGTGGCCCAAGGCACCAAAAGCCAGCGCGCCCCAAGCAAAGCCGCCAATGCCAATGCTCAGCAACAGCCGCCAAACCAGGGCACGGGCTTGGCCGGGGGCAATACCGACTCGCAAACGGCGCCGCGAATCAACCATCAACTGCACATTGTTCGCCCCGAGGCCCAAAAACCACAGCAGCAAGGCGCTGAGGTTGCTGCCGTCGTTTAGCACGATGACCAACAACACCATCCCCGGAAACATCGGCCCCAGCGACAGGCTCATGCTGGCGTAAATCAGTTTAAGCTGCTCAACCAACAAGTCATCGCGCCCCAAGCCCAAAGGGTTCGCCCGCCACTTGCTCAAGCTGCGACCCATGCGACCCACCCAATCGCTGAGCACCTCAGTCAACCAACGCGTGATGACGCGCAGCAATCAAAGCCTCTGCGCGACTGTCAACGCCGAAGTACTCAAAAATATCTTGCAGGTGTCGCCTCACCGTGTTGTCAGACAAATCCAATCGACGTGCGATGAGTTTGTTGGGTAAGCCTTCGTGAAGCAAAGTCAACACTTCGCGCTGCCTGGGCGTCAACAAACGCTCCTTTGCCGGCTTCTTTGACATCGCCGATTTCGCGCCGCCGCCTGTTCGAGCTTGGTCTGAAGTCGAAATCTCACCTGCACAAACTTGTTCCAACACGGAAACGATCGCCTCGGCGGTCTCCGCTTTGGACACAAAGGCTGCGGCACCACGAGCCAAAGCCAGCCTGCGCGTCTCAGGCGCATCCTGCGACGACAACATCACGACCACGGCCTTTGGCCACCGCCGCTTGACTGAGGCGATGCCCTCCAACCCGCTTGCACCGTTGAGTTTGACGTCCAACAGCACCACTTGAATGCGATCGTCGTCAAGCGCCACGCCCTGCCCAACTGACGCGGCCTGTGACACCCGTGCGTGCGGCAGCGACATGTGGATCAGCTGCGACAGCCCCGCCCGAAACATGGCGTGGTCGTCGATCAAGAGCAGGTGCAAGTCAAGCATTGGATTCATTAAACCATCGAAGAAATGTCACGTCACTGGTCCAAAACTACCATGGTTTTTTCTTGCCGCATCGCATAAATTTGAATCCGTCACACATCAGTCAACCCAACCGACAGTCAACCCATCACAAGGACTTGAACAAAATGCCCATCCACACATTTGCCGACCTCGCAACTCGGCTCATCAAGTCTTTCGGTGTCTTGGCGACTCTGACAACGGTCGCGCTGCTCAGCCCCAGCACCTCGGTAGCGCTCGTGCGAAGCGCCGATTTACTCGACATGTGCCTTGACATCGAACCGCAAAGTTCGCACATGATCACCACGACCTGCAACAACCAGGGTAATCAGCGCATGTGGCTTGACTGGTTGAATTCGGAGCAAAAAGCCAGGTGGAAAGTGCCACAGTCCAGCGACGCAGCGATTTTGCGGATCGGCACTTCAGGTCATTGCATGGCAGGTTTGTACTTGGCAAGTGGACCCAAGTGCGACAAAAACTTTGACCGAGTCGCAGAAGCTGACCTGCAATTCGTTTGGAACGCGCCCTCAGTGGGCGGCCATCGGCGAATGATCAAGAGTTTCTCCCAAGGTCATGGCGTAGAGAGATGCCTGGTGATGGATCACTTGGTCGTGCCTCAACTTGGAGACGTGACCAGACACCCAAAGGGCCGCGTGACTGAACTTCAACTGTGCATCGGCTTGGTCGAGTTTCAGGAACTGCGGCACTTTCGCCAATTTTGGTGGGTCGAGCAGTGACACGAGTAACCGGCCACGAACTTAATTTTTGCCAAACAGCATCAATTTGAGTCTGTCACACATCAACCACCCCAGCCGACACAGCCCTTAACCCTTAGTAATTGAAAGCCCATCATGTCAAACCGCTTCGCCAACACCATGTACGCAGGCTTACTCGCCGCCTGCGCATTGAGCTTCTCACCCGCAGCTGCCGCCAAGCAATGCATCTGGAACAAGGGCGGCTACGTGATGAGCGTGTCGTGGTTTCGGCCGATTGATCTTGGCGCGCTGGAGACCGAGGGTATGAGTTACTCAGCGCTTCGAAATATCAAGCCGCCCGTGCTTGTTCAGACCGTCGGAACCGGTGCGGGCATTTGCACCAGTACCGACGAAGAATTAGTTGCGTTTATTTCTGTGATCGGTTGCTGGGGGCACACGTTCAACGGGAGCCAGAGAGTGGGTGGTTGTCTTGCGCCGAGTTTCTTCCCAGTTGACCCTGGCGTCAGAACCTCCAACATCCGGCAAGCGGCGGGTAGCGTGGTTCCTATTGGATGCAGACCCAGCTTAAACGGCTTTTGTCTTGTCGACGAACTGCTGATGACACCTAAGCTGCCCGACACGCCGGTTTTGGTGGCCATACCTTCCACCACGCGATACCTGGATTTTTGGGGAACCACTGCCAGTGTGCATTGGGCCCCCGGTGGGCCGATCAATTGATCTAAAGCATCGTTTTCAAAAGCGATGTGCAGGCAAGCGCTTTTGCCAGCCAAATTCGAGCACGTCAACCTGCCCATGCGGCCTGGCTTGGCCGCCGCATCACCCCCCCCGTTTAAAGGCAAATCATGTCAAACCGCTTCGCCAAGACGTTGTACGCAGGCCTGCTAGGGGCCTGCGCATTAAGCTTCTCATCCGCCGCTAGCGCCAAGCAGTGCATCTGGAACAAAGGCGGGTTCGAGCTCCACGTCGCTTGGTATCGACCAGCCACGCTGCTGTTCACCACCGATGAGCCAGAACCGAACATCCGCGCGCTCACCCCGCCCGCGCAAAGCGGCTCATTCTGGCTGGGCACGGGCTTGTGCAACGAAACAGACGAGCTACTGACGGCGGTGGTGTCGGTGAACAGCGCACTCATCGGCAAACACGAACTCGGCAAAATTCGTGTGATCGACGCCAGTGTACTGATCTCTAATCGAGGCGCTCACGGTGCAATCGGCACTGCACAGGCTGTGCGCGCGCGCCACGGTGCTGACATCGACGTCCTCAACGCCAAGCCGTTTTTGGTGACCACACCGTCCACCGGCCGATATTTGGATTTTTGGGGCACTGTGTTTGAACCTGCATTTGGGCCGGGCGGACCGCTGAAATGAACGAATTCCCACACGACTTACGCAAAATTGTCCCGGCAAGGCGCAGCGACAACGACCCACTCCATTGACTTTTGGGGCCAAACCTCGAACGTGCAAACGGGACTCGGTAGGCCGGCCCCGTGAAAGATTTCACTATCGACAACTCAAATTCGGTCTGAATGAGAAGTGCGCGAGTCGCCTGCGGCGTATTTTTTCAGCGACATCAAACATGAATGAACTCGATAGATGCGGAAACCCGACTTTAGCCCTGGTGTCAGGCCACACCCGCGCCTGAGAGAGTCGCGAGCTTCATGACCGTGGCCCAGTTGCGCGTGGTGACGCGCTTGCCGACCCTGCCAAGCAGTGCTTCAGCGACCTTGCTTTGCAAAATTCCATCCGGACAATACAAGAAAGCCGCAACTGCGGTGACGGTAAATCGCTCGGGTGCTCGCACCAAATCGCCAAGGGGCTCGAGTGCGCTTAGCGCATCTGCCTCGGCGGCAAAAGCGACGATTAGCTTTGAGTGGTCTGTGTCGGGTGGGTTGATTGGGCTGGCCGAAACGACAGCGAAAAGCTCGGCCGCAGACTTGACGATGACGGGCGTGGACACGCCAAGTGCTTGCTCCAGCGCGCAAGCAATAGCCGTGGCATGCTTTGGTGCCGATCGCCCAGAGCTGTTGAACACCGCGTTGCCACTGTTGAGGAATGTGCTGACCCCCGTGTAGCCCAGACGCTCCAAAATCGCCTTGAACTCAGCCATCGGTACCCGATTGTTTTTGCCGACATTGACTCCACGAAGCAAGGCGATGAATTTGGGCATTTTGGCGAGTGCAAGATATCGATAGGGCTGGCGCAATATTGTCCCAGCAAGGCTCGGCGCGGCAACGCCGCTGGGGCGCTTTTGCGTCATTCCGAGTTGAGTTGAGCATCCATTTTGTGCGCGGCGGGAATATTCCATCTTGACAGGCTCGACACGTCACTCCGCAAGAGGTGGTGTCGCAATCGACACATTCGTGAAGATGATGCGTTCAAACTCAAACGACAAAAACCGCGATTTCACCCGATCCATCCACTCGCCGCTTTGTATCGGACGCGCCGCCACGCTAAAAACATCAATTGATCGATCCACCGGGGCCAAATTGCGGATCTGACACCGTGCCCCAAAAGTCGAGATACTGCGCGCTGGACGGAGTAGCCACCAAAAAGAGATGCGATTGAAAGCTGGGCCCACGGCGAACCACCGCATTGATCGGCCTCGAAACGCCTTGGTCGACCCAAACGCGGGCATCGTACAACTGCACTTGGCTGTAGCGCCACATGTGCCCTTGCGACGGCAAGCCCAAGATGAAGACCACCGCAGTGCGCTCTTCGTCGGTCTGGGTGCAGCTGCCTTGAGCCACCGGAACCACGTCGGTTTTGGTGGGCTGTCGACCATGCAAGACCCGCATGACACCGGCATCCTGCCCGGCAGAATCCAAACGCAGGCTGTCAGGTGTGTACCAATTCACCTCCATCACGTATCCGCCTTTGTTCCAAATGCATTGCTTGGCAATGGCTTGCGGCGATAGGCCAATCGCACATAGTGCGACAGCGGCGGAGGCGAACAAATTGGCGATGGATTTGGACATGTTGGTCTGGTGTTTTGCTTGATGGGGCAGTCTAGGCCGCGCCAGGGCGCAAATCCATGGCACAAATAGACCAGTGGCGTGCGATTTCAGCCTAGCCCGCAGTTCAACCCGTCCGAGTGTGCCGTCATGGCGCGCTGGGGCTAGGCGCAACGACGCACCTGCGTATCAGGGCCGAGCTTGCAAAAACGCGCTCAAGATGAACACGCGGGCTGAAGTTCGGTGGCAGTGCGCACCTCAGCGCCGCGAAACTTGACCAGCTCGCCCAAATGGCTAGGCAGTGGAAATTCATTTTTGATAGCAACAAACCCAATGAATCCGGAGACCAATGCCCAAAAAGTCATCAAATTTGGGGCAAATCGGGTTTTTGGCCGCTGTGGACGGTCAAACCGCGTGGTGCATGGATTGGTCGAGCATGGCCGCGTAGTCTTCGCCGCTGGCTAGGCGGGGGTTGGTTTTGTGGCAATGGTCAGCCAGTGCGCCTTTGATGACTCGCTCAAACACGGCCTCGCTCACGCCCATGGCGCGCAAACCCGTGGGCAGGCCCAGGCGCTGGTTCATCTCGGCAATGGCTGGGGCCACGTCGTCGGCAGTAGCCAAGCCCATGGCCTGAGCCATGCGCGCCAAGCGCCGCTCGCTGACCATGCTGGGCACCTGCGCATTGAAGCCGATGACGGCGGGCAAAAACATGGCGTTTAGCGTGCCATGGTGCAAGCGCGGGTTGACACCACCCAAGCTGTGGCTCAGCGAGTGCACGCAGCCCAAGCCTTTTTGGAAAGCCATGGCCCCTTGCATGCTGGCCGACATCATC
>JANOPN010000085.1:0-21235 GCA_031421855.1 Comamonadaceae bacterium
TCTTCGCGACTCAAACTTTGGCCGTTCAACGGATCCATCACAACCTGACCCTTGGGTAGGCTAATTTTGAGCATGAAGTGGCCCGGAAAGCTGACCCCGCGAGCGTTGAGACCGATGCCCTGCGCCAGTTCCAACCAAATCACGGCCAAGCTGATCGGAATGCCACGCCTGGACTTGATCACCGAATGAATGTAGCTGTTAGCCGCGGCGTAGTAGTCGTTGACTGCGGCACCAAAGCTCAGCTCTTGGTAAAACATTTGGTTTAACAACCGAAGCCGTTCAATGGCACTCAAATCGGCAGCGAGGCGGCGTTTGAGTTTTGCAAGCAACACATCAACGTCGTCTAAGACCTGCTGGAGGTCAAGCTCCGGGTGATCGTCTTGGGCCAGACTGGCCGCGGCCTCAAGCAGCGGGAATTGATCATCGCTCTCGACCAAAGTCGAAAAATACGTCAGTTGAGACGGCGACTGATTAAAAGGGCCGCCAAACTCACTCACAGGCCCTTGCCTCGCGACACATCCATGACAACCCTTGCGGCCAAATACAAACGTGCCTCGATGGTGTCGAGCAACACATACTCGTTGTCAGCAGTATGACCACCAAAACCTTGGAGTCCAAATCGCTCGACGACGGCACCTTTGGACTTCAAGGCGGCAAATGCGGCATCGGTTCCACCGCCTTCGGGCTGGTCATCGACATTGAGTTTGCGACCAAGCTCGGCATAGATCGTTTGGGCATGGGCCGCGAGCTTGCGGTTGGCAGGGGTTGCTTCAAGCGGTGGACGGCGGCGTTCAAAATTAATCGTGACTTTTGAAGCGGGCAAAAGCTGGTTTTTGGCTCGCTCTCGGACGGCCGCTTCAATTGCCTCGTAGTCAGACACCCGCAACACCCGGACATCGGCTTGTGCGGTGGCGTAAGCCGGGATGACGTTGCGGTTGGTCCCCGCTTGCGCGACAGTCCAGTTGAGCTTCAAGCCGATGTCGTTCTTCGACAGATCGCGCATTTGCATGATTTGGTGCGACAACTCGTACAGCGCATTCACGCCGCGCTCGGGTGCGGCACCCGCGTGCGAGGCGCGGCCTTCGACGTTTAAATAAACCGACGCAATGCCGCTGGTCGCCAGCGACAACTTGTCATTGTTTACTCGGGATGCCTCAAACGACATCACCACGTCGTGCTCCGCGCCTTCCTTAACCAGCATTTCGCGCGAGCCGGGCGAGCTGATTTCTTCGTCGCCGTTCACAAAAATGGTGAGCTGACCGTATTCGTTGAACTTGAGCGCTTGCAACATCGCGGCGACATGCAAGACCATCGCGACACCTTGCTTGTCGTCTGAGATGCCCAAACCATAGGCTTTGTCACCCTCGATTCGAAACGGCTGCTTGGCAGCCATGCCTTTTGGGTACACCGTGTCGACGTGGGCAATCAGCATGATCCGTTTGGTACCCGTGCCTGAAAACACCCCTTTGACCATCCGCCCAATTTTCTCTGGCGAATCCGCCATTCGGTAAGTGGTCGCCTCGGTGGGCTCGATGAAACTGACTGTCGCACCCAATGCCTTGAGCCGCTGGCCGAGCAATTCGGTTGCCTGGGTAATGCCGTCCACGTCGCGGCTACCCGTTTCAATGTCAACAAATGCCTTGAGTGAATCAAGAAGCGGCTGGCGTTGCGCGGTAGCGGCGCGTTGCACGGCAAGGTCTGGCGCGGGTTGCGCAGATGCGCTTGAAAGTGCGGCTGCGAAAACACCTGCCGAAATCAAACTGACCAAAAAGCGACGAATCTGCATGAATACACCTCAAATCACCAATGAAAAGGCTAGATTGGGACGATCCAAGGCGCGATCAATGCCGCATCAATTGCCGCAATTTCACGCCCCCGGCCCACAACGCTCCTAAATATAGAGCAACTGATGCGCCGATGACCAGAGCCATCAGACCAATTCGCTTAAAAACTGTGGTTTGTAAGTCAATCCACGGGATTTGAAAACCTGCAACCAGCAACAAAACCGCCAACAAAGCCGTAGCGGCGACGACTTGCAGCACGTAAGTGCCCCACCCCGGCTGCGGCACGTACATGCCGCGTTTGAGTAAGCCAACCAACAGCCAGGTGGCATTGATCAATGCGCCAATGCCAATGGACAAAGCCAATCCAGCATGCCCTAAACGGGGAACCAGCACCAAATTAAGCGCCTGCGTCGTCAGCAACACGACAACAGCGATCAGAGCAGGCGTTTTGGTGTCGTCTTTTGCAAAAAAACCGGGCGCCAAGACCTTGATCGCGACCATGCCGAGCAAGCCGACCCCATATCCCATCAAAGACAGCGAGGTTTGATGCACATCGGCCGCAGTGAATGCACCGTGCTGAAACACAGTCGCCACCAAGGGCTGGGCAAAGACCAGCAACGCAACCGAGCTGGGTAGCCCCAACAACACAACGATGCGCAGACCCCAATCGAGCATGCGGCTGTAGTCGTCTGAATTCCCCTTGGTCTGCGCAGCGGTCAACTGCGGCACCAAGACGACCCCGAGCGCAACACCGAGCATGGCGACCGGAAACTCAAGTAATCGATCGGCGTAACTCAACCAACTGACCACACGCTCGCCGATTCGGGTGGCTAACTGGGTGTTGATGAGCAGCGAAATCTGCGCCACCGACACGCCAAGCAAGGCAGGCAGCATGCGAGTCACTACGCTTTTTGTAGCATCGGAGCGAATAGATTCGGCGACCAAGGCCGGTTTTAACGAAAAACTGGGCAAAAAAGCCTGTTTCTTTAGCGCCAACACAATCACACCAAGTTGCAACACACCGCCGATCATTACGCCCGCCGCCATGGCGAAGATGGGTTCAATGCCGATGCCCGAAAACCAAGGCGCACCCAGCCAAGCGCCCAAGATCATCGCCACGTTCAAAAGCGCCGGAACAACCGCCGGGACAGCAAAGCGTCGATAGGTGTTCAAAATGCCACCTGCCAGGGCGACCAAACTCATGAACGCAATGTAGGGAAACATCCACCGAGTCATGAAAACCGCTGCCTCAAACGCCTCGGGACGCGCCGCCAATCCGCCCGCCATCGCCCAAACCAGCAAGGGTGCGCCCGCGACACCCACCACGCACGTCAACAAAAGCACCGCCAGCAAAGCCGTCGCTATTTTGTCAACCAGCGCTTTTGCGGCGTCATCACCGCCCAAGGCCTGTGTCCGCGCCAGAATGGGAACAAAGGCTTGCGAAAACGCCCCTTCCGCAAACAAGCGACGCAGCATGTTGGGTATGCGAAACGCGACATTGAACGCGTCTGTCATGGCGCTGGCCCCAAATGCGCTGGCCATCAGCACCTCGCGCAACAACCCGGTCACGCGCGACACGAGCGTGAACAGCGATACGGTTGAAGCGGACTTAAACAGGCTCATGTGATTTGGATTCGCGCACGAGTGTATCGAGCTTGTTGATCCACATCCCGAACAACCCCCGAGTAAACGCTATAATGCTAGGTTTCGTTGGCATCATTCGAAGACAACACACTAGGATCTCATCATGGCAGCAGCCAAACCCAAAAAGAAAAACCCCCGCCTTGCTTCAGGCCGCAAACGCGCCCGCCAAGACGTCAAAATCAACGCAGCGAATCGCTCCATGCGCTCGATGTACCGCACCGCTGTGAAGGACGTCGAAAAAGCCGTCGCCGCAGGTAAAAAAGACGACGCAACCGTCGCATTTGCAAAAATGCAATCCGTCGTCGACAGCGTTGCCGACAAAGGCATTTTCCACAAAAACAAAGCTGCTCGCGACAAGTCGCGCATTGCAGCCAAGCTCAAAGCCTTGGCTCTGGCCAAAGCTTAAAGCAACCCCCCCCGCCCGCAAGCTGTGTGTGGGCTTGCTTAACAGCCCCACCTCAGCTACCGCGCCGCTCTTCAACGGGTGCGCTGCCAACGAAAAAACAAAAAAGCCGCGAATTTCGCGGCTTTTTTTTTGGGTTACCAGTCCACCAAGCTCAAACCCAAATTCAAAACCGTTCGTTTTCGGTTGTAGTCAATCAAGCTGTCGCCATAACCAGTGAACAACTGGATGTGCAAGCGCAAGCCGCTGTTCGCAACGCCGAGACTTCGAAAATAGTCCAGCCTCAACGATCCCCGCGCCGCACTCTTGAGCGAATGGCGCACGCTGACTCCGACCGTGTGCGATGCTTGATCTTGGTCGCTTAGCGAGTCAAAGCTCCAACGCACAGCCACCTCCGCGCGACCAATGAAGTTGCTGATATCGGGGTTATCGTCCGCGTCCGCGCGCTCTGCCAAGCGCTGCCACGCGCGGGCTTGGAGCGTGAATCGATGCCCATTGGCAATGATTTTGTCTGCAGCAGCCATGACATACACGCGATTCCAACTGCGCGACAGTGGCTGACTTTGCCCGTTGGATTGGTGCACGACACCCACGCCACTCATTCGATAAGTCCATGCACCGGGCAACGGCAAGCCATGCGGTAAAACATAAACCAGCTCCGGTTCGTGATCAGTTGCTCGAAACGGACGCGAAATCGCCGGGTTGAAGAGCTGCCAATAGCTTTGTTGCGAATAGCCAAACCAAATTGAGTCGCGTAAGGGTGAAGACCCTTGAAGCAGCAGTCCCGATGCAATTTTGGTGCGCACGCTCAAGCTGATTTTTAACTCAGTTGCGCTGTAGGCCGTTGCATTTGAAGCTGGCCCATTCGTGGGTGACGTGGGCCGCGTGTTCACGTTATCCGCAGTAGCGACCATCAAGCTGATGGGGCGGTAGCCGCGAATTTCCAAGTTGTCGCGGGCTGTGGCTTGCTCCAAGTCCCAAAATCGCGTCACGTCGCTCAGCTGCGCCGCAAGTCGCTGCGAGTTGCTCATGGGACTGACGGCAATCGACTTGGGCGCCGAGGTGGGCGTCAAGGCTGGCGGTGCGCCAGCCGCATCTGGCCGCCCCTGCTGCTGCACCCACGCGTCGAAACAAGTCAATCGCGCATCGCGATCAGCAAGGTCACGACATCCAATTGGGGTGGATTGGGCGACCGCACCGCCAGATGCAACCGAGATCAATGCCACGCAAATACAAAAATGACCATTCATCGCCCAATTTTATGCATGGGTCCGACCGGTGTTTGGCGGTAACATCTTGTTGCGCTCGGCAAATTCGCCCGATCCGCCGCCACCACACCAAACGAACAACACGCTCCACTTAACCCCGCTCGATCAAAGAAAAAATGCACCCCCACCCAGCCCGTGTCTGTTTCAATCGCGTTATCGCACGCACCGCGGGGGCCGTATTTTTTGCTTTCGCACTGATTGCGCCCGTGTTGGTTCAAGCCGAAGTTTTGACGATCACCGGCAGCGGCAACCCGGAAGTGGTACTCAAAGCGCTGGCAGCGGCATTTTCAAGCCGCCAAACCGAACATTCGGTCGTCGTGCCCCCCAGCGTCGGGTCGGCAGGTGCTTTGCGAGATGTTCTGGCCGGAACCACCGTGTTGAGCAGAATGGGGCGCGCGTTGCGGCCAGACGAACTGGCCAAAGGCTTGACTTACATCCCATTGGGTCGAGACCCGGTCGCGTTTGCGGCTGGGTCGGACATCAAACTCAGTGGGCTGACGCAGGCTCAAATACTGGACACATTTGCGGGTCGGGTCACCAACTGGCGCGAGCTTGGCGCTAAGCCTGCGCCCATCCGAGTCATCGGGCGTGAGCAAGCCGACGCGTCCCGCCAAGCCATTAACCGAGCCATTAAGCCGTTCGAGTCTATGGTTTACCCTGAGTCAGCCAAAATTGTGAACCTTGACCCTCAAATGCTGGACTTGCTAGACCGTTTTCCGAGCAGCATTGGATTTCTAAACCGATCTGCCTTGTCGGCAGCGAAAACCAAACTCAATTTACTCGCGATCGACGGCGTGGCACCCAGCCAAGCCAACGTCGGCTCGGGCCAATACGGCATGTGGGTCGAACTCGGGCTCATTCATCGCTCCGGCAAACTCAGCCCCGGGGCGACTGCGTTCATAGACTTCATTCGCTCATCCGAGGGCTTGAGGGTTCTTCGCGCCAGCGGGGTCTTGGCCGCGGCAGCGACACCCTGACCAGCTAATCATGCACCTTCGATTTTCAGCTACCTGGGCATTGGTGATTTTGATTGGCGTTTTGGCGCTGGTGGGGCAATGGTTTTCACAGGTCATTTCTTCGACTTACCTTGAGAAGACCGTTCGAGAGCGCGAGATTGACAAAATCTCCGCGATTGGTCGCATCGTCAAGTCCAATCTGAGCCGCGAAACCGAAAGTGCCGTTTTGCTGGCCAAAGTATTGAGCGCCGATCCGCTCATCACCAGCCAGTTCGACAACGCCATGGGCGCCGCGCAAACTCAGTTGGCCAAGCGTGTCGAGTCTATGGTTGGCCGCTTGAACGGGAAAGCGGTCAGCGTCATTGACGTCAACGAGCGGGTTGTTTTCAACTCCAACGACATTGTGAACACGGGCAAACCAGCTGTCGGATGGGGCATTGCCGAGGCGCTCGACGGCTCCAGCATGTTGGTCAGCACACGCAAACCCTTTGGCGTGGTGATCCGGGCCATTGAGCCCATCCGATTGGCGCAGCGAGTCGTGGGCCTCATCGCCGTAGATGTCGCGATAGATCAACGCCTTTTGAGCGAGTTAAGTACCGAAGTTGGTGCGAACCTCACGGTTCTCGATCGACGTGGTCTCGCCATTCCGCAAGAATCTGGCGCGAACTCGAGCGCCGATCCAGTGGCAATTGAAGAAGCTTTTGCATCCAAAATACCGGTCTTTTTGCAACTCGCTCAAACCCAGCGGACACGCGTCTACATACCCGTCTCAATCGTCGACGAAGGGTACGTGGTGTTGGCCGATTTGGACAGCACCCACGCTTGGACCCTAATCACCGAGGGCAAACGTCGTTTTCTGAACTACGGCATCATTATTGTGCTGGTGAGCGTGGCTATCGGATTTGTCGCTTTGAGGGTGATGCTCGCACCTCTGCGTCGGCTGCGTCGGCGCGCCGAGAAAACCACGTCGGAGCTAACCGGGCGGCCCATCGAAACCGCACTCGGGGACGAAGTCGCATCGGTTGTTCGGGCGCTCGACACCATGACTGAGCGCCTGGTTGAGCGAAACCGCGAGCTTGAACTCGCCAAAACTTCGGCTGAAGCCGCCAATCTATCCAAATCGCAGTTTTTGTCGTCCATGAGTCACGAAATTCGCACGCCCTTGAACGGGGTGCTGGGCATGACGGAGTTACTGCGATCGACAGAACTCAACAACGAGCAAATGCGTTTCGTCGGGGCAATTTCGTCTGCCGGTCGCGCACTGAATAGCTTGCTCACAGATGTACTTGATCTCGCAAAAATCGAACAAGGGCAAGTTGAATTGGAACTGCTCGATTTCGACCTGCGCAAGTTGTCGCTTGACACGATTGCGATATACCGCGAGCTGGCCTCAACCAAGAGTTTGTTGCTGATCGAGGAAATCCAAGACACTGTCCATGGCCGCTCGACTGGCGACCCAACTCGGCTGCGCCAGGTGCTGGGCAACTTGTTGGGCAACGCAATCAAATTCACGCACCACGGTCAGGTCAAACTTCGCGTTGAGTCGTTTGATTGCAAGATCGATCCGATCAATGACTGGTATCGAATCACAGTTTCTGACACTGGCATCGGCATTCCAGAGCACCACCTGAGCCGCCTGTTCAAGCGCTTCACACAAGCCGATGCATCAACCACGCGCAAATACGGCGGAACCGGTCTTGGGTTGGCCATCTGCCGTGAGCTGGTTGAACTGATGGGCGGCACCATTCAAATCACCAGCACGGTCGGTGTGGGTACACAAATTTGGTTTGACATCCCACTCAAACCTGCAACGGGCACGTCAACCAGCGGCTGGCCGAGCGGCTACTCCAGTGATTTTGGCGCAATCGTCGCCATCGAATCGGACAAAGATGCGAAACCCACAGCGCCCACAGCGCCCACAGCACCCGCTCGAACGCACCAAGGCATCAAGGTCTTGGTCGCGGAGGACAATGAAATCAACCAACTGGTCGTGGCAAAGCTTTTGGGTAGTGTCGGTGTCGAGGTGGTTTTAGCCAACGACGGGTCTCATGCGTTCGAAAGATTCAAAGCCGAGTCGTTTGACCTGGTGTACATGGATTGCCAAATGCCAGTGATGGACGGGTTTGAGGCAACCAGACAAATCCGACTTTGGGAAGCGACGCAGCCGCTGCGGCGAACCACGCCAATCGTCGCGCTCACTGCCAACGCCTTGGTGGGCGATCGCCAAGCTTGTATCGATGCCGGCATGAACGACTACGTAGCCAAGCCAGTGTCCAAATCCGCGCTGACCAAGGCATTAGACGATCACGTCGTCTCTGGCCGGTCACCTCAAACCAACTTACCTTTAACGCCCGAATCAACACCCGTGAATTCAAAACGACCCAGCTTTGACGCCCGCGCTTTAGACGATTTACCAACCCTGGGAGACGGCTCAGATGACGCGTTCCGCGATCAGATGCTGAACCTTTTCAAGAAAGAAACCCAGGCAACGCTGGCAACCATTCATCAAGCGCTGGCTCAGGGCGACAAGCCCAGTCTGCTTCGCACCCTGCACATGTTTAAGGCAACTTCAGCGCAGATGGGCGCACTCGCGCTCTCGGACGAAGCCAAGGAGTTAGAGGCTGTGCTGCGAAACAACGGCGAGCCAGCACACGATGCGCACGACCGCTTAGCTGCATCGTTCGCGCTGTTTGAACAGGCACTAGACCTCCACGAGCGGGCCAGACAAGCCCGAAGCTGACACCACGCGCCGCCGTCAGCCGCCAATTACTTGGATTGGGTGTCGGGCACCGTGCAAGCTTCGGCGATTTGCAACTCATTGTCGCGCGCAAAGTTCATGCAAAAGTCCCAAGCCATGGGCTCACAGTCGCGCAGGTCACGATGCACCACCACACACTTCACGTCACCGACCATCGTGGGCAAACACCAAGGTGAGTAGCTCAAATGTGAGCCCGGTGTCGCACCGCCGGGACGAAAGGAGCTCATCACCCCAGCCATGCGCTCGGCCCAATCGCTGGGTCGAAACACCCGCCCATCTCGGGTAATGCCTTGGATGAAGACTTCTTTGGCATCAGCAGAAATGGGGGGGTTGGGCATGGATTGGGTGCGATCAAAACACAGCAAAAATCGTGCCGTTTTGATGCTCCGAGTGTAACAAACCCCGTGTTAACCCTTGCCAAAGCGTGACCCATCCTCACCACCTCAGATGCGCACCCAAAACATCGCAGCAATGCGCAAAATGCAGCATTGCGG
Source organism: Comamonadaceae bacterium (assembly GCA_031421855.1). GTDB lineage: Bacteria > Pseudomonadota > Gammaproteobacteria > Burkholderiales > Burkholderiaceae_C > JAAFHN01. The sequence continues at coordinate 9,308 of JANOPN010000085.1, forward strand.
TGACGAAGTAACACCCCAACTGACCAACAATAGAATCAAACCAATCCCGCAATCTGCGGCCTACTCCGGCCCGATTGCATTTGAGAGCACCGACACCATGACCACCAGCCAAACCAGCCCAACACCTACAGCACCAACGTCACCCCACGTCATGAACACCTATGGCCGCGTGCCATTGGCCGTGTCGCATGGTCGTGGCGCTTGGGTTTGGGACACCGCTGGCAAAGCGTACCTCGACGGTTTGGGCGGCATCGCCGTCAATACGCTGGGTCACGCGCACCCCCGGTTGGTCGCGGCGCTGCAAGATCAAGTGGCCAAAATCATCCACTCCAGCAACTACTACCATGTGCCCAACCAAGAGGTGTTGGCCGCCAAGCTGGTTGAAATCAGTGGCATGACCAATGTCTTCTTTTGTTCCACCGGTCTTGAAGCCAATGAATGCGCCTTGAAGCTCGCACGAAAGTTCGGCCACGACAAAGGCATCACCCATCCGCAAATCGTCGTGTTCGAGAAGGCCTTTCACGGCCGCAGCATCGCCACCTTGTCGGCCACCGGCAACGTCAAAGTACAGGCGGGTTTCGGCCCCTTGGTTGAGGGTTTCATTCGGGTGCCGTTTAACGACGTTGAAGCCATCAAAGCCGCAACCGAAGGCAACGCCAACGTGGTGGCGTGTTTTTTCGAGACCGTTCAAGGCGAAGGCGGCGTGAACCCGGCTCGAGTTGAATTTTTGCAAGGCATTCGAAAGCTGTGCGACGAGCGCGACTGGCTGCTCATGATTGACGAGGTTCAGTGCGGCATTGGGCGCACTGGCAAATGGTTTGCCCACCAATGGGCTGGCATCGTGCCCGATGTCATGCCATTGGCCAAGGGATTGGGCTCGGGCGTGCCAATTGGCGCCGTGGTGGCAGGCCCCAAAGCCGCCAACATTTTTGCGCCCGGCAATCACGGCACCACATTTGGCGGCAACCCCTTGGCGATGCGGGCTGGTGTTGAAACCCTCAAAATCATTGAAGAAGACCACCTGATCGAACATGCAGCAACGGTCGGCGCGTTGTTGACTGTCACACTCACGACTCGCCTTGGCGCCCACATCTCGAGCGGTGCCGTCAAAGACATTCGCGGCCAAGGCCTGATGGTTGGCGTCGAGCTGGCCAAGCCCTGCGGCGTGCTGGTCACTCGCTGTGCCGACGCGGGCTTACTCATCAGCGTCACGGCAGACACCGTCATTCGACTCGTTCCGCCGCTCATCATCAGCGAAGCCGAAGTTCTGCAACTCGCCGACATTTTGTGCCCCTTGATTGACGCCCTGATCACCGAGCAAGCCTGAAACAACCCAATCGATCCATGCCAGCCCCTAAGCACCCCCTCAAACACTTCTTACAAATCGCTGATTTCAGCGCCGACGAGTACACCTACTTGTTTGGGCGGGTGAAAGCCATCAAAGATTTGTTTCACACCTACATACCGTACCGTCCACTAGTCGACCGGACCTTGGCCATGATTTTTGAGAAAGCCTCGACCCGAACGCGGGTCAGTTTTGAGGCTGGCATGTACCAAATGGGCGGCTCAGTCGTCCACCTCACCACCGGCGACAGCCAGCTCGGGCGCAGCGAACCCATCGAAGACACCGCACGCGTCATCAGCCGAATGACCGACATCGTGATGATTCGCACCTTTGAGCAAACCAAAATCGAGCGATTCGCTCAGTTTTCTCGCGTGCCCGTCATCAACGGCCTGACCGACGAGTACCACCCCTGCCAAATTTTGGCTGACATCTACACCTACATCGAGCACCGGGGCAGTCTCAGCGGCAAAGTGGTTGCTTGGGTCGGCGACGGCAACAACATGGCGCACTCATGGGTGCAAGCTGCCGATATTTTGGGTTTTAAGCTGCATTTGAGCACCCCGCCCGGCTACGAAATCGACCCCAAACTCACCCAAGTCAGCAACCCAGCCTGTTTTGAAGTTTTTGATGACCCCATGCGCGCGTGCGCAGGCGCACACCTCATCACCACCGACGTGTGGACCAGCATGGGGTTTGAGTCCGAAAACGAAGTCCGCAAAACGGCGTTTGCCAACTGGAAAGTCAGCCCTGCCATGATGGCGGTGGCGGACTCACAGGCACTGTTCATGCACTGCCTGCCAGCCCATCGGGGCGAAGAAGTCGACGCAGAAGTCATCGACGGCCCCCAATCGGTCGTGTGGGACGAAGCCGAAAATCGGCTGCATGTGCAAAAAGCACTGATGGAATACCTGCTGCTGGGTCGAATTGGCTGATTTAAACTGCCTGATTCGTTTAAATTTTGATAGCAACAAACCCAATGAATCCTGAGACCAAGGGCGTATATTGCTTCTAAAAATCCGTCAAACGCTCCTAACGGGCAGTTTGCCGCTTTCTGGCCGCTCAAAGTCCGCGAACACGGGACCGCAGCCTTCGCTGGGTTGACGGTCTGGGGTTGTTGATGCCTCGGGTTGCCGCCTGTACTGGCTGGCACCGACCCGCGCGGCGGTCGATGCTTTTTACGCGACTGCCATCACCCATGGCGCACGCGACAACGGTGCCGTCTGCCACTCAGGCTCGAATTGACGGTCAAAATGGCTTGAAAGAGCAAATTTTTAGCTTTTTTAGCACTTGGTCTCCGTATTCATTGGGTTTGTTGCTATGCTTTTTGAATTTATTCGACTCAACTGAACACGGGTTTACGCTGATGATTTGACTGCATCGGTCAGGGGCGCATGCATTAAACCGAGTTTGTCCATTGGGCGACCGAACCTTCGGTTTGGGTCGCCCAATGAACAATCGCGGTTAAAGTGATACCTCAGGCTCAACCCAAAGGACTTGCCATGACGACCTCACCCCTGACCTTCTCAAACCGCGCGGGCGACGCGCTTCGACGCGGCCTGGTGGCGGCGACGATGTTGGCCGCCCTGCCCGTCGCTTGGGGCCAAGACAAAACGAATCTGAAGATTTTGGTCGGATTTCCGCCTGGCGGATCGGCGGACATCATTGCGCGTCAAATGGCTTTGGCACTGCGAGACGACTACGCCAGCGTCGTCGTTGAAAACAAACCCGGCGCGGCGGGTCGCATTGCGCTGCAGCAAGTCAAGCGCGCCGCCCCTGACGGGCAAACCGTCATCATTTTGCCCAGTGGGCCCATGGTGCTGTTCCCGCATGTTTATAAAAATGTGGGTTATGACGCGGTCAAGGATTTCACGCCGGTGTCGCTGCTGGCGCGGTTTCAGTTTGGCATCGTGTCGGGGCCTGCGACCAAGGCGACATCCATTGCCGACATGTTGGCCAAGACCAAAACAGACCCCGCGAACGCGAGCTACGCCACACCGGGTGCGGGCACGTTGCCCCACTTTTTGGGCGTGTTGTTGGAGCAAAGTACCGGTGTGTCGTTGAACCACGTGCCGTTTCAAGGGGGCGCACCGGCCAATACCGCGCTGCTGGGGGGGCATGTGGGATACAAATTTGACGTGATCTCCGAGACTGCGGCATTCCACCGCGACGGCAAAGCGCGGATCATCGCGGTCACGGGTGCCAAACGCGACCCGCAGGTGCCCGACGTGCCCACCCTCAAAGAGCAAGGCATCAACATGGAGGCAGGCGCTTGGTTTGCGATGTACGGGCCAGCGGGCATGTCGCCAGCCGTGTTGTCCAAGCTTGAAGCCCAGGTGCGCAAAGCCATTGCCCTGCCTGAGGTTCGTGAACAACTCACCAAACTCGGCAACGAGCCGGTGGGCTCCACATCAGCTGAACTGGCTAGCGCACAACAAGCTGACTTTGCTCGCTGGGAGAAGCCGATCAAAGCAACCGGTATTTCGTTGGATTGATATCGAACGGCCACGACGCAAGCCCCATGTCACGTCCGAACATCATCTTCATCGTTGCTGACGATTTGGGCTTTGCCGATTTGGGCTGCTACGGCGGGCGCGATGCGCAGTTTGGCAAAGTCTCACCGGTTTTAGACCGGCTTGCTGCCCAGGGCATCAAGTTCACCCAGGGCTACTCAAATTCGCCTGTGTGTTCGCCCACGCGCTTTGCGCTGATGACCGCTCGCTACCAATACCGTTTGCGCGGCGCGGCAGAAGAGCCGATCAACAGCAAAGCCCGCACCAGCACGGTGCTAGGGCTGCCCGCCGAGCACCCGACCTTGCCCTCACTGCTGCAAAAGGCGGGCTACAACACGGCGCTCATGGGCAAGTGGCATTTGGGTTACCCGCCCGCATTTGGCCCGCTGCGCTCGGGGTACGATGAGTTTTTTGGCCCGATGGCGGGCGGCGTTGACTACTTCACACATTGCACATCAAACGGGGTTCACGACCTTTGGTACGGAGAAGAAGAGCGGGCCGAGCCGGGCTATTTGACTGACTTGATCACCGAACGTTCGGTTGACTACATCAACCGCGTGGCGGCTGACGCGCACACGAACAAGCCGTTTTTCCTCAGCGTTCACTACACGGCACCGCATTGGCCCTGGGAAACCCGCGATGACGAGGCCTTGGCGCAAGAGATTAAAAGCAACATCTTCCACTTGCACGGCGGCAGCATCCACACCTACCAACGCATGATCCACCACATGGACGAGGGCATTGGCAAAATCATGGACGGTCTCAGCGCCCACGGTTTGGTTGAAAACACCTTGGTCGTGTTCACCAGCGACAACGGCGGCGAGCGTTTCTCAGACAACTGGCCGCTGGTCGGCGGCAAGATGGATTTAACCGAAGGCGGCATTCGCGTGCCGTGGATCGCGCACTGGCCCGCAGCCATTGCGCCAGGCGGCGAAAGCACGCAAGCCTGCCTGACGATGGACTGGTCGGCGACGCTGCTGGACGCTGCCGCCGTACAAGCCGACGACAACTACCCGCTCGACGGTATTTCGCTTTTGGGCGTGCTCAAACAACCCAGCCACACTTTTCATCGACTCATGCATTGGCGCATGAACCACCGAGGCCAGCGCGCCATGCGCGACGGCAACTGGAAATACTTGCGGGTCGACGGCAACGACTACTTGTTTGACCTCAGCGCCGACGAGCGCGAACGCGCCAACTTGGGCAATCACCAACCCCAGCGACTGGCCGACATGCAAGCCGCGTGGGAGTCGTGGAACGCCACCATGCCGCCCATACCGAGCGAGGCCACGGTCAGCTTGGGGTTCGGCACCCGGGACATGCCGCAGCGCTGATGCGCGTTACGGCAACCGTTTTGCGGTGGTTTTCGACCCGGCTTGCTCGATCACGAAGCTTGAGGCAAGCCCGTCAACAACCCCGCCAAAAGTCAAGGTAATGGCTGCAACTTTGGCAAAAAACCGGGTTTCGCTTTGCGCAAACAACTCAAACTCACCTTGGTTGGTCGCTTGAGCGGTGATTGTGTCTCCCTTGGCGCGGATGGTGATCTGCATTTGGTCGTTCAACCGATAGACCCCCACATATTGAGCAAGCGTGGCACCAGACACGGGGACGATTTTGGGTAATGCCCGCTCACCCAAGTTGTGCCGCGAATCCATCAGGTGAAGCGCGATGTCGTTCAGCGGTGTTGCCGAGTTGGTCACCACAAACACGCCCTCTTTCGCCGCACGGTCAACCATCAATGAAGCCGACGACCCAAACGTGCCCCCGTCGTGGTTCATGAATTCTCGCGCGTCGAATGGCAGGCGAATCCAAGCAAGCCCGATTGGATTGATGCGCCCGGGGCCTTGTTCGCGCATCGTCGTCGCAAGGCCGATGGCACCCGTCAAGGTTGACGGGTTCGGCGCCTCTGGCCGACCAGCAATTGATTGGACATAGCGGCCCATGTCAGCTGCAGTGGATCGAATCGCGCCAGTGCCCGCGTGCGCGCTGGACCAAGTCCAGGTCGGTGTGGCGCGGCCATTGGTATCGTGCGGTTGAACGACTCGGCCAGTCAGGCGTTTGGGATCGGTGGTGGTGTCCAACATGCCCATCGGCTGCAACACCCGCGAATTCAAAAGCGCCTCGAAATCGGATGACTTGGCAGCCCGCACCAGCACATAGCCCAGCAGCCCAAATCCAATGTTTGAGTACTCGTATTGCACATTGCGCGCGCGGGTCGCAGAAAAGTGCTTAATGAAATCAAGCAGTTCAGGCTCGCTGTAGCCCGCGTACGGATCTTTTGGGTCGTTCGGCAGCATGTTGGTCGCAAGCCTAGGCAGCCCCGAGCGGTGCGTCGCCAGGTCAACCATCCGGATTGGCAAGCCGTCTCGGTCGCGCAACTTGATCCCATCGGGCAAGAACTTCTCGACTGGATCGTCCAGCTTGGCTTCGTTCTTCTCATCGGCGATGGCCAGCAGCAAGCCAGTGAAGGTCTTGGTCACCGAGCCGATCTCAAACAAATGCTGCGCATTCACCGGCTCACCGGTGCGCGCAGAGCCCGCAGTCACCACACGAACGCCGCTCGCGTCAACCAGCGCCACGGCAACACCTTTGGCCTTATCGTTTGCGATGAGGTGCTTGTTGAGTAACGCTTCAACCTCTGCATTGCCTGGCAGTGCGGCAAACACAAGTGACGGCGATGCGAGCATCAAAAGAACAAAGCGATTGAGTTTGTGGGTCATTTGCAAGGCCAAACGGATGTGGTGATGTGATGTTGAACAGCCAGCGCGTCGAACTAGGCGTGATTTCCGCCAGCCACCATTCGCTTGATATTGGCCACGGCGGCCATGCCACTCAAACGCATGCCCTCCAAAATCGCCTGCTTGGCCGCATCGTCTTTGGCTGAGGCCACGACTTTGCCAAAGCCATCCAGTCGGCTTTCGCGAATCCAGTCGCGCAGTGCTTTGTCTTGGCTCCAAGTGAACTGATTCATCATGTTGCCCATGGTGCTTTGCGCATAGCCCAGCAGGTTTTCAGGAAATGGCACTGGTCGGCACAGCTTGTTTTTGGTCGCGTCGTCGGGGTAATGGGCTTCCACATAGGCGATGAGTGCGGCGCTGAAGGTGACCAACGGCGCTCGCACCAGTTGGATCACGATTTTGTTGTCCTGAAAAATCGGACCCGGTAGGTTCTTGCCTTTTTGAACCGCGGAGGCGGTGCAGTCAATGTACAAGGTGTTAGCGGGCATCGCGACGCGCCCGCCGTCCAGCACCAGCCCCTGTGCATCAATGGCTTGCACGCGCCCCATGCGAATGACGTTCTTGATGCGGCGAAGCACCTCAACTTCACCCGTGGAGATGGTGGCGTAATGGAACATGCTGGGCATGTGGCTTGTGTCGATGCGCAGCATCTGGCCATTGGCTTCGAGGCGCAAAAAGACATCTTGAATGTCAGTACCGGCCGCTAGTGCTTCAAACTGCTTGCCCTGCCCGCCAATTGACTCGTTAAAAAACTCGATGCCCGGCTGGGTTGTGACGCGGTTCACCAACCACGAATCGCGCGGCATGACCCAATGAATCGCCTCAGCGGGTGCGCCGCAGGACTGCAAAAACACGCCCACGTCCATCGCGGTTTTGCCCGCACCGACAATCACGAACCGCTCAAACCGAGGCGGCGCTGCTGTGCCATGGTTTGCGCCTACCCACAGTTGCGCCAATGCATTGGGCGTCACCAAGCGCACGCCGGTGTCTACTTTGTACTTTGGCGGATGGGTTGACGGCACCGCTGTGCTGAACACGGTTCCATCCATGGTTTTTTTGCGAACCGACACTAGGGTTTGCGCCCCTGACAAGATCGACGTGAATACGCCCTTGCCACCCACATCCCCGTCGTAGCGACACATGGGGTGATAGCTCACCCGGCCACTGGCCAAGAGCTTGTGATTCATCACCTTGTCAAAGTAGCCGCTCACCTCAGGGCCGCTGGCGAGCTCGTACAAGCCGTTGTTGACCCCGTGGCTGTCTTTGCGGTTGGAGCCCAAGGGCAGCGAGTTCACCCCATAAAACGCCGACGGTTGGTGCAAGGTCACAAATGAGTAGGCATCGTTCCAGTGCCCGCCGGGCTTGGCGTGAAGGTCCACGATGGTCACATGCGCATCGGTCTCATCAATCAAGGTATCGGCAAAGGCCAAGCCCACAGCGCCAGCGCCAACCACCAAGTAATCGGTTTCAATTGTTTTCATGTCAAATCTTCCTCAGGTGTCTGTTGTCAAAAATGGCGAACCGCTTGCATGAGTCGCAACGGGCAAGCTGATTCGCTGCGTGGACAGTTGAAGTATTGCACGGCGGCGTCAACCGACAATTTCAGGTGTTTTGAGCGCTTGGTCACCGGATCTATTGAACTTGTTGCTATGAATATGTGACTGGATATCCGAACGGCTTTGATGCGTTCTTTAGCCTCCAGCCAGTCTCACCACCACCGACAGCCCTGGCCGAGCGTTGCGAATCGAACAATCCCCACCATGGGCATGAGCCACGAGCTTACAAAGGTACAAACCGAGTCCAATACCTCCGGCGCTGCGGGTTCGAGCTGCATCGGGGCGGAAAAAGGGTTGCGCCAGGTGCGACAACTGATCTTCTGGTACGCCAGGACCAAAATCACGAACCTCGACTTCGATGCCTCCGTCTGCCATTGGCCGAAGATGCAATTCCGGGGGCTCTGTGGCATCGGCACTGTGGCGCAGGGCGTTGTCGAGCAAATTGCGCACCAGCAGGCGAACGCGGGTCGCGTCAATTGAGACCGGACCCAATTCGGCCCCTGCTTTGATCTGCACATGTGCCGCGCCAGGGTGCCGTGATTGCAACTCCTGAGTGACTGCTTGGGCAAGCGCGGTCACATCGGTCAGTTCGCGGTTCAGGTTCGCGTGCTGTTTGCCTGCCAAACGCTCGCTTTCCAACAAGTCGCTGATCAGGCCCGCCATCTCCTGCAAGTCGCGCATCAAGGCATCGCGCTGCGGATTCACTTCAGGCAACTCGGGCAGCAGCTCGGTATTGAGGCGCGCACGGGTCAAGGGGCTGCGCAGTTCGTGGCTGATGGCCAGCAAGAGCGCACGCTTGGCGTCAAGCATTTGCTGAATGTCATGACCCATGGTGTTCATGACATCGGCCAGTTGGCTCAATTCGTCGGGGCGGCTTTTGTGCCCCACTTCGATAGGTTTGCTGAAATCGCCAGCACCAAAGCGCTTAGCGCCCGCGCCAATGACGTCAAGCGGGCGCAGCAAGCGGCGCACATACAACCATGCCAGCAGCGTGACCAACAACAAAGTGCCGATGGCCAGACCAAAGTTGCTGGACTGGCGGTGAACACTGGCTTCGTCGATACCAAACACAATGGTGTGGCCGTCTGCGGTGGTGCGCCTCAAAATGTTCTGCCAGCTTTGGCCACCGCCCCAGTCGCCTGAGTCCGGATCGCTCTTTTGACCGCTCCAGCGATCGCGCTGCCGGCGAAGTGCGGATTGGCCAGGGTGAGATTCCCATTGCACGAGGGGGCCATGAATGTGGACCGTCAAGGGCAATCGAGCGGTCAACGCCTGAGCCAAAACGATCTGTGGCGACGGCCCAGAACCCGTCACGTCGCTGGCCAGTCGATCCACATAGTCCATCACCACGGGCCGCGCCGCATCTCTCCAGCCCAGCGTGAACGCTCGTTGAGCGCCGACAATGAACACACCCGTGAGCGCCACGGCCAGCAGCAAAAACACCAACACCAAGCGCAGCTTGATGGAGTGCGCAACCGCCTGCGCCATGCGCGTCACCCACTGCGTCGACGCTGCCTTCACTGGCGCATTCATGACACACTGCGGCGCAACGCCAACGAGTAGCCCGCATTTCGCAGTGTTTTGATGCAATCCAGCGGTTCAAGCTTTTTGCGCAGGCGGCTGACCACGATGTCGACGGCTCGCGTGTACAGATCGGCCTCGTGCCCACGCAACTGGTTCAATATGTCGTCTCGGTTGTGCACCTTGCCAGGGTCTTTTGCCAGCAACAGCAACAGCTCAAACTCAGTGCCGGTGAGTTCCACCACCTCGCCGCCGCGCCTGACTTCTCGCATATCAACATCGATGCTCAACCCATCAAACCGCAAAGCAGCTGAAGGCGGCGCACTAACCGCCACCGCCACCGCCGACCCTGCCAGTGCCGCCGATTTTGATTGCCTGCGCAACATCGTTTGAAGTCGAGCCACCAACTCTCGGGGCTCAAATGGCTTGGGTAAATAGTCGTCAGCACCGAGTTCCAGCCCCACCACTCGGTCGGTCAACTGGCCCCGGGCGGTGAGCATGATGATCGGAATGTCGCTGGTGCGTCGAATCGTGCGGCAAAGCTCGAAGCCGTCCATCTCAGGCAGCATCACGTCGAGGATCGCGGCGTCGAAATTGCCTGCGCTCAGTTGAGACAAGCCGTCGCTGGGCTTAAGTGCGTGGGTGAGTGAGAGATCGAAGCGCTTGAAATAGATCGACAGCGGGGGGCCGAGCTGTTCGTCGTCGTCAATGAGCAAAATGCGATTCATGTGGAATTGTCACACCGGTAGCGGCAAAGCCTCAGACTCAAACTCAATACCGAGCCACCGACGTGGCCACAAATGGGTCGTTCATGCAGTGAAGCGCGACGCTCAATCGCTCGCGGCACTTCGCAGTCGCCGCTTCGCAATCGATGCAATGCCGTGTTTAACAATGCCCAAAACGATGCCCACTGCCGCTGCAGCGTAAGCAAAGGTGAACATAGCAAATTTGCCTGCCGCAAATCCCGAGTAAATCCATGCCCAGCCGTCGGCAAATCCAGTGGGGTTAGCGAGCATCACATAGGACACCGCGTTTTCCAAAGCATCTAACAACGGGGCAAGCGCAGACAACAAGGCAGCACCCACCATCCAACGGTGCGCCCGCGACTCTTTTGCAAACAGCCGAGAAATCAACAGCAAACCCAACACGTGCAACACCAACACCGAGGCAATGAAGACAAAGTCGATGTGTTGGGTTTGCACGTAGGCGCCCAAGGTGCCACGGTCCACCAAGTCGGCGTACCAAGCTTTGAGCTTGGAAGCGTCGAACGACAGTTGCGCTTCGAAATACGGAACTGGGAATTTCGACTTTGCATAACTCGCGTTGAGAATTTGTGTCGCAAAAGCGTTAAAGCCAAAGGCAACGACTGTGCCCACGGCGAGCCACCGTGTCGTGGTTTGGTTGACGAGTTGTTGAATCATGCTGGAGTCCCGCTTGTGAATCTGTGATGTGAAAGGCATGGTGACCAAAGTACAAGAGGTGGTCACCAAGCAGGGGGTCAGCCTCGACTCCACCAACCACTGCTGCGACCCTCGAGCTTCTCGCGTACTTGCTTTTGTTGCAGCACACTGAGGCTGTCGTAGAAATCCGCCATGGCGTTGATGGTCTTGGGCGCGCTGCCTTGTATGGCTTGGGCCTTTTTATCGAGCCAGGTTTGCGCTGCAGTCCGATCAAACTTCTCACCGGCGATCAAGGCCTTCAAGTCAGTGCGAGGGTCTGCACCTTCACCACGAATGACACCGCGCGACGCGACAATTTGATCGGCCAAAACCGATAGCTTTTGCTTTTGCATGTCGTTGAGATCAAGCTTGCCACTGATCTTTGCGACTGCCTTGCCACGAACTTCGTTGACGCGCTCAGTGCTCCAAGATTCGCCACCATGCCCACGACTGCCGCAGGCGGTGAGGCCACCGAATAGCGCGGCCGCACCGGCCAAGCCGATGAGCGATTTTTTGATCCAAGTTTTCATGTTGATGCCCCTTTCAGGAACTGGTTGAACATGTCCGCAATGGTGCCGAGTTCGCCCGCGCGCTGGGTATCAGTGAAGTCGCGGTTCATTTCAGTTTGTTTCAGAAACGAGATGAACCCGCATTGGGCTAGCCCGGATATTGCATCGCGACGACGCTCAGCGCGCGCCGCAGCGGGATGCAGCGGCGCGCCGCATGCCGCGTCAGGGGCTCAATGCCCCTGCAAGGCAGGCGGTGTGTTGCTGCGCCCGCTGCGGGGATGCGATGGGTGTCGAGTGTTTTTGCCAGCGT
>JANOPN010000086.1:0-9436 GCA_031421855.1 Comamonadaceae bacterium
AGAGCGTGAGCCAAGTGGCAACCATGAGTTTGATCAGCTGTGCAAAGAGTTTGAGATCGAACACCGACTAACCAAACCCAGAACGCCACAGACCAACGGCATGGTGGAGCGTTTCAACGGGCGCATCAGCGATGTGCTGAACACGCACCGCTTTCACTCAGGCGACGATCTGGAGCAAACATTGCTGAGGTACGTGAAGTTGTACAACCACCAGTTGCCGCAAACGGCGCTGAAAAGCAAGGCTCCGTTTCAGGCGATGAAAGACTGGTACGCTTCGCATCCTCACCTGTTTCACAAGCGTCCTTATGATCGTCCGGGATGTGACACAGCATCGTTGTCGCACCATTCAATAACCCACCATCCGTGGTCGGGTTGAAGCCTGGCGAGGTGGGATCGCGATCAACGTAGACGCGGCCTGAGATTGGCGCAATTTGCGCCTCACCAAAGTTGTACCCCGAACCCACTACTGGCGGTGTACCGGCTACCACGGCAGTCGGCATTTGGAAGCTGATGCCACCCACCGTGCTGTCGCCGTTAAACAGTGGGCCTTGCTCTGCACCAGAGGCTGAGCCCGGTGCGAGCGACTGCCCACCCACCAACGAGCCGACCGTAGTCGTGCCGTTGCTATAACTGTTCAGCGGGTTGGTCGCGCCAGTCGTTGTCTCATCTTCAACAATGGTGTAGCCCTCGCCCGCAGCAGGCGCAGGAACCCCCGTGAACAAATAAGCTCCGTCGGACCCAGTGGTCGTGGTCGCGACCGGTGTCGCGCACGAAGGCAGACTCGACGTCTTGCACAACTTCACTGTCGCACCGGCAATCGGGAGATCACCACCGCCAAACGAGCCGTTACTGTCAACGTCGTGGTAAACAACGCCCTTCAACTCCGCACCCGTCTCGTAGAAATTGATTCCCGCAATCGTCGAAGTGGCGAGAACGATTGGCGCAGACGTGTTGGGCGCGCTCGAACCATAGCCCGAAGGTTGCGTTTCGACGACAAAATAGGTGCCAGGCTTTAACCCGGGAAAACTATAGGCACCCGAAACCGGAGTCGTGGCGACTGAAGATACGATATCTGCCGTAGGACATGCGCTGTTATGCGCTGGTTGCGATCGGCAAAGCGTCACGGTTGTCGTGCCAGGCAAGCCCGATTCTGATGGGTCTTGTGTAGCGTTGTAGTTTTTGTCAACGATTACTGCGCCAGAAATCGCCAATATCGGGAGCTCACCGAAGTTGTTCTCCACCCCACTGGCAGAGGATCGGTTAGCCACTACCGGTGAAGGCGTCCAAGTTATTCCTGTGATCTGATTTGAAGCGCTATCAGCTGTGCCAGCCGAACCAGCACCCGTGCTCGGCACATCAAGCTGGCCGACGGTTGTCGTCCCGTTGGACAAGTTCGTCGGCACAGTTAACTGATCTTCCACGATCGAGTATGTCTGACCAGCAGGTGGAGGGAGTAAGTCTTTGAAATCATAAACACCAGCGGCGTTGGTTGTAACAACCTGAACCGGGCTGGCGCAGCCCGCATCTGAACTCAAACAGAGTTTGACAGTTACATTGGGGATCGGTTTGTCGGTTGGACCGTAAGTCCCACTGGCATCTTCATCGCGGTAGACGCGTCCGGTCAATTGACCCAAGGTCTCACCAAAGTTGTTGTTGACCAAGTTGACACCAGCCATCACCAAGCCGTTGATTTGATTAGGGCTGGAGGATCCGTACTGACTAGGTTGCGTCTGTTGTACAAAATAAGTTCCTGGCGGAACTAAACCAAAACTGTAGTCGCCGCTGCCATTTGTGTTCGTCGTGCCCTCGAGCTGCCCGGTAGGACAAGGAACGGTCGCAACGCGGCACAAATCAAGCTTGACGAACGGGTCAATCGCTCCCTCGCCAGCAGAAAGCACTCCGTCGTAGTTGGTGTCCAAAAATACTTTGCCGGAGATGTTTGCAACAGCCGTTACAGCAAGGGTATTCGTCTGCCCCTTCGCGCCGGGCGCAACTGGCGCAGTAACCAACGCAGTCGCCGGCACCGTCACGCTCGTCGGGATACAAGCGTTGACATTCGGGCAAGCCGGATACCCGGTCCCGTTTACTCCACTGGTGAGGACTTTCGTACCACCGGCCCCACCGAGCTCACGAGCGATCAAACTCGACTGGTTGCGTACCGGGCCTGTGTACGCTGGCTTGACTGTGGCATTGACCACAACCCGGATGTACTCGCCAGGTGCAAGACCCACCACCGAGCCAAGCAAATTCACGTCGCTGACACCGTTGTAGGCGCCATTGGGCGTAGGAACATCCAATGAATTTTCAGGGATGCGCGATGCGGACGCGATGACCGGATTCGTGAATCCAACGGTGTCGATTGCGTCCCGTATTTGGACGTCGTTGGCAACCGTCGTGCCATCGTTCTTGTAGACAACAACCCACGACACCACATCCCCAGTTCGCGGCGCACGTCCGGGACGAGATGAATTCTCAGCGTACTTGATCGCGTTAATCACCGGAGGGGGGGGTAATGAGACTGGCGTGGGCAACGGTTTGTCAGACCCCGCCGCGGTCGGAACCGCTCCGTTGTCGGTTGACGCGTCAAACCCGACGATGAATGAGCTGGTCGAGTACACACCAGACACACTGCCACCCGCAGATGTAGCCAGTGTCGTCGACGTCGCAGCGTTTGTGGAAACGGCACCGCAGACGTTGGGGTTGGTCGTGCTTGATGACGCGTAAACCTGATTGAAGTGAGGTCCCGCCACGACAGCATTCGCCCCGTAATCGAGATCGCCCTTCACCGACACTTCACACACATTTCCGACGGTGAAAGAATCACCGCCAGACAAAAGTTTCTGGTCTGTGGTCCCGTTAAACGCCGCGTTGGCAGTACAAATACCGCTTGCGACAACGGGTGCCGTCGTGACATTGATACTCGGAACGCCCGTGTTGTTTCGGTCGTAGGCCTGCTTGAGGTTATCAATTACCTGTACGTTCGGCATGATCTCGCCGACCGGCCCGACCGCAGTCACCCTAACGCGATAGGTCACCCGATACTTTCCGGACGATACAACCTCGACCTGGCCAGATACCGCTTTGACAACTTCGATTGTCTTGAAGATCGCGGGCGTACCAGAGCCTGTATCCGACTTTGACGCAGGAGCACCGGGGTCCGCGGGTGGCGCGCCATATGGACGCACGGGAGGATTGACGTTTGCCGAGGTGTCCTTGCTGATCATCGCAGGGTTATCACCAGACTTAAGACCGGCGGCATCGAACGGAGGGCCTGAGTTTGCAACGTTCGCAGTTGACGCGAAAATCCTGTTTTGCGGTGCACTCGTCAACGGCACAACCCCGTTCGTGTAGTCCACATCGACAGCAAAGGTAACGATGCACTTGTCACCGGCGCTCAAATTGACAGCGCTGACACCTGGGTTCGAGCCCGTTCCCAACAAGTTGTAGTTGGTCGAACCGTTGAAGCCCGCATTCACCACGCAAGTGGTCGTCGATCCGGCACCAACTAGCAGCTGAACGCTGCCGGGCGTGATGGAGAAAACAGCTGGCGCTGGGAATGTGAACTTGAGGTTCTCACTCAGCTGAACGTTGGTCGCCACTGCGCCACCTGCAGCCGCCGTGTTTGTCACGTTAGTCGTGTAATAAATCCTGAATTTCCGACCGGACAGGTCAGTTTGGACCGGATAGCTAGACGATTTACGCACATCGATTTTCTGCTCGGCAAACGAAACTGGCGTCGGATCGGCAGCGTCGGTGTTCGAGTTTGTCGGTGGCGGTGGGAACGAACTTGGGAACTTGCCATTTTCGGTTGCCGCGTCAGGTGGGGTCTGCGGATTGTCTGTCGACGCGTCATTTGCCTTGACCGTCGCTGGGTACGTTGGTACACCAGCAACAAAAGGCGTGTTGGCCGTATTGGGGGCGGTCCCCGAATACGCGAATGCCGTGTTCAATTTCGCCACAGCTGGCACCGGAGCCAGTACAAAATCAATGATCGCAACGAACTCAACCAAGCACTGCTCGCCTGGAGCGAGGTTGAAATCACCTCTGAGCAGGTTTGTCTTTGTGTTGCCGTTGAATTCGTTCCCGGCCGACGGCGCTGCACACTGCGCAGCGCTAGCAGACCCAGCCGCAGTGGCGTTGTGAACTTTCGCCCCTCTTGGACTCGTCGTTAGTGTCGGCGTATCGACGCTCAACACGGTTATCAGATTCGTGCCAAACGTATCGGCCAAGTTATCGGCGAGTTGAACGTTTGTCGCAGTCAGCCCCATCGCACCACTCGTGCGATTCGCGACAACAATTCGGTACGGAACTGCAAATGCGACTTCGCCGCCAGCGATCGGCAAACCAAAACTCGTTCGCTCGGCGACCGTCAATTGCCTTGGCGCGCCAACGCGCTTGCGCACGTCAATCTGCTGAGAGAGCACAGGATACGCTGCCTGATGCGCGTTGCGCTTCACGTCGGTCGACGTCGGGTCCGTGATTGGCGTGTTGTCTGCCACCGTGTTAGTAATCCGCGATCCAAGCGTGACGGTTCCAGCTGCGGGTGTCGTCATAGCCACGTTGAAACTGAACTGAGCGTTGGGTGGAAAAGCGCCATTGGCGTACAAACCACTGGTTGGAGCAATGAGTCTGATGATTCCGGTCACCGCGTCGTACGGAGTTGCTGTGAATCCAGGCGGTAAATTTGAAACGCTGGCCGCTGGCAGGCCAGGTGTCAACACAACCGTCAATGTCGTGTTTTCGCCCGGTGTCGGTGTGATGTTTCCAAAGGTCACCGTACCGAGCACCACCGCACCTTCAGCTGCAGGAGTCGCCGGTAGCTGCACGGTTGTCACGAGATCTATCCCTCGGTGACCAAAATTGTAATTCGCTCCGTTCGCTCCAATTGGCAAATTGATCGACGCAAACAGGTTGGGTGATGCCGCACCGCCGGTACTCCCGACCGCATTGGTTGGACCGTTGCCATACTCACGCGGCTTGGTCTCCACTATCCAGTAAGGGCGCGAAATCAGGTTTGAGAACTGGTACGCGCCCGCGCCGTCAGTAACGGTGGTTGCTGCGACATCCGCAGGGGCGCAAACTCCTGACACTGGTGCCGACAAACAAAGCGTTACGGTCACATTCGGAAGTGAGGGCTCCGAGTTTTGTGTTCCGTTTCCATCGTCGTCTCGATAAACTTTACCTGCCAAAGAGCCGAGCACCACTCGAACCGGTACGTCGTTCGAACGCAAGAAAGCAAACGCAGGATCGCTTGATCTAATTCCAAATCGGTTGACGTACCTGTCGCCGATGGTGTTTTGGTTCGTCGGCAAATCAGCGGTAATTGAAGAAACCGCGTTGCCGCCAACCGTCATGTTTGAAACTCGGAATGCGACGACATCACTGAAATTGGCCGGGCAAGTGCCGGTTCCGAATTCAGCCGGCAAGCACCAACCATCGGCTGCACTCGCCGTATTTGATACCGCACGTGGGTCGATTAGCACGGCGTTGACAGGACCCTTCTTGTATCGGACCACCGATCCTGCCGGTGCAGTGATGCTTGTCGCGCTGAATCCGATGGTGCCCGCGAACGCTGACACGGGGTTGCGGCCAGCTTGCGTCGCAAGCGGCGCCTGCGTCACCGGCGCGTTGTCACCTAAATGTGGGATCACGTCAATCACGTCGATCACAGTCGGCGCATCTTCAAAATTGGCAATGTCCAACTTAAATTTCGCCGTGCCATTTGGCTCAATCAGCGGGGTACTCGTGCTTTTAAACACCTTCAACCCCGGCGGGTTAAGAACCGTGACTGCTTTCGTCGCACGTCGTTGCGACGCAGGCGAAGCGTCGTCAGGAGATTGAATCTCAACTTGGTTGACCACGCTGCTGTTGGGTGCAACTGTCAACGGAACCAACGCAACAAATGACGCGGTGTTGATTGCCACATTTGGCGTGACACCATTGATGGTCCAGGTCAGCGTTGTACCGGCTGCGTCCGATTGAATTGAATCTTGCGCAAATATCGCCGCCCCAAATTTGGCCGATCCGTCGACATAGGTCAAAGGCGCCGGAAGTCGGTCAACCAACGTCACATAAGTCGTTGGCAGACCCGCGATGATGCTTTGGATCGACGGCACCAGCGTGTAAGTCACGCTGCCGCCAGCAATTGCAGTACTTGTCGGGTTACCGTTTATGGTTGCATTTTTGAGCACGCGTGCGATGGCTGTCGTGATTTGAACCCGCTTGCCCGTTGATAAACCAGTATTGCTTCCGACGTTGTATCCGCTATTGACCCAATTACCATTGTTGACGGTTGCCAACTGGTACGGTGAGTAATCGGGGTAATACGTGCCATTGATCCCTGGGCGCGCTTTGTGCGCGATCACGAACAATGTGTTTTGACCGTCGCCCAATGACGGAACGATCATCCGCACTTTGTTAATCAAGTCCTTTTTACCCTGCGCTTGAGCCGCGGTCACTGTGTCAAACCACTGTGCATCTTCGTCCCGGCACCAATGAGCCGCGCCGGGGTTTCCGCTGCCGGTATTTGCGACACCGTACTGGACCCGGTAACCCTGCGGAAAAGCTGTGCTGACGTTACCCGGATTGCCGAATGCGATCTCGTTCGGTGCGCTGTAGTAGTACCCAGCTGCGTGCCCGCCGCTGCCGGGGATGATTGCCATTTCAACTTGGGTGTTGTCAAAGTTGTCACACAACGTACTCGTGGTGTTCGTTGGCGCTGCCGACGGGTTGTAATAGTCAAGCCGTGGAAAAAATATCTGACCGGGATAAACCAAGGCCGTGCCAGAGTCTCCCCAGTTGTCGGTGCTTTCCAGTTGCCACTTGCCCGAGCTTGTCGCAGCCAAGTTCTCATAGGCCCAGCGTGAGTTGCCCCAATCGCGTGCGACGTATTTGTAATAGCTGCCGGGCGCAGTCGCAACCACCGTGTTGGTCAGTGCGTTGTTTGTGGTTAACTGATCAACCAATGCCGCGCCACTAGCCGACGTGCCGCCAAAGTTATCGATGCGGTTGTTTAAATTGATTTGACCCGACCCAGGTGGGGTCTGGTTTGCGGCTGTGTTGATGTCGCTGAGCGGCAACCAAAATCGCACAGCATGGGTCGCGAGGCGCTGCGGCGCAGACGTGAATGCGTTTACTTCGACGGCAGTCCCTTTACCGCCGGCGATCAAAAACTGATCGGCTTCACCGGACCCAGCCGTGAGCGTGAGAACCCCACCCTGCGACGCAGGTGTCCCGCGCGCCGGACAGCTGATGATGCCTTGCTCGCCGACCCGGTAGCAATCGAACCAGATCGCGTTGGGCGGAAAGTTGGTCGCAATATCGGTCATCGTGATGGGCGAGGTGATTGCCTCACCGCCTTTTGATGACGCGCCTGCAGGATCGTACTGATCAGCGTAAACATACCAAGCCGTCAAATAGCCCTGGACGCCGTTGTACGTGTAGCCACTTTGCTGGGTGTACAGAACATCCTTGCGAAAGTCGACTTTTTGACGTGCAGAAATTTCGACGACTGGTGCTGCGACCGGCGAAGTCAACCCAGCTTTGGGCGTTTGCGCAGCCGTGCAGTTGTCAGTGGTGCTGGTTGTGGTGGCGACATTTTGGGTGCCGTTTGCGCCGAAAATCGTCACCTTGGCTGGAGCCAAAACTGCGGCGGTTAAATCGCCACCAGCGGTTTGATCTTGGCCACCGATGTTACAAACCAGTGTCGATCCATCGGTGCTGATGTTGCTGCCAGGGCCGGAGCACTGAGCGGGTACTGAATCCCAAATGGCTATTTTCTTGCCACCGACGAGTGGCAACACGCTGGTGAATGTGATGTTACTTTCTGCGAAACCAGCGCCAATTTTGTAGTTAAAACGGTAGATGTACGTGTCGTTTGTGCGAACAACGTTATCTGTGGTGCACGCATCGTTACCCGCAACGTGAGCTGTCCCGCCAGGCGTACAGGCATCTGCCGTGTTGAAGGGTCCAGTTCCCGTGCTTTGGAGTGTGACGTTGAAGTCTGACAGCTTACATTGCGCTTGCGCCAATGCTGGCAATGCCGCAACAAACGCACCAAGCAAAACGGTTAGTTTCGCGCCAAGGTTGCACTGTTTCGCAGAGTTTTTAGGGGATACATCGCCGCATTGCCTTCTCGTTCAATGCTGCGCTGCCCCGCACAAACGAATCACCGCAACAGAAAGTAGTTCATTCTGGTTAGCAGTATCCTCTATTTTTAGCGTTTTGTGATTAGTTTGTTAACAGTTGTTTACTCTTTTGAACCAGATCGACCGTCCGTCCGGGCAGTTTTCGTTGTGAATCAAAGACTTATGCGAAAGTGTTCATTTCAAACGGAGAAGCCTCCATGTGTTGCGTACAACACATGGAGGCTTCATTGCCCGCGTTTGGGCGTTGACGAGGCCGAAACAGTAATCGACCCATCAAGTCATTGCTTGTTGCCGCCTACCGCACAGCCGCGACAGAGTTCACCCGGGCCAGAGCTGAAAGATATTCTGCCTTTAGCTTTGCCACTGCATCCGCGGTTGAGCGAATCGCATCCACCGCGCCAATGCCTTGGCCACAACCCCAAATGTCACGCCACGCTTTTGCAGCACTGGCCCCCTCACCTGTTGCGAAGTTCATCTTGCTGGGGTCACTCACCGGCAAATTATCAGGATCCATTCCGGCGTTCTTGATGCTGCCTTTGAGGTAGTTTCCGTGAATGCCGGTGTAGAAATTGCTGTACACGATGTCGTCAGAGTTACTGCCGACGATCATTTCTTTGTAGCCTTCAGACGCGCGCGCTTCGTGGGTCGCAATGAATAGCGACCCGATGTAGGCAAAATCTGCGCCCATGGCCTGCGCCGCCAAAACGGCTCCGCCGGATGCGATCGAGCCACTGAGCGCAACAGCGCCTTTGAACCACTGGCGAATTTCTTGGATCATCGCGAAGGGGCTTTTCACGCTAGCGTGACCACCGGCTCCCGCTGCAACTGGGATCAAGCCGTCAGCGCCTTTTTCGATCGCTTTGTGCGCAAACACGTTACTGATGACGTCGTGCAGCGTGATGCCGCCCCAAGCATGGACAGCTTGGTTCACGTCTTCGCGCGCGCCCAAACTGGTGATGATGATTGGCACCTTGTATTTGGCGCAGACTTGCATGTCATGGTCAAGGCGGTCGTTGCTTTTGTGAACGATCTGGTTGATGGCAAATGGCGCCGACGGGCGATCAGGATTGGCTTTGTCATAGGCCGCCAAGGTCTCAGTGATTTCTGCGAGCCAGTCTTCGAGCTGAGCTGCCGGTCTGGCATTCAACGCGGGCATCGAGCCAACCACGCCAGCCTTGCACTGTTCAATCACCGTTTGGGGGTTACTGATGATGAACAGCGGGGACCCGATGACAGGAAAGGGCAAGTTACGCAATACAGGGGGCAAACGACTCAAATCAGACATGGGC
>JANOPN010000087.1:0-51093 GCA_031421855.1 Comamonadaceae bacterium
TGCTGGGCGGTTGCGGCACGGTGCAGTTTCGACCCGGCCCGGCTCAGCCACCGCCTTTGTCGCAGCCAGATTGGATCCGGTTTCCGCCGCCCGCAGCTTACCCGCCCGATGACGTGCCAAGCTCAGCTTTGTCGTCGATGCGGGCGTATCGGCTGCGTGCAGCCGCGCGAATACACGAGCTCAACGCAAAGGCCACGTTTTCTGGCCCATTGCCCGAACCCTTGACGTCCATCCCGGTTTTGCAAATCGAGCTCAACCGCGACGGCAGCGTCAAGCAAATAGATGTTTTGCGTGTGCCCAAGTTTGAGCCACAAACCGTTGAAATGGCCAAGGCTGCCGTGATGCGAGCGGCGCCGTTTGGTTTTGTGGGCAATTTGCCCCAGCCTTGGACTTTCAATGAGACGTTTTTGTACAACGAATCGCTGAAGTTCCAACTGCGCAGCGTCGTCGAGGGCGAGTAGCCCGCATCAAGCAAAGCATTCAAGTATGCTCAAACCATGTTTTTGACCATTCCCACCATGATGACTTGGACTCGCATCGTCGCGATTCCACTGATCGTGGGCGTCTACAGCATCGACTCCATCGAGATGCCGACTCGCAACCTGGTTGCGACGGTCATGTTCGTGCTTTTTGCATGGACCGATTGGCTGGACGGGTATTTGGCTCGCAAGCTCAACCAAACATCGTCTTTTGGTGCGTTTCTTGACCCGGTGGCAGACAAGTTTTTGGTCTGTGCCGCGCTCTTGGTTTTGGTGCATCTTCACCGCTGCGACGTGCTGGTTGCCCTCATCATCATCGGGCGAGAGATCGCGATATCGGCTTTGCGCGAATGGATGGCTCAAATTGGCGCGGGCAAATCGGTCGCCGTGCACATGATCGGCAAGGTCAAGACCGTCGTGCAAATGATCGCCATTCCGTTTTTGCTGTTTTGGGGTGAGCTGTTTGGCGTCATCGACACCCGCGTGGTGGGTTACTGGTTGCTTTGGGCCGCGGCGGTTTTAACCGTGTGGTCGATGGTCTATTACCTGCAAAAAGCCTTGCCCGAGATACGTGCCAAGGTCAAGTGAAGTGAGGTGAGCGCATCTCGTCGCCATTTGCCGGCATGGCTGTGGCCAGCGGTGTTTGTGCTCATTTGGTCGTGCGGCTACATCGTTGCGCGATACGGCATGCCGCACTCGCCGCCATTTTCGTTTTTGGTGGTTCGGTTCGCGTTGTCCATGGGCTGCTTTGCGATTCTGCTCGGGCTGGCTTCGACGCAGCAAACCCTTCAGTGGCCCCAAGGCCGTGCGCAGTGGCTGCACCTTTGTGTGGTGGGAGTGCTCATGCACGCGGGCTACTTGGGCGGCGTTTGGGCCGCTGTCAAAGCGGGCATTGGCGCGGGGCTTGTTGCGTTGATCGTGAATTTTCAACCTGTGCTCACCGCCTTGTGGGTTGCAAAATTCGAGGGCGGGCAAGTCACTCGCCGCCAGTGGGCGGGGTTGGCGGTGGGTTTCGTCGGGCTGATCTTGGTGATGTCGCGCAAGTTCGGTGTCGGCGGCGAAGCCACAGTGCTGAACCTTGTATTGAGCGTGTTCGCACTGCTGGCCATGACCGCAGGCGCGCTGTACCAAAAGCGGTTTGTGACAGCGTGTGACGTGCGCAGTGCAACCTTTGTTCAACTTTTAGCCGCTTTGCTTGTCACCTTGCCACTGGCTTTGCTTGAGGCGGAGCCCATGCGCTGGGCTGGGGCGTGGCATGGACTCAACGGCGAACTCGTGGGTGCCATGGCATTCAGCGTGCTCGTGCTCACCTTGGGCGGCAGCTCGTTGCTGTACCTGCTTTTGCAGCGCGGCGAAGCCATGACGGTCACGAGTTTGCTCTATCTGGTGCCGCCAATGACGGCTCTCATGGCTTGGGCACTCTTTGGTGAGGTGCTGACCGCTGCCTCGTTGCTGGGCATGGGTTTGGTCGTGGTCGGGGTGCTGGCGGTGGTTCGGGCGCCGACAAAGCCTTGAGGCAAGCTTTTGGGCTCAAATCGATCAAATTATGGATGTTTTTGGCCATTGGTCTCCGTATTTATTGACTTCGTTGCTATCATTTTTGAAAGAATCTGATGTTTGATTTGCCGCCCATCAGTCAGTATTTTTCACCCGACCATGAGTTGTTTCGGGCATCGATGCGCCAGTTCGTCGCGCGTGAGATCACGCCCTTTGTGGGCGAGTGGGACGAGGCAGGTGCGTTTCCGCGCGCGCTGTACCAACGCGCTGCTCAAATGGGCATCACAGGTCTGGGGTTTCCTGCGGAGTTCGGTGGCACGCCTGCTGATATTTTTTACAACATCGTGTCGTGCGAGGAGTACGCGCGAAGCGGCAGTGGCGGCGTTCAAGCGTCAATGAACTCGCACAGCATCGCGCTGCCTCCGATACTGGCAGCAGGCAGCGATGCGTTGAAGCTGCGCGTGGTGCCCAGCGTGTTGAGTGGCGAAAAGATTGCGGCGTTAGCGGTGACTGAGCCCTCGGGCGGCTCCGATGTTGCCGCGGTCAAGACCACGGCGGTGCGCGACGGGGACCACTTTGTGGTGAACGGTGAAAAGACCTTCATCACGTCGGGCATGCGGGCAGACTTCATCACCATGGCTGTGCGCACTGACCCGCAAAGCAAGGGGCCAAATGGCATATCGGTCTTGGTGATCGACGGGGACACGCCCGGCTTGAGCCGAACTGAGCTCAAAAAGATGGGTTGGTGGAGCTCAGACACCGCGCACCTGCGACTCGACACTTGCCGGGTTCCGGTAGCCAACTTGGTGGGGGTTGAAAACGACGGATTCAAGACCCTCATGACCAACTTCAACTCTGAGCGGCTGCTCATGTCGGCGCTTGCGTACGGCTACGCACAAGTTTGCTTTGAAGAAGCCTTGGAATGGGCGCGTCAACGCTCAACCTTTGGGCAGACGCTGTCGCAGCGCCAAGTGATTCGACACAAATTGGTCGACATGGCTCGCCAGATCGAGTCCGCACGCAGTTTGGTTCACGAGCTGGCTTATCGCATCGAACACCGTTTGGGTGATCCCGCGCAGTTGGTGGCCCGAGTCGCCATGGCCAAGATCGAATCAACCCAAGCCATGCAGTTTTGCGCAGACCAAGCCCTGCAAATACTGGGTGGCATGGGCTACATGCGCGGAACCCGCAGCGAACGCATCTACCGCGAAGTCAAAGTCATGATGATCGGCGGCGGATCGGAAGAAGTCCTGAAGGATTTGGCGGCGCGGCAACTGGGTATTTGACGTGCGCTAGATCGCTTCTACCCACGCAAACCGAATGACAGTTTTTCCACCAAACTCGACGGTTTCGCTCCACATGCCTGCTGGCCGCACCCACAGGCTTGCGCCCTCGTAAAGCGGCTTGTACAAGACCATAGCCTCCAGTGTTTCGGTGTGGCGAACGACGTCGATCAACTCGTATTCGTTGCCTTTGTAGTGGCGATAGCGGCCTGGCTTAATCGGGGGCTGGGGGTTCAAGTCTTGGGCGGGAGTTTGGGTTTGCATGGCGAGATTTTGCCAGTGCCGGTGAGCGCGGCGCGCGACAATCGGTGCTTCGCCACCATTGCCGCAGCCATCATGACCTTTTCGCAGCCATACCCAATTGGCACACCCGGCATCGCTTGGGGCCTCGCCGAGCTTGATCTTTGGCGTGGTCGGCAAGTTCGCCACCGCAGCTACGCGCAAGAGGTGCAGTTGGCAGTCGACGCGATGTGCGGCGTGTATGCCGTGCAAACCTATGGTGAGGTCGCCTACGGCAATGAGCGGTTTGCGCTAGAGGCCGTTCGCAGTAAAAGTTGGCACGCCCATCGACCCACAGTTTTGGTGACGGGCGGTGTGCACGGATACGAGACGAGCGGCGTGCAGGGCGCCCTGCGGTTTTTGCAAAGCCATGCTGGCGCGTTTGTCGAGCGGGTGAACCTGTTGGTGGTGCCCTGTGTCAGCCCTTGGGGGTACGAGCGCATCCAGCGCTGGAACTTTGACGCGATCGACCCCAACCGCCACTTCTCTGTCGGCACCCAGGTACAAGAATGCGCCGCGCTGATGCGGCTGGTGGCCAGCTCTGTGGCGCAAGCAGGCGAGGGTTTTGCGCTGCACATGGATTTGCACGAAACCACCGATACCGACGAGACCGAATTCGGCCCCGCACGCGCCGCGCGCGACGGCAAGCCCTTTGTGCCCGAAGACATTCCAGACGGCTTTTACTCGGTAGACAACAGCGCGAGCCCCCAGCCCAAGTTTCAAGCCGCCATCATCCAAGCAGTGGCCGCCATCACGCACATTGCCCCGGCCAACGCGCAAGGCCAGCTCATTGGCTTGCCGCTGGTGGCTCCCGGCGTGGTTCGCCTGCCCTTCAAAAGCATTGGCCTGTGCGCGGGCATCACGGGTGCGAAGTTCACCTGCACCACCGAGGTCTACCCCGACAGCCCAAGCGCCACGCCCGAGCGCTGCATAGAGGCGCAGGTGGCTGCGGTGGTGGCGGCGATTGGGTTTGTTGCGCGACCCAACAGCTGAAGTTGATGCCACCCCATGCCTAGCGCCTTGCTTGCTTTGCTTCTTTCGGTCGCCTTGCTTTGGGCAGGCATTGATTGGCGCTGGGCGTGGCTTGTGGCCTGCCCGCTTGGCATTGCCTTGGCGCTGCGCCAATGGTGGGCCGTGGTTGTGGCAGTTGATGACCAAGGCCCCACCGCTTCGGTGCCTTCACTGCCGCCATTCAAGCGAATTGCGAGGCGCGCTCGGGTTTGGCTGAACTCCCGGCCCAGCCCGCCTGGCAAATCGGCGCTCTTTGTGCTGAGCTTTCACCTGCTCGCACTCGGCTGCATTGGCTTGCAGGGCGAGCTGGGTTTTGACGGCCAACCCGGCTGGCACAGCACTGTGAATGCCCTGGGCGCAGGCGTGTGTGTGGCCGCTTTCATTTTGCTGCTGCAACTGGCCTTGGCATGCTGCACCGGATGGCTGCGCGTGCTCAAAACCAATCAGCTCTGGCCAGCGCAGCCTTACCTGCCTCGGGCGATGGCATGGCGCGCTTTGCGGGGGTTATTGGTCTGCACGGTGTGGGTTGCCATCGCCTTCACTGCAGCCATCTGTGCCACCGCGCGCAACAGCCTGGAGTTGGTGGAAGGCTTGGCAAACCACCACATTCAGGTGTTCAGCCAGCCGCGCTACTTGCAAGAGCGCCTGCGCCTGAGCTATTTGTTTGCCACGGTGCAAGGCACCCCCAAACCCGCTTGGCATGAGCTGGCCACGCCCAAAAGCATGGTCGCAGCGCTGTCGCAAAGCAAGCACCCCGCTGACCGCTGGACAGATGCTGGCGAAGCCCCAAGCAGCCGCGCCGCAGCCAACGACAAATACCTTGACGAAGCCACACAAAATTTCGATCACGGCATCACCTCATTCGGCACGCAAGATGCCAAAGCCGCCGGCCGACCCGAACTCGACAGTCTCATTGTGCGCGTTGATCCTGGCTCCCCGGCAGATAGAGCAGGTGCGCGGCGCGGTGATCGCCTTGAGCGCTTCACCAGAAATGCCCAGGGTGAGCGCGGCATGGTCGTCACCCGTGCCGCTGCACCGCAGCCTGCAACCCCTTCGGCCAGCACCGCAACACAAACCTTCATCATCGCAAGTGCCGATGTCTACCGCAAAACCACGGTCAGCGATATTGCGTTTTTACGTGTCGCAGACCTATCGACCGTGCAGGCCAAGGTAGGGCACTCAGCAGGCGCGCCCCGCCCGCCAGTTGACGGGGTGTACCTCGCCGTTCACGGCTTTGAATTTGAACTTCGCGATGAAATCAAACGCAAATTGGAGCTGGCCTATGCGCAGGAAGTACACACCAGCTCGCAAATGTTTTTGATGCGCGACTTGAGCACCGTGGTGGTGGATTTGCGCAGCAATGGCGGCGGCTATACGGCAACCGTGCAGGGGTTGGTCAACACCTTACTTGGGAGGCAATTGCGCAAAAACAGCCACTACCGCGAAAAA
The DNA here is from genome assembly GCA_031421855.1 of Comamonadaceae bacterium. Lineage (GTDB taxonomy): Bacteria > Pseudomonadota > Gammaproteobacteria > Burkholderiales > Burkholderiaceae_C > JAAFHN01. The sequence goes on from JANOPN010000087.1 coordinate 5,999, forward strand.
AGCGTGGGCAGTTTTTGGCAACTTAACCAAAAGCCAGCCACGGAAAATATCTCTTGGCATTCACACACCAATCCAAAAATCGCGCCACCGCCCCATTGGCTGCAACCCAAGCGCCTCATTGTGCTCACCAGCGCCTACACCTGCTCGGCCGCTGAGTTGTTCATCCACGGCATTCGCGAGCAAATTGCGCCCAGTGCGCAAATCACCGTCATTGGCGAGCGCACCTGCGGCAAACCATTTGGCTACACCGTGCACAAGTACATGGGCTACCAGCATGGCGTCATCAGCACTGCCACCGTCAACGCTGAAGGGCAGCCTGCTTACCCGAACGGCTTGCAACCCAACTGCGCAGTAAAAGACCGCTATCGTGGTGCAGTGCTGTCAGACCAAGACGAACTCTGGCAAGCCGCAAAGGCGTTCATGCGCACCGGGCAATGTGGTGCTGCTCCGCCGTAGACCAAGCGGCCGAAATTACCCATCAACACGGCTCCACAACCTAAAATCCATCAATGCCGCGCATCTACGTTGAAACCTCAGTCATCAGCTACCTGGCCAATCGCCCCAGCCGAAACGGCTTGGTGGCTGCTCGACAGGCACTCACGCATGATTGGTGGGCCACCCTAGACAAGTCGCTTCTATGCGTTTCCGATATGGTGCTTGAAGAAATCTCGCAGGGCAACCCCGAAGCTGCGCGAAATCGGCTGCGCCAAGCGCAAGATTTGCTCCTAGTCGAGCAAACGCCAGAGGCGTTTGCACTTGCCACCCGGCTGCTCGAATCTGGCGTTGTGCCGCGCACCGAGCCTGAGGACGCGATGCACATCGCACTGGCCACAGTGCACGGCTGCCAGTTTTTGGCAAGCTGGATTTTTGCTCACTTTGTGGGCTTTGATGCCCGCTACGGCTTGCTTGCCAAGCTGCAGGCTTGGGGGCACAAAACGGCTTACCTCGTTACCCCAGAAGAACTGTTTTTTGGACGCACACCATGACTCATCCCTCTACTGAACCCAAACCCAAACCGTCCGCTGAAGAGTTGGACTTTGCAGTGAATCTGGCGCGCCGACGCAATGACCCAATTTTGGAAGAACTGTGGGCAGTGAAAGCCAAAATCAACGCCGAGGCCAACTACGACCTGAGCCGACTCATCGAGATGGCTCAAAAAGCCGCCGCACCCTTCATAGGCCCAGACGGCAGGGTGCGCGTGCCAGACGTGTGGCCTATGCCGGGCGTGGAAAATGACCCGATGGTCGCGGGCGCAAAGTGATGCAAAAGACCGCTTTGCTTGCATCGCTGATTGGGTTTGCGCAGCGGATTGATCTACCAATTTCTTAAGGAGCCAATATGAAACTTTTCCACCAACAATTTTTTCCACGGCTTGCGGGCTTGCGCTGCTGCTAGCGATTGCGCCTAGTGCATGGGCGCAAACCTGCACTTACTTTGATGAATTCAAAGACAACGGCGATGGCACTGTGACTGATCCGCGCAGCGGAACGATTTGGCAGCGTTGTGCGGTGGGGCAGAGTTGGAGTGGGTCAGTTTGCGCGGGGGAAGCGAGAGAGTCGTCATGGTGGGATGCGATGCGCGCTGCCAAACTCAGTCGCGACTTGGGCAATGCGGACTGGCGGCTGCCAAGTCGCGCTGAGGCGTCCGCAATCGTGGGCAGCCAGGCTGCCTGCAAGGCTCAAATACCTCGACGAGCGGTTTCGCCCGTCTTGGAGGCCATCCGTGACGACGGACTGGTGGGTTCATATTGGCTTACGTCGCTTGCCGCTGAAAAATCTGCCGAGTCTCACTTTGCAGACTTTGACGAAGGTGGTGTCGACAGTATCGGCCGCCCGGTACGTTTGAATGTCCGACTAATCCGTGGCGGCAAGCCCGCATCGGCAGAGGAATTTCGCAGGGACAGCGCGCGTGTGGATAGCAGTGAGGCTCAACATTCTCGAAGCGAGGAAAAGCAGGCCGTCGAAGATGCTCGGCGTGATCAGGCGGCCGCCATAGTTCGGGCCCAGCAAGAGCGGGCACAGGCTGCTGCAAATGCAGCCAACGAAGCGAGACGAAACGCAGAGGCCTGCGGGAGGTTGTATGCGGGTAAGCCGGTTAGGTTTCCGGGCGGCGAATTTTGGGGCAGGCGCGATTGGGTAGATGCGGTAATCATGGGCGTTGGAAGCGGCGTCGCGTCCGCAAGAGTCATTGGCGGCACCTCAATTGCCACGGGGGATGGCTATGGCATCGGCACAGTCCATGAGCGAAGCTGCACTGAATTTTGACGCTACGCAGCAACCTCGCTGCGGGACAAACGCCAAGCGGCCATGGCCGATCGCATTGAGCAAACATCAAATCCTGTCGCTCCAAGCAGCACGGGTCGCATAGATAATGCAGTGATGCGCTCTGTTGGCCGCCCCTCGCAAGCTTTGATTCCCAGCCCACAAGAGGCTTGGGAGTTGGGTCTGCGCCTGGATGCTGCATGCTTGCCCATTGCTGCTGCGCGCCCCAAAGGGATGTGGAGGCTCAGCCATGCAGCTGCCAACTTGATGGATGAGGCGCTGATGCTGCACGCCGCTGCGCGTCTTCAAAGCCTGCAAACGCAGCCACGGCATGGCGGCTGAGGCTCACACCCCCGATCACAGTTTGCTCAACTTGCTGCGCCGCTTGGCGCAAGAGCAGGTGGACTACGTGCTCATTGGTGGCCAAGCTGTGCGGCTGAACGGCTACGTGCGCGCCACACAAGACATTGATCTGCTGCTGCCATCGTCCATTGACAACGGGCGCAAGCTCATTGCGGCCATTTCCTACTTGCCGTCTAGTGCCGAGCTGGATCCAGCTTGGTTTGAGGTGGATGCAGATGCACCAGAAAACATCCGGGTTTGGGACGATGTGGTGCTAGATTTGCTCTTTGCTGCCAATGGCCACAGTTACGAGAGCCTGCGCCCCCATATCCGTGAAATAGTGATTGAAGATGTGATTGTGCGGGTGTTGAATATTGCAGGGTTACTCAAAACCAAGACAGATTTTCGTGAGAAAGACATCTTGGACAAAATCGTGTTGACCCGTATTGCACAAGGCATTGCGCCTGATGAGAGCTCTTCAGAATAGGCCTCGCGGTCGGTTTGTGCATGATCGCTTGATATGCTGAGAAGTGTAAAATCACTTTAATGGTCGTTGGGATGCGTGCGCCGTCAAAAACTAGGCTACAGTGACCGTCATCGTTGGCCGCTGTCGCAGGCTGTGGGGCTTACAGGTGACTCACGGAGGAAGACAGATTTTCTGTATTGCTGCCAATCTGCTGCTCATCTGCCGCAATGCGCTACACCCACCCTCTCCAGTCGCGGCATCATCACCCTGCCCGCCAAACTACGCGAGGCGCTGGGCTTGAGGACAAACGATCATCTGATTGCCGACACCACGCCCAAAGGCATTTTGTTGCGGCCTGCGGTTCGGCTGGTCGCCTGTGAAGAACTTTTGGAAGGAGCCAAACCATGAACACCATCACCCAGGCACCGCCTGCCGCGCAGAGCATCGCGCCGCCCTCCATCCTGCAAGAGCTGTGGGACGTGAAAGCCAAGCTCAACGCAGAAGCGGGCCACAATATGGAGCGATTGATCGAAATCGTGCGCCGCGATGCCGCGCCCTACATCGATGAAACAGGGCGAGTGCGTTTGCCAGCCAGCGTTAAGTGATCCGAATTGCAATTTTTAAAGGAGCCAGCATGAAACTTTTCCATCACCAAATTTTTCCACGGCTTGCGGGCTTGCGCTGCTGCTAGCGATTGCGCCTAGCGCGTGGGCGCAAACCTGCACTTACTTTGATGATTTCAAAGACAACGGCGATGGCACAGTCACTGATCCGCGCAGCGGCACGGTTTGGTTGCGCTGTGCGGTGGGACAGAGTTGGAGTGGGTCGAGCTGCTCGGGAGAGGGAAAAGCTATGCCTTGGTGGGATGCGATGCGCTCCGCCAAAGTGAATCGCTTTTTAGGCAAGACAGATTGGCGGCCGCCCACCAAAGCGGAAGGTGAATCCATCGTCGGCAAGTTTGATGATTGCATACGCACTCAGCCCCGAAGAGCTGTATCCACAGCGTTTCAGCCGGTTGCGCAGGACAATCTCAGCTGGTTTTGGACGTCCTCCCCCTATGCGGGCAATGCCAGCGGCGCGTGGTTCGTGAATTTCTACGACGGCGGCATCAACGACGACCTCCGCGTCAATTCCTACCATGTGCGTTTGGTGCGTTCCGGTCAGTCATCGGCGTTTTCGGAATTCAACCGTGAGTTTGCCAAGATCGGTCAATATGAAGCAGCTCATTTGGCGGAAAAGCGCAAAGAGGAACGGGAGGCTGCCGCAAAAGCCCAGCAAGAACGCGCGCAGGCTGCTGCAAATGCAGCCAACGAAGCCAGACGAAACGCGGAGGCTTGCGGGAGGTTGTATGCGGGTAAGCCGGTGAAAATTTACGCTGGAAAAGTATGGGGCATGGACTTCTGGGTCAATGCGATGGTTACAGGCGTTGGCAATGGAGTTGCGTCTGCGAGAGTTACCGGCGGAGATACACGCTCAGGGTATGAAGTCGGAAGCATCCACGAGAAGAATTGCAATGAATTTTAAGTTCGTGCGACAGACGGTTTCGCTAACAACGATGCATCCGGTCATCGCTAACAATCACAGTCTATGAACGCTGCATACACTGAATCCGGCGAAACCTACCCAGTCACCGTCGTCAACGAAACCAGCGACGAGCAAGCTTGGCGTTTGGCCTAAAGCGAATGGACAACGGCGAAGAATTCACCTTCATGAAGCGAAAAGACGACTCAGGCTGGTTTGGAATGGGTGTGTTGCGCTTAGAGGGTGGCCGCACGGTGCCGGACAACGTGTACCCGATTTCGTCTGCCAATGGCTGAAAGGCATGCAGAAATGCAGATTTTCTGCATTTCTGCTAAACTGCGCTCATGCAAGCCACACTCACCCTCTCCAACCGCGGCATCATCACACTGCCTGCCAAGCTGCGCCAAGCGCTGGGTTTGAAGGCAGACGATCAGCTGATTGCTGAGACCACGCCTGAAGGCATTTTGCTGCGGCCTGCGGTGACTTTGCCGCTGGAGCTCTACACACCTGAGCGCTTGCAAGAGTTTGATGCGGCTGAAAGCGAGCTGGCCGAGGTGATGAAGGGCTTGGTGGCTTGATGCCGGGCGCTGCCCTGCTTGGTGGTTCCGCCGCACCAAACAAGCTGCGCATTTTTCTGGATGCCAACGTGTTGTATTCAGCCGCTCGTGCAGCGGGCGCGATGCGGCAACTGCTGCATGCGCTGCGCAGCCAAGGGCATGTGTTGGTGGCTGAAAGCTATGTGTGCACCGAGGCAAGTCGCAATTTGTCTGCGAAGGCGGGCGCTCACGCACTGCAAGATTTAAAGGCTATCTTGACGCACGCAGAGACTGATGGCCAAAGGCAGGCTATTTCTTCGAGCCAAGCGCAGGCCGCGCACTGGCTACCCGAAAAAGACCGCCCGGTGCTGCTGGCCGCCATGGCTCTGCGCTGTAACGCGCTGGTCACTGGCGATGAAACGCATTTCGGCCCAGGCTACGGGCAAACTTTCGGTGGCGTCACGCTCTATTCGCCCGCGCTGTTAGCCCTGGCTCTGTTGTCGCCGCTTGGAGCGAGCAAATGACCTTGGCTGCGCCCCTCGTCGTCTTCTCCCACGGCAAAGAAACTGGCCCGTGGGGCACAAAGATTCGCGTCTTGGCGGATGTCGCCCGCGCTGCGGGCTGGCAGGCGCTTAGCGTTGATTACGCTGCGCAAACGGGCCAAGTTGACGCGCCCGCACAAGATCGCTTGGCTGCCTTGCTGGCGCTACAGCTGCCTGAACACAGCCGTTTGATATTGGTCGGCAGCAGCATGGGCGGCTGGGTGAGTGCGGCGGCCGCGCAAAGCCTACAGCCTGCTGGCGTATTTTTGCTCGCGCCTGCGCTCGGCATGCAAACCTACCCGAGCCAATGGCCCGCCATGCCGCTGGGCATGCAGCTGGAAATCGTTCACGGCTGGGCAGATGACGTGATACCCGCTGCGCACAGCATCGCATTTGCCCAGAGGCAGACGCCCAGCAGCGCAGTGCGCCTGCACCTGCTGCCAGATGACCACCGCCTGAGCGGCACGTTGAACGAAGTGGCAGCGCTGTTTGAGGCGTTTTTGCAGCGCTGCGCGACGGGGTAACACCTCACTTTTGCCGCCGCTGCCACCACAACGCCACGGCGCACCCCACAAACATCGCTGCGCACATCGCCACCAGCAGCCAAGGCCAGCTTTTGAGCGCCCACTGAAACCCCCACGCCAGGGCAAACAACGGCGGCAGCGCGATGGCTGTGCCCGCGATCACCCAAGCTTCGCGGCGCATGGCTTGCGACACGTGTTTGCGCTGCAATGTCAGGCGTGGTGGCTGCGCGATCCCTTCTGCCCCCACCAGCTTTGCCAGGCGCTGCGGCAGCGCGGCCAGGGCCTCTTGCGCGCTGGCGTAGCAGCCAATGAATTCCCAAACCCCGGCTGCGCGCCTGTCAGCCTTGCCAGCTTCAGCGCGGGCCAAAAAGGCATAGGCGTTGTGGTTGAACGCCGCGTAGACCAGATGGCCGCTGCTGCCGGTGCTGGCCAAACCTTCAGCGCCACCGGATTCACCCATTCTTTCAGCCGTGAAGCTGGCTTCGTGAATTTCGTAGTCTTTGGCCACCGCTTTCAACTCGGCGCTCTGCGGCCATTCAAACAAGCGCGGCAGCAGAGCCATTTCTTGCTGGCGCTCGTTGATTTGGAACACTTCGGTAGCCAGGTAGGCTTGGTTTATTGCCTCCTCATCCGAAAGTCCGCTACCCATCTGCGCCACCATACGCCCATCGGTGCGCAAATACGAGGTGCTGCTCCTGTGCAGCACCTGCCAGGTGCGGCCTTGGGACTGCCATGTGTGGATGAGTTCGGTGGGCATGGGGTGACCCGATCCAGCGGTGCGCAAAAAGAAGCGATTTGCCCAGGTGGTTTTCAGCCGCTAGTGGTGTGTTTTGGCGAGCGGGGATGCGCATCGGCCGATACGACAAGGCTCAGTCTTCGGGCTTGTCTAGCCCGACGACACCGTAATTCCCTTGAATTCACCCGTGGCGATGCGCTTTTGCCACTCGGCGGGGCCGGTGTTGTGCACGCTGACGCCGGTGGCGTCTACGGCAACGGTCACGGGCATGTCAACGACATCAAACTCGTAAATCGCCTCCATGCCGAGATCGGCAAAGCCGACCACCTTGGCGCCCTTAATCGCCTTGCTGACCAAGTAAGCGGCCCCACCAACGCCCATGAGGTAGGCGCTTTGGTGCTTTTTGATCGCCTCGATCGCCACGGGGCCGCGTTCGGCCTTGCCGATCATGGCGATCAGTCCGGTTTGAGCCAGCATCATCTCAGTGAATTTGTCCATGCGAGTCGCGGTGGTCGGGCCTGCGGGGCCGACGACCTCATCTCGCACGGGGTCAACGGGGCCGACGTAGTAAATCACCCGGTTGGTGAAATCCACTGGCAAGGACTCGCCCTTGGCCAGCATCTCTTGGATGCGTTTGTGGGCCGCGTCGCGCCCAGTGAGCATCTTGCCGTTGAGCAGCACCGTATCGCCCGGTTTCCAGCTCGCGACTTCGGCCTTGGTGAGGGCATTCAAGTTGACACGCTTGGAGGCTTTTACATCGGGGGTCCAGTTCACTTTGGGCCACAAATCAAGCGAGGGCGCGTCCAACATCACCGGCCCCGAGCCATCCATCACCAAATGGGCGTGCCGCGTGGCGGCGCAATTGGGAATCATTGCCACGGGTTTACTCGCGGCATGCGTGGGGTACATGGCAATTTTGACATCCAACACCGTCGTCAAGCCGCCCAGCCCTTGCGCCCCAATCCCGAGTGCGTTGACTTTCTCAAAAAGCTCTAAGCGCAATTCTTCGGTTTGGGTGAGCACCGATCCGCTGCTCGACTTGGCCTGCAACGCGTACATGTCCAAGTCTTCCATCAGGCTTTCTTTGGCCATCAGCATGGCTTTTTCGGCTGTGCCGCCGATGCCGATGCCCAGCATGCCCGGCGGGCACCAGCCCGCGCCCATGAGGGGCACCGTGTTGAGCACCCAATCAACCAGGCTGTCGCTGGGGTTGAGCATGGCGAACTTGGTTTTGTTCTCGGACCCACCACCTTTGGCTGCGACGGTGATGTCAAGCGTGTCGCCTGGCACCAAGTCCATGACGATCACGGCGGGGGTGTTGTCTTTGGTGTTTTTGCGGGCGAAATGCGGGTCTGCCACGACCGATGCGCGCAGCGGGTTGTCCGCGTTCAAGTACCCTTGGCGTACGCCTTGGTTGATGGTGTCGCTCAGGTTGTCAACCCCCTCAAATCGCACGCCCATGCCGATTTTTAGGAAGACGTTGACGATACCGGTGTCTTGGCAGATCGGCCGGTGGCCCTCTGCGCTCATGCGGCTGTTGGTCAGTATTTGTGCAATTGCGTCTTTGGCGGCGGGGCTTTGCTCGCGCTCATACGCCCGCGCCAAATGGCTGATGTAGTCAGCGGGGTGGTAGTAGCTGATGAACTGTATGGCGCCAGCAATGGTGTCGACGATGTCCTGGGCTTTGATGGTTGTCATGGCGCGATCCGGTTAATGTCCAACTGGCCCATGGTCGTCGCGAGCGCGGCCGTCTACTTTGCGAGTGACGTGATCGCTGTGGCTCATCAATTTGTCGGTGTAGGCAATGGCCATTGCGCTGAGCAAAAACACCACATGAATGATGGTTTGCCACATCAGCACCTGTTCTGTGTAGTTGGCCGCGTTGATGAAGGTCTTGAGCAAGTGGATCGACGAGATGCCAATGATGGCTGTGGCGAGCTTGACTTTCAACACGCTGGCGTTGACGTGGCTCAGCCATTCGGGTTGATCGGGGTGATCTTGCAAGTTCATGCGGCTCACAAAGGTTTCGTAGCCGCCCACGATGACCATGATCAGCAAGTTGGAGATCATCACGACGTCGATGAGTGCCAAAACCACCAACATGATGATCGTCTCGTTGAGCGAGGTGATCGTGGTGCCGATTTCAGTTTTGTAGCCAATGCTTTTGACGAGCGCGGCGACATCGGGCTGGCTGCCAAACGCCGCAAACACCAAGTGGTAGAGCTCCAAGAAAAAGTGCCACACATACACACCCTGGGCCAATATGAGCCCCAAGTAAAGGGGCAATTGCAGCCAGCGACTCGCAAAAATCAAGGTGGCGATGGTGTTGGTCGGGCGGTCAGGGGTTTTAGGCATGGGGGCAGTCTGTTAAGTGAGCAAAGCGATTTTAGAGCTTCGCGCGCCAGAGCCCTGCGGGTATTTCGTCAGCCCAAAGTCAGTGAAAATCACGACAGTCAAACAAATTTGATCCGTTCTGACTCTAGGAGCCGCCCATGTCACAAGCCATTGAATCTGTGTTGATTGAAACCCGCGTGTTTGAGCCACCCCCTGCAGCCGTGCAAGGCGCGCGCATCGCGAGCATGGCCGCGTATCAGGCTCTGTGCGACGAAGCGCGGTCAGATCCAAATGCCTTTTGGTCGCGCCTGGCACGTGAAAACCTGCAGTGGACGCGCCCATTTTCTAAGAGCCTGGACGAGAGCAACGCGCCTTTTTACACCTGGTTTGCCGACGGCGAGTTAAACGCCAGCGCCAACTGCTTAGATCGGCACATGGGCACGCCCGTTGAGAACAAAGTAGCCATCATTTTGGAGGCTGACGACGGCACCGTGACCCGCGTGACCTACAAAGAACTGCTGTCGAAGGTGAGTCGGTTTGCCAACGCCCTCAAAGCGCGTGGCATCAAAAAAGGCGACCGCGTCATCGTGTACATGCCCATGGGTGTCGAAGGCGTTGTGGCCATGCAAGCGCTGGCGCGCATTGGTGCCACACATTCGGTGGTGTTTGGTGGCTTTTCGGCCAAAAGCTTGCAAGACCGCATCCAGGATGCAGGCGCAGTCGCCGTCGTCACGGCGAACTTTCAAATGCGCGGCGGTAAAGAGTTGCCGCTCAAAGCCATTGTTGATGAAGGCATCAACTTGGGCGGTTGTGAGTCGATCAAGTCGGTGTTCGTGTGGATGCGTACGCCCACTGCGTGCGAAATGGTTGCCCAGCGCGACATCACGTTTGATGCGGCTTGTGCGGGCGTGAGTGACGTATGTGCGCCTGAGCCGGTCAATGCCGAGCATCCGCTCTTCATCTTGTACACGTCGGGTTCAACCGGCAAGCCCAAGGGCATTCAGCACTCAACTGGCGGCTATTTGCTATGGGCCAAGTTGACGATGGATTGGACATTTGACTTGCGTTCGGACGACGTTTTTTGGTGTACCGCTGACATCGGCTGGATCACGGGGCACACATACGTCACCTACGGCCCCTTGGCCGCAGGGGCGACACAAATTATTTTTGAGGGCGTGCCGACGTACCCCCACGCCGGGCGCTTTTGGCAAATGATCGAGCGCCACAAAGCCACGATTTTCTACACGGCACCGACAGCCATCCGCTCGCTAATTAAGGCCAGCGAGACCGATGCTGCGGTTCATCCCAAAAACTGGGACTTGAGCAGTTTGCGCATGCTGGGCAGTGTGGGCGAACCCATCAACCCTGAGGCATGGATGTGGTACCACCGACATATCGGCGGCGAGCGCTGCCCCATTGTTGATACGTTTTGGCAAACCGAGACGGGTGGGCACATGATCACCCCATTGCCGGGCGCGACGCCCTTGGTGCCAGGGTCTTGCACCTTGCCATTGCCGGGCATCGAGGCGGCAATTGTGGATGAAACCGGCAACGATTTGGCCAACGGACAAGGCGGCATGTTGGTCGTTAAGCGGCCTTGGCCCAGCATGGTTCGCACGATTTGGGGTGATCCGGAGCGGTTCAAAAAGAGCTACTTTCCGCCGGAGATGGGTGGCAACTTGTATTTAGCCGGCGACGGCGCGGTGCGCAGCGCTGACCGAGGGTACTTTCGGATAACAGGGCGCATTGATGATGTGTTGAACGTCAGCGGGCATCGGCTTGGCACGATGGAAATTGAGTCTGCGTTGGTGTCGTGCGCCCATTTGGTGGCCGAGGCCGCAGTTGTGGGCCGACCGGACGACCTCACCGGCGAAGCTGTTTGCGCTTTTGTGGTGCTCAAACGCGCGCGCCCAACGGGCGACGAGGCCAAGGCCATCGCAAGTGAGTTGCGCAATTGGGTGGCCAAAGAAATCGGCCCGATTGCCAAGCCAAAGGACATTCGCTTTGGCGACAACCTACCCAAGACCCGAAGTGGCAAAATCATGCGCCGCCTGCTTCGGTCAATCGCGAAGGGCGAGGCGATCACGCAAGACATCACGACTTTGGAGAACCCCGCGATATTGGAGCAGTTGGCTTTGCCAATCTAGGCTGCTTCTCTTCGCCCGCCGCATGCACCAGACCATTTTTCACACGCCAATCGTCAAAACACTGCTGCGGTGGGGCTCCAAGCTGTACTTGCGACTAACAGGTTGGCGCATTTTGGGCGATTTTGCCCAGGCGAACCAAAAGTGCGTGGTCATTGCCGCCCCGCACACCAGCAACTGGGACTTGCCGCTCACCTTGATGGCCGCGTTTGAGTGGCAGATGCATGCCTATTGGTTAGGCAAGCAAAGCATTTTCAAGTTTCCCTTTGGGCCGGTGATGCGCTGGCTTGGTGGCATAGCGGTTGACCGCAGCAAGTCCAATAATTTGGTATCGGCTTCGGCTCAGGCGATTGTCGACGCTGATGGCCCGGTGCATCTGCTCGTGCCACCCGAAGGCACGCGCGGCAAATCGCGCGTGTGGAAGACTGGCTTTTACTACATCGCCCTTGAGGCTCAAGTGCCGATCGTGATGGCCTACATGGACTACGCGAAAAAGGAAGTCGGCATCAGCGAGCTGTTTGTGCCCAGCGGCGACGTGGATGCCGACATGGTTCGAATCAAGGCGTTTTATGCGGGCGTAAAAGGCAAAAACCCGGATCAGTTTGAAGCCGCACCCAGTTAATCAGTCATATTTTGATAGCAACAAACTCAATGAATCCGTTGACCAAGAGCCTAAAAGTCATCTAAATTGCCTCCAAAACACAAAAAGCCCGGATTTGCGGGCTTTTTGCTTGTTGGGTCGGCTGTTACTTCGCAGCGATCATCCACTTGACCAGCTTTTCAGCATCGTCTTGTTTGACTTGCGCGTTGGCTGGCATGGGGATCGGCCCCCAAACACCGGAGCCACCCTTGATGACTTTGGCGCTCAGCGTCTTAACGGCATCTTTGTCTTTGGCGTACTTCTCCGACATCATTTTGTGGGACGGGCCGACCAGCTTGGTGGCTGCCGCGTGGCAGCTGATGCAGTTGTTGTCTTTGGCCAATTTTTCCATGGCGGCGGTGTCAAACTTTTCTTGCGCGCTCACCGAGGATGCTGCAAAAGCGATCAACGCGGTAACGGACAAAGCGGTAAGGGACTTGAGCGTGTTCATCAGTGTTCCAATTGGCAGGCGGTTCGAAGCGTCTTGTTTGAGACGCAGTGGCTAAATCAAATGTAAGCCATTGGTCGTTGAAACGCACCTGCGCGTCGAATGGTTGACGACCATTCGCGACAGGCGACACAATTCAGGCAATTTCGCACAACATTGGGGGTTTGTATGGGTTTTTTACTGATGTTCGTTGGTTTGGGATTGGTGGCTGGCAAGCTTTTGGAGATGGGGCCATTTCCGACCGTGTCGTGGTTTTATGCGGGTTTGCCGCTGGCGCTGGCCGCTGCTTGGTGGCACTGGTCTGATGCCTCTGGCCGAACCAAGCGTCAAGAAATGGACAAAATGCAAGCCAAAAAAACCGACCGAATCAACAAAAACCGCGCTGACCTGGGTTTGAGCGATAAAGGCAAACATCGCTGAAACCCGGCTGGTTTAGAAAGCGTCCAGCACCGCGCCTTTGCTTGCACTTGACGCGTTAAACGCAAATTTGGCTTGCACGCCACGGGTGTAGCGCGGTTTGGGTTGTACCCATTTGGCGCGGCGCTCGGCGAGGACTGCCTCGCTGACGTTCAGTTCGAGCTTCAACGCGCGCGAGTCGATCGTGATGCTGTCGCCCTCGTACACCAGCGCAATCGTGCCGCCTGCATACGCCTCGGGTGCGACGTGGCCGACGACCATGCCCCAAGTTCCGCCAGAGAAGCGGCCATCGGTCACCAAGCCCACGCTTTCTCCCAAGCCCTGACCGATGAGTGCGCCGGTGGGTGCCAGCATCTCTGGCATGCCAGGGCCGCCTTTGGGCCCAAGGTAGCGCAACACCATCACGTCACCGGCCTTGATTTGGCCCTCCAAAATCGCCTTGAGCGCAGTTTGCTCGTCGTCAAACACGCGAGCAGGCCCGGTCATGACCGGGTTTTTGAGTCCGGTGATTTTGGCGACTGCCCCTTCTGGGCTCAGGTTGCCTTTCAAAATGGCTAGGTGACCCTGTGCGTAAAGTGCTTTGTCCAGCGTGTAAATCACGTCTTGATCGCTGCGTGGCACGTCGGGCACGTCGCTGAGCGACTCGGCAATCGTCTGGCCGGTGATCGTCAAACAGTCGCCATGGAGCAGTCCTGCGTTGAGGAGCAGCTTCATCACTTGTGGGATGCCACCCGCACGGTGCAGATCAACCGCGAGGTACTTGCCGCTGGGTTTGAGGTCGCAAATGACGGGCACGTTTTTGCGCACGCGCTCAAAATCGTCAATCGTCCATTCAACCTCGGCTGCGTGGGCGATGGCCAAGAAATGCAGCACCGCATTGGTCGACCCGCCCGTGGCCATGATGACCGCGACTGCGTTCTCGATGCTTTTGCGCGTGATGATGTCGCGTGGTTTGATGCCTTTTTTGACCGCTTCGACCAGTACGCGAGCCGACTCACCGGCCGACTGCACTTTTTCGTCGTGCACGTTGGCCATCGTGCTGGAGTAGGGCAACGAAATGCCCAGCGCCTCAAACGAGCTGCTCATGGTGTTGGCCGTGTACATGCCGCCGCAAGAGCCGGGGCCAGGGATGGCGCGGCGCTCGATCTCGAGCAAGTCGTCATCGCTCATTCGCCCAGCCGCGTTTTCGCCAACGGCCTCAAACACGCTGACGATGTTGAGGTCTTTGCCCTTGTAGTGCCCCGGCAGAATCGTGCCCCCGTAGACATAAATGGCGGGCACATTGGCCCTGAGCATGCCCATCAGGCCGCCGGGCATGTTTTTGTCGCAGCCGCCGACGACGACGACGCCGTCCATCCATTGGCCTTGCACGCAGGTTTCGATGCAATCGGCGATGACTTCGCGCGAGACCAACGAGTACTTCATGCCCTCGGTTCCCATGGCCATGCCGTCTGAAATCGTCGGTGTACCAAACATTTGTGCGTTTCCGCCTGCGGCTTCGATGCCGTCAATCGCCGCGTCGGCCAAGCGCTGAAGCCCCGAGTTACAGGGTGTGATGGTGCTGTGTCCGTTCGCGACACCGATCATGGGTTTGACGAAATCCGGCGCGGTGTAACCCATGGCGTAGTACATGCTGCGGTTGGGCGCGCGTGACTTGCCGTCCAAAATGTTGGCAGAGCGGCGGTCAAAGTGAATCGGGTGAACGGTTGCCATGCAGGTATCTCTCGGTGGTTGAATCAATTTGGGGCGATTTTACGGGTCCCCCGAGGCAACGAGTCCCGCTCGGCTGTGCGCAGCGAGGTCGGGCACAATGCCAACCATGCTGATTCATCCCCAATTTGACCCCGTGGCTTTGCGGCTTGGCCCGCTGGCTGTTCATTGGTACGGCCTGACCTACCTCGCCGCATTTGCGCTATTCATGTTGTTGGCGCATTGGCGTTTGAAGCATGTGCCTTACGGCGAGCAGGGCTGGACATCGCGCGACGTTGAAGACGTGCTCTTCTTGGGCGTCATCGGCGTGATCATTGGCGGGCGGCTTGGTTATTGTTTGTTCTACAAACCCGGCGTGTATTTGGCCAATCCGCTTGAAATTTTGAAAATTTGGCAAGGCGGCATGGCTTTTCATGGCGGCATGTTGGGCGTGATTGCTGCGATGCTGTGGTTTGCCAAAACTCGCTCTCGCCATTGGTTGCAGGTCACCGATTTCATTGCACCGTGCGTGCCAACCGGCTTGGCCATGGGGCGCATTGGCAACTTCATCAACGGCGAGTTGTGGGGCCGCCCGGTGGTTGGTGATTTGCCTTGGTCGTTTGTGTTTCCCCAGGCCGGTGATCGCATCGCGCGTCACCCTTCGCAGTTGTATCAACTGGCACTTGAGGGTCTGTTGCTCTTTGTGCTGCTGTGGGTGTACGCGCGCAAGCCGCGCAAGTTGGGTGAGGTCTCTGGCGCGTTTTTGGTCGGTTACGGGGTGATGCGGCTGATTGCCGAGTTCTTCCGCCAGCCAGACGGATTTTTGGGCTTGTTGGCTTTTGGTTTAACCATGGGGCAGTGGTTGAGTCTGCCGATGGTTTTGGCCGGTATTGGCTTGTGGGTTTGGGCGCAAAAGCGCAAATCGGCCTGACAGCGGGCTCAAAACATAAAAAGAGGCGACAAATGCAATATGTGAAGAGTTTTACCGGTTTGGTCTCCGGATTCATTGGGTTGGTTGCTACTTTTTTGGTAGCAGTTATTCCGGCTTCACCAGCCATTGCGCAAGCTTGGCCAGCCAAGCCGGTGAACTTGATCGTGCCGTTTCCGGCCGGTGGTGGCACTGATGCGTTTGCCAGGCCGCTGTCAGCCCAATTCACCAAACAAACCAATCGCCAACTCGTCATCGACAACCGGGGTGGTGCGGGCGGTACTTTGGGCGCCAGCATCGCCGCCAAGGCCGCGCCAGACGGCTACACCTTCTTCATGGGCGCGGTGCACCACGCGATTGCGCCCAGCATGTACCCCAAGCTTGACTACAACTTGGAGTCGGACTTGATTCCGGTGCTGCTGGTTGCCAAAGTGCCACAGGTCATCGTCATCAACCCAAGCAAAGTGTCGGCTCGCGACTTGCCCGAGTTTTTGAAACAGCTGAAGAGCCAACCCGGCAAGCTCAACTACGCCTCGGCCG
Source organism: Comamonadaceae bacterium (assembly GCA_031421855.1). Taxonomy (GTDB): domain Bacteria; phylum Pseudomonadota; class Gammaproteobacteria; order Burkholderiales; family Burkholderiaceae_C; genus JAAFHN01. Next base: position 22,067 of record JANOPN010000087.1, read on the forward strand.
GTAACGGCACATCGCATCACTTAGCGGGTGAGCTGTTCAAGATCAACACCAAGACTTTCATCACCCACATTCCGTATCGAGGAGCTGGCCCGGCTTTGCAAGACTTGCTCTCTGGCAGTGTCGACATGATGTTTGACGGTCTGGGCTCCAGCGCGCAGCACATCCGCAACAACCGGATCACGGCCTTGGCGGTTGCATCAAACAAGCGTGTACCAGCATTTCCTAATGTGCCGACTGCGGCTGAGGTCGGTGTGCCGGGCTACGAAGTCAGCACTTGGTACGGTCTGTGGGCCCCCAAAGGTACGCCGCAAGAGGCAATTGACCGCATGCGTGAAGAGACCACCAAGGCGATTCAGTCGCCTGACCTCAAACGCATTTGGGACGGCGCGGGGGCAGAGTTCTCGCCGCAAAGCCAAGCAGAGTTTGGCAAATTCATCGCGTCTGAGATTCAGCGCTGGGCATTGGTCGTCAAGGCCTCGGGTGCCAAGTTGGATTGACCCCATGGCGGCCAACGAGAATTTGTACGCAATTCTTCGCGAGCAGTTTCCGGCTGACCTCGACACGGTAGCGGTCGAGACTGACGACGGTTTGCGCTACAGCTGGCGCGATCTAGACCGCTCCAGCGCAATGATTGCCAACCTTTTTGTGGGGTTGGGCCTAGAGCCTGGCGCGAGGGTCGCCGTTCAAGTCGACAAGTCGGTTGAGGCGATGTCCTTGTACTTGGCCACGCTGCGCGCGGGCTTGGTTTTTTTGCCGCTGAACACGGCGTATCAAAGCGCTGAGTTGACGTACTTTTTGGGCGATGCCGAACCCGCCGTCGTGGTTTGTTCGCCCAAAAACTTTGGCTGGGTGAGCAAGCTCGCGTTCAGTGGAACGGCGACTTGGGGTGGGTCCAAAGCGGTTTACACCTTGGGCGACGACCGCACCGGCTCGCTCTTGGATCGGGCGACCAATTGCTCTGATATTCATAGAGTAAACATCAATACATCCGGTGACCAAGCGGCAATTTTGTATACAAGTGGCACCACCGGGCGGTCGAAAGGTGCGATGTTGAGCCATGGCAACATGTCGTCAAATGCGGTCACGCTTAAAACGTACTGGGACTGGCAGCCCGGAGATGTGTTGATTCATGCGCTGCCTATTTTTCACGTGCACGGTTTGTTTGTGGCAATTCACGGCGCCTTGATCAACGCCAGCACAATGCTGTGGTGCGCCCGCTTTGACCCCCGAACCACGATTGCCCTCATGCGCCGTGCGACTGTCTTCATGGGCGTGCCCACGCTCTATGTGCGCATGCTGCAAGAGCCGAGTCTCACCGCGCAAGCCACGCGAAACATGCGCTTATTCATCGCAGGGTCCGCGCCGCTTTTGAAAGAAACCTTTGAGTTGTGGCGTGAGCGCACGGGGCACACGATCTTAGAGCGGTACGGCATGAGCGAAACGGCCATGCTGACCAGCAACCCCTGCCTGGCCGATGCGCGCCACGGCAATCAAAGCCAGCGGCGAGCGGCGACCGTGGGTTTCCCCTTGCCTGGCGTTACGCTGCGCGTGTGCGGCGACGACGGTGTGAGCCTGCCAATGGGGGAGATTGGCGGCATTGAGGTCAAAGGCCCAAATGTTTTCGGCGGCTATTGGCGCATGCCTGAGAAGACGGCGCAAGAGTTCACGCGTGACGGCTACTTCAAAACAGGCGACGTGGGCTTGATCGACGCGCTTGGCTACGTCAGCATCGTGGGGCGAAGCAAAGACCTCATCATCTCGGGCGGCTACAACGTCTACCCAGCCGAGATAGAAGCCGTCATCAATGACATGGTGGGAGTGGCTGAAAGCGCCGTGATTGGTCTGCCGCACGCCGATTTTGGCGAAGTTGGCTTGGCGTTGGTTGTGGTCAAACCCGGTGCGGACATTCAGTCTGCTTCGGTCATTCAACACCTCAAGTCTTGTTTGGCGAACTTCAAAGTGCCTAAACGCTGCGAAATCGTCACCGAGTTACCGCGCAACACCATGGGCAAAGTGCAAAAAAACCTGCTCAGAGATCGGTACGGGCAAGCGCGCCAGTGAGACCGACCGCCGGTTGATTCCATCCCCGAAGCGGATGGAGGTGACCGCTTGGGTGACGCGGTTTTTGAGCCGTTTTTTCCCGCTACACTGCGCGCAAAGCCGACTTCGGCAATACCCAACACTCCAAAAAGGGCTCACATGTTTTTTGGCAAATTGCTGCCTCGCGAAGGCAACTTCTTCGTCCAGTTCAACCAACACGCGGCCTACATCGTCGAGGCGGCGCACGCGTTTGGCAAATTGGTTGAAAACTACGCCGACCCCGTGCTGCGTGAGAGCTACAACCGTGACGTAGACAACGCCGAACGCTCGGCTGATCGCATCACCCACGATGTGAATCGCAGCCTCCACCAGACCTTCATTACCCCGATTGATCGCGAGCAAATTCACACGCTCATCAACACGATGGACGACGTAGCGGATTTGCTTCAGGACGCCGCCGAGACCATGGCGCTATACGACGTCAGAACCATGACCGACGAAATTCGTCGCATGACCGATGTCAGCGTCAAGTGCGTTGAGCGTTTGGCTCACGCGGTGAGTTTGATTGGGGACTTGGCTAATCCCAGCACGGCTGAGGCCGCGCTCAAAACTTGCGAAGAAATCGACCGTTTGGAGTCCGACGCGGATCGAATTTTGCGCGCGGCCATGAGTAAATTGTTTCGCGAAGAAAACGATGTGCGCGAACTCATCAAGCTCAAGGCGATTTATGAGCTGCTGGAGTCAGTTTCTGATCGATGCGAGGATGTCGCCAATTGCATCGAGGGCATCGTCCTCGAAAACTCCTGAATCGGGCTCGCCATGGATGCGCAAGTCGGCCTGTGGGTCGTGTTCATGCTGGTGCTGATGGCGCTGGCTTTCGACTTCATGAACGGGTTTCATGATGCCGCCAACTCCATTGCCACGGTCGTCTCAACCGGCGTGTTGAAGCCGGGGCAAGCCGTCATTTTTGCGGCGTTTTTCAACTTCGTGGCGTACTTTGTGTTCCCACTGGGTGTTGCGGCGACGATCGGCAAGGGCATCGCGATGCCGGGCGTGGTTGATATGCATGTGGTGTTTGGCGCCTTGGTCGGTGCCATCACGTGGAACATCGTCACTTGGTATTACGGCATTCCGTCGAGTTCTTCGCATGCGCTGATTGGCGGAATAGTGGGCGCGGTGATTGCGAAAGCGGGCACCAGCGCCTTGATCACGTCGGGCATCTGGAAGGTGTTGGCATTCATCTTGGTCTCGCCGCTTTTGGGCTTTTTGTTGGGTTCAATCTTGATGGTGGCAGTTGCGTGGATATTCAGGCGAGCAACGCCGTCGCGGGTCGATAAGTACTTCAGAACCGCTCAGCTCTTGTCGGCTGGTGCTTATAGCTTGGGCCACGGTGGCAACGATGCGCAAAAAACGGCGGGCATCATTTGGCTGCTGCTGATCGCTGCGACGACGCTCAATGTGCCGGGCTTGCCCAGTTGGATGAAAGCTGACGCGGGCCACTTGCCGGGCTGGGTCGTGATTCTTTGCTATGTCATGATCAGCTTGGGCACCATGTTTGGTGGCTGGCGCATCGTGAAAACCATGGGCCAACGCATCACCAAACTCAAACCTGTCGGTGGCTTTTGTGCCGAGACCGGCGGCGCGATGACCCTGTTTTTGGCGACTTCATTGGGTATTCCCGTGTCGACCACGCACACGATCACGGGAGCGATTGTGGGTGTGGGCTCCACGCAGCGTGCCTCAGCCGTGCGCTGGGGCGTGGCAGGCAACATCGTTTGGGCGTGGGTGCTGACCATTCCCGCGTCAGCCTTTGTTGCCGCGTTTTCCTATTGGGTGAGTTTGCAGCTCTTTTGATTGTTTGCTATCTATTTGGTAGCATCAAACTTAATAGATCCGGTGACCACAAGTGGATTTGATCTAAAAATTGGTCGAAATGCCCGTCACTGAGAGATCTTTCGAGCCTCTTCGATCTGCACTTCAAAATAGCGCTGAAAACTGTAGACCAAGCTCGCCATGAGGATGGTCGTGCCGATCAAGAGTGATGCCACCAATGCGCCAATGGTCAACCAATTGGTTTGGCCTTGAGCCGCGTCTGGTGCCAACGACTGGCGAGCATTCCATTTTTCAGTCGACATCAGGCCATAGTAGATCGCGACCAAACAGGTGTGCGCGATTTGAAACCCCAGTAGCGGAATCAACACCCAACTCCAGTGGTCGTCAATGCCGAACTGCTTGACGCGCTCGATGCCGTATAGGCCTAGCGCTGTGGGTATTGGATGCAACCAACCCCAAACGTCAAATATGCCGTGCAAGTAAAAGCGGTGCAACCCCAGTGGCCCGCCGACAAAGGCGAGCCAAGCCGCGATGGTTTTGTTTTTGCTGAAGGTGCTGGTGAACGTTGGATTCGATGTTGACATGGCCCAATTGTCGCGTCTGAGCGCGCGATATCACTCGTCGGGCGGTGCGGAGTCACCCGATCCCAAGGGTTTTTCCATCATCACGATGTCGCGCCATGCGCCAAATTTCCACCCGCAGGCTTTGATGATGCCGACCGGCTCGAACCCGCAGGCGCGGTGAACGCCCACGCTGCCCAAGTTGGCGCTGTCGCCGATCACCGCGATCAGCTTGCGCAGGCCACCACGCGCAGCCTGCGCGCAAAGCTCAGTCAACAACAAGCGCCCATGGCCTTTGCCGCCCGCGTCGGCGGCCATGTAAATCGAGTCTTCGGCCGAAAACCGGTATGCCGGGCGCGGCTTGAACCAGTTGCAATAAGCGAAGCCAAGCAGCATGCCATCAAGCTCCATCACCAAATAAGGCAAGTTTTTGGACAACACATCGGCTCGCCGCGCGGCCATGTCGGACTCGCTCGGCGGGTCAATCTCAAACGTGCCGGTGCCATTGAGCACGTGGTGAGCATAAATGGCCGTGATCGCAGGGACATCTGAGTCAATGCTGGGTCGGATGATGGGGTTAGCAGTCATGGCGTTGTCGGTTTGGCTGGTGTGAATGAGGTCGGGCTATAATAGAAGGCTTTTCACCGTGTCGCTGGCCGGGTGGCCGTGGCGACTACTCATGCGGTGAAGAGAATTTTTAAAACCCCGAACACTGCGCATGGCGTTTGAACTCTTTTTGAGGTCAATTGGTCTGCGAAAGCTCGCCACCCGAAGGATATGTCATGGTTGTGATTCGTTTGTCTCGCGGCGGCGCTAAAGCCCGCCCTTTTTTCCATGTTGTGGTCGCTGACCGCCGTGAGCGCCGCGATGGCCGCTTCATTGAGCGCATTGGTTTTTACAACCCTTCGGCTACCGCCAAAGAAGAAGGTCTGCGCATCGCGTCTGACCGCCTGAACCACTGGCAAAGCGTTGGCGCCATCGCGTCGCCAACCGTCGCTCGTTTGATCAAGCAATTGGCCAAGTCGGCACCTGCCGCTGCTGCAGTGGTGGCCTAAGCTGCCATTCAAGCTGCTTTTACACAGCAATTGCGTTTGAATCGGTGATGCGTCACTCATCACCGTCGAAAGCGCCAGCAAGCCCGCCAAGCAAACCTGCGAAGGATTTGCTCGGCGGGCTTGATGCTTTGGAGTTGCCCGCTGAGGCCATCGAGGTTGGTTTCATTGCCGACGCTTGGGGCATCAAAGGTGGATTCAAGGTGCAAGCCCACAGTGGCGAGCCCGAGGCATTGTTCACGTCCAAGCGCTGGTTTATTCAGCCTCGGCGCATGTTGCCGACCATGCCGGTTCGCACCTTGCTGCTGCCCGTGACCAGTGCCAAAGAGCATGGCGAAGGCATCGTCGCCACATCAGTCTCCGTACCTGATCGCAACACGGCCGAGGCCCTCAAAGGCAGCGCCGTTTTTGTGTTGCGCACGAGTTTTCCGTCCACCGCGATTGACGAGTACTACTGGGTTGATTTGATTGGCCTGTCTGTCGTTAACCGCGATGGTGTTGCGATGGGCGTCGTTGTTGATTTGATCGCTACGGGGCCTACGTCGGTTTTGGTGTTGAAGGGCGATGCAGCGCCAGATACCAACTCGCCCACACCCGAACCTGCAGCCGCAGCATCAGTGGAGCGAATGATCCCGTTCGTCTCAGCTTACGTGGACACCGTCGATTTGAGCGCCAAGCGCATCACGGTCGATTGGCAGCTGGACTACTGAGGCCTTCGCGTCATTTGACCCACGAGGTTTGGCCATGCGCATCGACATCGTGACCCTATTCCCCGAGGTGTTTGAGCCGTTTTTGAGCTCGGGCATCAATCGGCGCGCCTTTCAATCCCAGGGCGACCGCGCTGCGGCGATTGAGCTCCACTGCCACAACCTGCGCGACCACAGCAGCGGCAACTACCGCCGAGTAGACGACCGCCCGTACGGCGGGGGCCCCGGCATGCTGCTTATGGCCGAGCCATTGGCCCTGTGTGTCGAAGCCATCCAGGCCCAGCGCGGCACGGCGTCGCCGGTTGTGTTGTTTTCACCCATCGGCAAGCGGCTGGATCATGGCCAAGTGCAGCATTGGTCAAACTCTGACGGCGGCATTTTCATTTGCGGTCGCTACGAGGGACTAGACCAGCGCTTTATTGACCAGTTCGTCACCCACCAAATCAGCTTGGGTGACTTCGTGCTCTCAGGCGGCGAGGTGGCTGCTTTAGCGCTGCTTGACGCGATCGCGCGACTGCAGCCCGGGGTTTTGGGCGACGCTGACTCGTTCGCTCAAGACAGTTTCAACCCGGCCATTGGCGGCCAGCTCGATTGCCCGCACTACAGCCGACCAGAATTCTGGCGGGGTGTACCGGTGCCTGCCGTGCTGCTAGGCGGAAACCACGCCCACATTGCGGCGTGGCGCGATGCCCAGCGCTTGGCGTTGACTCAGTCACATCGGCCTGATTTGTTGCCTTAAATTACTCCTAATTGTGTAGCATCAAACCCAATGAATCCGGTGACCAAGTGCTAATTTGTCATCAAAATGGCGTCAAATTCTGCCAAATGAGCCTTTTGCCAGCTTCGCCGGGTGCTGTCGTCTATCCAAGCGGCTTGCAGTCCGTTGGTTGTGAATTGCCTCAAGTCGGCGATTGAAAACCCAAAGTCACTCACCATCATCTGCCACGCCTTCGACGGCGTGACTTGGTGCAAGGTCGGGTCGTCGGTGTTGGGGTGAATGTTCAGCCCCAGGGCGGGCATGCGCCGAATCGGGTGGTCGATGGCCCAACGCTCGGGGCTCAGGGTTCGCAAATAGTAGGAATTGGTCGGCACGACCGTGAAAATGATGCCGCGCTCGGCGCACTGGTCACGCAGCCGACTGGTGGCGAAAGCGTCATCAACGATCGTGTAGCCGTGGTCGATGCGGTCGCAGCGCAACACGTTCACGGCGGCATCCACGTTGTGCCAAGGCATGCCGAACTCGCCCGCATGTGCCGTGGTCTTCAACCCGGCGCGTTTGGCTCGCAAATAGGTCTCGGTGAACATTTGCGGCGGGCGGTCGACCTCGCGGTAGTCCATGCCGATACCGATGACTTCGTCGCGTCGGTTGGCCAGCACCCAGCCCAACATCTCGGCTGCCTCGCTCGGGCTGGCTTCGCGGTCAATGGCCGGAATCAAGCGGCCGATGATGCCGTGGTCGCGCTGCGCGTCGGCGATTGCGCAGCAAATGGCACCTAGGGCCGGCGCGTAGGCGATGCCTGAGTCGCGCGCCGTGCCGGTTGGGTTCCAAAAAAACTCAGCGTAGCGCACTTGATGCGCCGCCGCATCGGCCAAATACTCGTAAGTCAGGCGATGCAAGTCGCTGGGCAATCGCAGCAACTCGGCGTCAAGCGCGCGCAGCGCCTTGAGCACGCCAACCGGTTTTTCGCCGCGCACGTAAAACGAACGCACCTCGTCCATCGACAAATTGAGTCGCCCCTCGGCGTGTGCGCGCTTGGCTAGCCACTCAAACGTGCTTTGGCGCACGCTGCCCAGCAAATGGCAGTGCAATTCGACTTTGGGGATGGCCTGGCAAAAATCTGCAATGTTGGCGGCGACGTTCATGGGATGATCTTCGCATGATCACGGTATTTGGCTCGATTAATGTCGATTTGGTTCTGAAATGCGCGAAGCTGCCCCAGTGCGGCGAAACCGTGCTGGCCCACGCCAGCTTCATCGCGCCCGGTGGCAAAGGGGCCAACCAAGCCCATGCCGCTGCGCGGCTCGGGGCAACAGTGCATTTGGTGGGCGCGGTGGGCAACGATGCGATGGCTGAGACAGCCTTGTCGCTGTTGAAAGTCGCTGGGGTTGACATCGGTTGCGTGGCCCAATTTGACGGCACCACTGGTTGCGCCAGCGTGGCGGTGTCAGACGCGGGCGACAACCAAATCATCGTTGCATCGGGCGCCAATGCTCAGGTGACCGCTGCCATGCTGCCCGACTCGCTCTTGGCAACAACCCAGCTGCTGGTGCTGCAAATGGAGCTGCCGTTCGCCGCAACCCACGACGCGCTGACGCGCGCACGGGCCGCTGGCGTCAAAACCATGCTCAACAACGCGCCAGCTCTGGCATTGCCATTGGCCACGCTGCGACTGATCGACGTGCTGGTCGTCAACGAAGGCGAGTTTGCCGTGACGGTTGGCGCGCTTGAAGGCGAGGCCTTTGACGGTGTCGAGTCGCAATTGACCGCGCTGGCTCGGGCAATTGGCGCAACGGTCGTGCTCACCCGGGGCGAACACGGTGTTTGGGCCACAACGGCGCAAGGCGAGCTGCACAAAGTCGCGGGCCATGTCGTGCAAGCGGTTGACACCACGGGCGCAGGTGACACCTTTTGTGGCGCGTTCGCTGTCGCCATGGTTGATGGCTTCAGTCTGGTCCAGACGCTTGCCCAGGCCAACGCTTGCGCGGCACTTGCCTGCACCGAATGGGGCGCACAGGCTGCACAACCCACGAGAGTTGCATTGAACACGTGGCTGCAAGAAGCCAAATTTAATTCAAAATCAATAGCATCGAAGTCAATGAATACGCAGACCAATGGCTGAAATTGGTGTCAGCTAACTCAACTCACTGCTGCCGCGAATCGCGCTGGCGGATGAGACTTTTTCAATTTGTGACTGCGAAGTAGAAGCATCGACCGCCAGAACCCACACCCAGTACCGAGACGCCAAACCTCAAGGCTTGGGCTCATTGCGCTCATTGGGCGCTTGCGAAGCGGCCAGCCTGCAAATCTACCTCCACGCGGGCCGGGTGATCTACAACCAGTTTGGACTGCGTTAAGGGCCGCTGCGGTCGCAAAGCCGTGCGGATTGAGGTCCTGCTGGTTGATGTGCAGGCTGAGGTCAGCGCGCAAAATCACTTAAAGCACGCATGCTCACATTCATTAAGTTATGGATCCGATTGACCAAATCTTCGGCACGGTCAGGCCATTTACCGGCCTTGCAAGTCTCTTCCAAAGACTGACAGGCCTCAGCCAACGACGCAGCGCCCACGTTCGACGCAGCCCCTCTGAGCGCGTGAGCAGCGACTGCCATCTCGCTTGTGCTGGTGTTCGCCGACGCCGCTCGCAGGTTGCTCATGCGCATGGGCGCATCAGTCGTGAAGGTTGCGATGACTTCACGCGTCAGGGTCATTTGCTCGTCGTCGAACTCTTTAAACTGCTCCAGTCGACTCCAATCCATCAGAGCTTCTGCAATTGGTGCAATGACCTCACGTGCTGCTACGTCAGATGACGCAACAGCGCTTGTGTCCGCCCGGGCATATTCTCGGATGGCTTCGCCTAGTTCATCCATGCGCAGCGGTTTGGATAAAAACGCCACCATGCCAGCTGTAACGCTGCGTTGGCGGTCTTCTTCCAAGACCGAAGCTGTCAACGCAAATATTGGCGGCGCCTTGACGCCCCAACGCGCGATGATCTGCTTGGTGGCTTCATACCCATCGAGCATGGGCATGTTGGCGTCCATCAGTACGCAGGCATAGGGCTGTTGACCGGGTTTCATTGACCTCTCAACCCAATCGATGGCTTCTAGGCCATTGATGCCGGTATCGGCTTGGTATCCCAACTTCTTGAGCATCAACAAGGCGACCTTGAGGTTCACAGAATTGTCATCGACGAGCAATATGCGTTCACCCATGGTGCGCAATGTCTTCGCCGCTGTGGCGGGAGAGGTAGCCGCGTCTGATTGCGGCATCAGCAAGCTGCTGAGGGTATTGAACAACTGTAACTGCCGATAGGGTTTAAATAGACGCGCGCCGAAATTCACTGCGTCAGCTCCAACTGGCAAGCTGCCTGAGGTCAACAAAACGATGGGACTGTGAAAATTGGCTTGGCGTAATTGCTGTGCGAATTCAATGCCGTCCATCACCGGCATGTGCATATCGGTCAGCACGACATCCACTTCATTGCCAGACAACCAAGCAAGCGCCAAAGGTGCCTGTTCGAACTGCGTGACCTGCATGCCCCAGCGATTGAGTTGCTTATTTAAAATGGTCAAGTTGAGCTCGGTGTCGTCAACCACCAAGATGCGCTTACCAACCAAGCTGCTCAGTTGAAGCGGGTGTTTGCTCAAGTCTGCTGGCGCTTTGGTGGGTTGCAGGCTGGCTGTGAACCAAAAAGTAGAACCCTCGCCAACCGCTGATTGCAGCCCAACCGAGCCACCCATCAACTCTGCGAGTCGCTTGCAAATGGCCAAACCCAGGCCGGATCCGCCGTACTTGCGCGTTGTTGACGTATCGGCTTGTGAAAACGACTGAAACATTGCGCCTTGGCGCTCCTGCGGGATGCCAATGCCCGTGTCTTTGACGCTAAACTCGATCAATTGAGGGGCGTTCGGATCGCTTGCCGCGCCCTGCGAGCGCATTGCCGCGCTGACGACAACCTGCCCTTTGTCGGTGAATTTGATTGCGTTATTGATCAAATTCAGTAGGACCTGGCGCAGGCGAGTCACGTCACCTTGCACCCACTCGGGCACGCCGTCATCCATGTCAACCAGCACCTCCAAATTTTTCTCGCGGGCTTTGGGTGCGGCTATGTCGCAGGCTTCTTCCACCGTGTTGTGCAGGTTAACCAGTTCGTGCTCGAGATCGAGCTTGCCCGACTCGATCTTGGAGAAATCGAGGATGTCATTGATGACTGCCAACAGCTGATCACTGGAAACACGCATGGTGTGCACGTAGTCTTGCTGCTCCATGGTCAGGGACGTATCTGCAAGCAACGAAGTCATGCCCACGACACCATTGAGCGGTGTGCGAATTTCATGACTCATCGTGGCCAAAAATGACGCTTTGGCCCGGGCTGCAGCGAGGGCTTCTTCTTTAGATGCCAACAACTGCGCCTCTTGTTCGCGCAACTCGGCTTCAGCTTTGCGGGCCCGTTCGCTTTCCAAGTCGGCTTGTTGTTTTTCTTCGCGCAGTTGTACCGCTACTTTGTTGAATGCTGTCGCGACTTGTCCCAATTCGTCCTTGGTCTGAAAGGCCAACGTGTCTTGAAAGTCGCCGTCTCGCATGCGCAAAGCGGCTGTTTGTAAGCGGGTGACGATGGTCATCACACTGGCGTAAAAGGCGCTAAACAAATACAGGACCAAGACCAGCGAAGCCAGTGCAAAGGCCAAAATCCAACGCTCTCGGACCCTCAAATCGTGGATGCGGCCATTCAGCAGATCTTGCAAGGCATTGGTTGTGCGCTCGCGCAATGACATCGTGGACGCGCTGGACTCATTCACTAGCCCAAAAATCACTGACGTGGTGCGTGCCGCAACAGCGGACGTGCTCAAGTCCTGGCGTAGTGCGCGAATCAAAGCCCTTTGGCTGCGATCGTAGGAGTTGGCTGTGTCGCTCAAATTGGCTTGTAGTCTCGCGCCCCCGTCTTTTAGATACGCCACTTTCAGGCCGCCCTCAATCTTGGTCGCTTCGAGCTCCAACAATCCGGCAAGCCGCGCGGTTTCAACCTGATCGAGCTCCGTGACGCGCTTCGCACTCTCGATTCGCGACAAAAGGCTTCGAATTTGAATCAGAAGATCGATGGTGTACGGCAGCCTGTTCAGACTCATGTCCATCAAATAGTAAGTGGCCAGCTCTGGATCAAGAATCAAATTCGATGTGTCACCAACGTAGGCATTGAGTTTGGCAATGTCCTGTAGCACTTGGTTGTGCTGTGCGACCGTGTCCTTCGTCTCTTTGCCGAACAGCGATGCCTGCAAAAATCGGTGGTTTTCTTTCAAAACGGCGAACAAGGTCCCTGAGTCCAAGACTTGGCCCAGATCTCTTTCAACCACTTGAAGGCGCGCCAATGAATCCAATACGTCGCCTTGCTTGCTGACCAGCAAGGGGCGCGCCGACTGCTCACCAAGCGCGTACCGCTCTGCTAGGTAGACAGCTTGCCCCATCGCCGCTTGCACCTGACCCAGTGCGCGAACGTAGCGAATGCCTTGAAGCTCCTTTTCGCTGAATTGAACGCGCTCATCGAACTCACTCAGCAGTGAGTACATGACGCTTGCCAGGGGCAACATGAACAGCAAACTGACCAAAGCGAACTTGCGCGGATAGGTCAGGCGATCCATCACCCAGCGAGCGGGGCTCAACAGCGTGGCAAGGAAGCCCGTACGTGAATTGTTCATGCGGCGAAGGGTGTTTTGTTGAAATGCTGCGAGTCGGCGGTGACCTGTGAGCGACCGCGAACGCCGAGCGGCAACCGCAAAGTATGGCACGCGGCTTGGAATACCAAATACCTACGAGTGCTTAGCCGGAGCAGTCGCCCGGTATCCGCAATGGGTCCGACTTGATGCCCGTCGCGCCACGAAATCGAGTTGAGGGATGCGATCAAGTGGGCTCATCATCAAGCTCGCTCAAAACCCAAACAGCCATGCCTTGTTACGCACTCAAACCAACGATCCGAGACACGTTTAGCCCACACAAATGAGTACCAACAGCCTCATTTGCGGCTCATCGCTGGATTAGCCCGGATATTGCATCGTGACGACGCTCAGCATCGAGTGTTTTTGCCAGCGTACAAATTGGATTTGACAAGAATGAGCGCGTTTCATTGGGCAAAGCGCAGCAAAAACAAGATCACGGTGAAACATTCGGGCTAGATCATGCACGGGCTGAAGATGCCTGAAATTTCGGTCGAATCAGTTCTTGGTCAGCGGATTCATTGAGTTTGTTGCTATCAAAAAATAATGGCAAGTGTCGTTCATCAGCGCAAAAACTGCCCGTTGCTGCCCACAATCACCAAATCGGTGTAGCGGCTGCCGTTTCGTGAGTTGTTGGTGTAGTTGACTTCAAAGCCGCCCAAATCGATGCGTTTGGCTTCCAACGCCGTGATGAAGCGTTCTCGTGAAATTGGGCTGCCGGTGTTTTTGAGGCCGTGGGTGAGCACGCTGGCACCAATGTAGCCCTCAAGGCTGCTGTGCGAGAACTTGGTTTCATTGCTTTTGCGCATGGCTGCTTGGTATTTGCGCACCAACTCGCTCTTGGCGGTGTACGGAAACGGCACCACTTGCGACACGGTCAGGTTGGTGGCACCGGCACCCAGTTGGGTGATGATCGATGGCGAAGCCAGCAGCGACAGGGTGTAGCCCGGCATGCCCGGCGCCTTCGTGCGCATCGCCTTCACCAAGTCAATGCCGTTTTGGCTTAGGCTGGCGTACAGCGATACAAATGCCTGCGGACTGCTGTCGATGATGGTCTTTGTTGCTTTGTCAACCTCACCGGGGCCGTCGCCCACCAAAACTGGCACAATTTCCAACCCTTTGGCTTGACCAAGTTGTGTGGTCGCAGCCAACATGCCTTTGCCAAATGCGTTGTCTGAATGAATGACGGCCACCTTTTTTTGGCCGACGGTGGCCAGCTGGTCAACCAAACGCGCGGCCTCGCCGCCGTAGCTGGCGCGGATGTTGAACACATACGGATTGACCGGGTTACGCAAGTTGTCAGCCCCCGTGATGGGTGCAATGCTTGGGATTTTTGCCTCAGTAATCAATGGGTTAAGTGCGATGTTGCCTGGCGTACCACCCACGCCCAAGAGCGCAAACGCGCCGTCTTTTTCAACCAGTTGCTTGAAATTGGCCTTGGCTCGCTCCACGTCGTAGCCGTCGTCAAGCGATATCAGCTTGATGGGGCGCCCGTAAACGCCGCCCGCTGCGTTAATTTCTTTGAAGTGCGCGTTGATGCCGCGAAGCGCATCGATGTTTGCAGCGGACAGCACTCCCGTCAGCGCCGATGTCTGCCCGATGATGATTGGCTCTTTTTTGGCCTGCGCGTGCGCGGGCGCCCAAGCCGCACCGCCCATGCAAACAATGGCCGCTGCGCTGGTGGCGGCAAGGATGTGGCGGCGTGAAAATGCGGACATGTCGGTCTCCAAGTAATGATGGTTCATTGTCAGGGCGCGCGAGCCGTTGGCGGTGAGGGTTATCCCATTGTGTTTTGAGGTCTTGTGAGTCGATCTGCGATTACTATCGAATTGATAGCGCTCACACCAATGGATCCGGAGATCAAGTGCCAATTTATCTTCAAATTGGCTCAATTTAGTGTCAAATCGTTTCTATTGAGGCCCGACGAAGTGCTGCATGAAAAATTTGCTTGACCAGTGCCGCGTTGGCAACCGTCGCGATTTGGGCATTGGACTTTGCTCGTTTGGGCACGCGTTGCTCGCAGACCGTCATGCCCCGGGTGAACTGGCCAGTGCATTCGATGGCGATGTGCGCTGGGGCGAACTGCATGGCGTTTGGATTGAGCCAAGCGGCCGCCGCCGTCGGGTCATAAAGGCTCATGGGTTGGGTGGCATTGGGGCTTGCGATGCGCAAGTAGCCAAGGGTCAAGTCGGCAAGCAGTTCGGCTCGTTCGGTGCCTGCTTGGCGGATGGCTTCGCAGTCTGCAGATTCGATTTGCACTTGGCGGCACGCGTTTAGGCCAACCATCTTGAAGTCCAATCCCGCGTCCAAGACGATTTGCGCGGCCTCGGGGTCAACATATGCGTTGAATTCAGCGGCAGCCGTGTGGTTACCGGGCCCGGCGCTGCCGCCCATCCACCAAATGTCTTGGATGTTGGCTTTGGCCTTGGGGTGCTCGACTAAAGCGCCACACAGCATGGCGAGGTTGGTGAGCGGGCCCAGCGCGAGCAAGCTGGTGGGCGCTCGGCTGCGTGTGAACATGTCCAGCATGACTTGGACGGCGGTGTCGCCGTGGGCGATGGCGATTGCCTCGCGTGGCAGACTCCGACCAGCCGTGTTCATGGCGTCCGCGCCCAAAATTGATTGCGCTGTGACCACCGCTTCGCCGGGTGCGATCGGCTGGTCGGCGCCTTGAACGATGGGCCACTGCCAGCCAAAATGTTTGGCCGCTCGGGCTGCGTTGTCACGCACAACATCGATGGGCGCGTTGCCTGCGACCAAGCTCATGCCAACGATTTTGCTACCGCTCGCGTGTTGAATCATCAAAATCGCCGCAAGGTCATCGAAGCCCATGTCGGTGTCGATCCAAACGTGGCGAGAGGTCATGCCGACAACCTCACCGCAGCGGCCAATGGCAGATCAAAGGCGAGCCGATCACCTGCGCGATGCATGGCTTGGGCGGTCGTTTGGGCTTTGATTGGTCCCAGCGGCGTGTCGAGTAAAACCTCAACCGAGTCGCCCAAATACGAGGCTCCCATGACCGCGCCCTGGTGAGGGCCACGACCCAACACGACCGATTGCGGTCGCCAAGCCAGGGCGAATGAACGGGCCAATTCACTCTCAAACAGCCCAACTTGCTGGCTCGCCGAGTCGCGGCTGATGATGTTATCCATCCCCATGAATTGGGCGACAAAGACGCTGGCGGGTCGCTCGTAGACGGCCTGCGGGGTGTCGAGCTGCACCAAAACGCCTTCGCGCATGACGGCGACGCGGTCGGCCAAGGCCAGCGCTTCAAGCTGGTCGTGGGTGACGACAATCATGGTGATGCCCAGCTCGCGTTGCATGCGTTTGAGTTCGGTGCGCATCTCCAGTCGCAGCCGGGTGTCGAGGTTGCTGAGTGGCTCGTCAAGCAGCAACAATCGTGGCCGAACCACAACGGTGCGCGCCAGTGCCACGCGCTGCTGCTGCCCACCCGACAACTCTTTTGGCAGTCGCTTGGCAAACTGGGGCAGGCCGACCATGGTCAGCGCGTCGCCGACCCGCTGGGTCATCTCTGCTTTGCCCACACCGCGCAGGCGCAGTCCAAACGCCACGTTGTCAAAGACATTCAGGTGAGGAAACAAGGCGTATGACTGAAACACCAAACCAATCTCGCGCAAGTTGGCCGCGAGTGTCGTGATGTCGCGCCCGGCCAAAACCACCTGACCGGTGCTGGGTTGGAGCAAACCGGCCACCGCCCGCATGGTGGTGGTTTTGCCACAGCCGGATGGCCCAAGCAAGGCGACGGTTTCGCCCTCGCTCATGCTCAAATTCAAGCGGTCAACCGCCAAGTTGGCTCCGTAGTGCAGGGTGAGAGCCTTGATTGAGAAAAATTCTGAACCCGAACTAGACATATTTGGACAATCCCAACAATCTCTCCGCCACCAGCACCACGGCCATTGACATCAACGCCAGCAAGGTCGAAATCGCGGCAATAGATGGGTCGTAGACAAACTCCATCGCACCTAGCATGTCGACGGGGAGGGTGCTGATGCCCGGCCCAGTGAGAAACAAGCTCACCGGCACTTGGTTAAACGAGGTGACGAACCCCAAAATGAACGCCGCCACCACGCCTTGGCCGATGTTGGGCAACACAATCTTGAAAAACGTTTGCGTGCGGCTCGCACCCAAGAGCACCGCCGCTTCTTCGACATCGACGCGTAAGTGCGCCAAACTGGCTGTAACGACCCGCACCGCGTAAGGCAAGACCAAAATCACGTGGGCCACCATGAGCGCCCAAACAACCGGCACATTGAGTGGTACGACGGCGTGGCGCATGAGGGCCAAGCCCGCGATGATGCCGGGCACGATGACCGGAGCCAAAACCAGACTGCGCAGCCACTCGCCACCGGGTAGCGAAAAACGCACCAAAGCGTAGGCGGCGGGTATTCCGAGCGCCAACGCAATGGCTGTTGCGCCAATTGCCAGCTGCAAGCTCAACCAAAAGCTCGCCCGAAATCCATCCATCTCAAACACCGCTGCGATCCACCGCAGGCTCAGGCCCTGGGGCGGAAACGCCAGCGTGTCGCCAGCTGACAACCCAGCCAAGGCAATCAACACGAACGGCCCCAGCAAGAACAACAAAACCACGACCAAAACCGCTGCGCCGATGGCTTTCACGAAGCGGCTCTCGCAACGTCAGTATTCATTTGTCGGTGACCCGTTTGAGCACCATGTGGGTCACCAGGCTCATCGCGATCAACAGAGTCGCGATCACGCTGGCGGCGACAAAGTCGTTGGACACCGACACCCGTTGGTACAAAAGTGTCTCGAGCATCAGCACCTTAGACCCACCCAACACCGCAGGGGTGATGTAGGCGGTGACTGCGCCCGTGAAGACCAAGGTGCCGCCAATCACCAAGCCCTCTTTTGTGAGGGGCAGCACGATTTTGAAAAACACCGTCAACCAACCCGCGCCCAAGCTGCGAGCGGCCGCGATGACGTCGCTGGGCAGGTTTTCGAGCGCGCTGACCAAGCTGAGCACCATCAATGGCAAAAACAGCTGCACCAAGCCGATGAAAACCGCGGTCTCGGTGAACAAAATCGGTACAGCTTCGCGCAAAAGGCCCGAGCCAACCAAAAACTGGTTGACCACGCCTGTGCGGCCCAAAATCACGATCCATGCGTAGGTTCTTGCCACTGGCGAGATCATCAAAGGCAAGACGAACAAGCCAACCAAGCGCGAGCGGTTGGCGGGCGGCAGGCTCACCAAATAAAGCGACACCGCATAGCCCAAAACCGCGCAGGCCACGGCCACCGTTGCGCCCAAACGCACGGTGCGCCAAAACACCTCGCGGTGCAAGCCGTCGCCAAAAAACTCAAGGAACCGCGACAAGCCAATCGTGCCGCTGTCGTCTTGAAAAGCACCCGAAATCAGCAAACCAATGGGCCAAATGAACGCAAATGCGATCAGCAACACGGCTGGCGCTGCCAGCCAATAGCCCATGCGGCGGTCGCTGAACATGGCTCGCCGCCCTTACTTGGACGCGACCTTTGAGTTCCAGCCGTCAACCCATTTTTTGCGGTGCAACAGCGTTTGCGTGGGCGTGAGGCGCTGGATCGCGTTGATGGTCTTCTCGCCGTAGGTGAGTGAGTCCGCCACGTCTGGCGGCAACTTCACCTCTTTGTTAGCGGGGCTGTCGACCAAGGCCATGGCCAGCGCAGTTTGCACCTCGGTTGACAACCACTCATCAATGAACTGGTGCGCCAAGTCTTTGTTTTTGCCACCTTTGGTGACCACCAAGACGTTCATTCCGCCGGTCACGCCCTCTTTGGGCGTGGCCCAAGCGATGGGCATGTTGAGTTTTTTGATGAGCGGCCAGTTGAATCGGCCCACCACGGCGGCATGAATTTCGTCTTGCTGGAAGAGTTGCACGATTTGGGCAGAACGCTCATAAAACGTGATCACATCGCCCTTGATCTCGCTGGTTTTTTGGATTCCAGTGCTGAAATCAGGCGTTTTGCCACCCCAGGCAGTGTCAGCCATGAGCAGGTACGTCGGGCCCTGAGTGGTGGTGATGTTGGGGATGGCCAAGCGTTTTTTCAACTCGGGCTTCCACAGGTCTTTCCAGCTGTCGATTTTGACTTTGTCGGTGCGGTAGGCGATGCTGGTTGCGAAGTAGGTGTAGCCCACACCCATGTTGTTGCCAATTGGGTTCTTGGCTGATTCGTATAGCTTGGACGCGTTTTTAAGCTTGCCCATGTCGAGCGGCTCAATCAAATCTTTTTGAGCAGCCTCAAGCGCCGTGAAGTCGGCCAACACGGCGACGTCAACCTCGGGGTTGGCTTTGCGAGCCTCAATTTTGGCCAATCGGTCGGCGCTGTTGCCGCTTTGCACCACGATCTTGCATTTGCATTTGGCCTCAAACCCTGCATAAAAATGCTTGCGCAAGAGGTCTTGGCTCACCCCAAACGCCGATACGACCAAGGTGCGATCTTGGGCGAGCACGGTCGTCTGAGGCGTGAGCATGGCGAGCCCAACCGCTGCGGTCAAGGCCAGTTGGGTTGGGTGCAAGGCGTGGGGTAGGCTTGTCATATTGGCGTGTCTCAAGGCAGAGGTCGTGAGCTTGAAGTTAACCCAAAAAGTCGAATTCAGGTCCTGCGGAGCCCAAACGAGTCATTTTTTTGTCCTTTTTAGCGCTTGGTCTCCGAATTCATTGACTTGGGTGCTGTCTTTTTTGATGTGCTTGTGTGCAACGCGACAGAAACCAAGCACGACCAAAGCGGCCAGTGCGCCGGGCTATAATAGAGAACTTTTCCGATCCTCTGGCCGCCGCCTGGGTGTTTGGGTCAACGGCGTGCTGGCTCTTGTCAACATGCCCACATTTGTCCCAATTCAATGCCCAAGCCTTTCGTGTAGCGGTGAATGATCTGAGAAATTTGTTGAGTTAATCCGATGAATCTCATCCAAACCCTTGAGCAAGAAGAAGTTGCTCGCCTGGACAAAAAATTGCCCAGTTTTGCGCCTGGCGACACCGTGATCGTCAGCGTCAACGTGGTTGAAGGCGTGCGCAAGCGCGTTCAGGCTTACGAAGGCGTGGTCATTGCCAAGCGTAACCGTGGACTGAACAGCTCGTTCATTGTTCGCAAGATCTCTAACGGCGAAGGCGTGGAGCGTACGTTCCAAACCTACAGCCCGATCATTGCCAGCCTTGAAGTCAAGCGCCGTGGCGACGTTCGCCGCGCTAAGCTGTATTACCTGCGTTCACGCAGCGGCAAGAGCGCTCGCATCAAAGAAAAGCTCAATTGATGTCTGCCGGCTTGGGCAGCAACGCCCTCGCCGACGAAAGAGCCGCTGCACCGGGTGTAGCGGCTTTTTTTTATGTTTGATTTTGTGATTGCGCATCACTGATGACCACGCCGAATCTGTCAAAAATTCCGAATTTCAATCCCCGCCGAGTGCCGGTTGTTGGCATCGACTCTCATTTGCCGGCCATCGCCGCTTCGCAACTTGCGTCTTATGCCTTGCGCAGCCGTTTGGCCGACGGCGCAACCTTCACGCCCGAGCTGACGATTGAACCCCGCATGATTGATCGCCCGCTGCGCGATGCTGCGGTTTTGATCCCCATCGTCATGCGCGACGAACCCATGGTGCTGCTGACCCAGCGCACAGCCGAGCTTAAAAATCACCCGGGCCAAATCGCGTTTGCTGGCGGTAAAGTTGACGAAGCCGATTCGGGTGCTGTCGCGGCCGCGCTTCGCGAGGCTTGGGAGGAAATCGGCCTTGAGGCACATCACGTTGAAGTCATTGGGGAGCTGCCGCTCTACACCACTGGCACGGCTTTTTTGATCACACCGGTCGTGGCCTTGGTGAGTGCTGACCACAAGCTCACCATCAACCCGTCAGAGGTTGACCACGCCTTTGAGGTGCCGCTTGCGCACCTGATGAACCCGGCCAACCACCACCGCCATGAAATCACGTGGGACTTTGGCGATGGGCCGGTGGTGCGCACTTGGTTCAGCATGCCGTATGGGGAGTTTTTCATCTGGGGCGCCACAGCGGGCATGCTACGAAATTTGTATCGCCGCTTGGTTTAATGCTCGGGCACAATGCGGTGCCATGAGCTTCCTTGCGGTGTTGTTGGCCTTGTTGCTTGAGCAAGTGCGTCCTTTGGCGCATGAAAACTCGGCGCACTCGCTTGCGCGCGTTTGGGTTCGGGCTGTGGTGCGCAACCTGGATGCCGGTCGCCACGCGCATGCACTCTTGGTTTGGGGTGTAACGGTGTTGCTGCCGTCAGTTGGCGTGTGGCTTTTGTATCTGGTTTTGCTCCAAATCAGCTTGTTGTTGGCTTTTGGATGGGTCGCTTTGGTGCTGTACCTCACCTTGGGGTTTCGCCAGTTCTCTCACCATTTCACATCGGTTCGTGACGCGCTTGAAGCGGACGACGAGTCGGGTGCGCGCAAAGCCTTGGCCAAGTGGAAATGGGTTCAAGTCGAGGAGCTGCCGTCGACTGAGTTGGTGCGCCACACCATCGAGCACTCGGTGTTGTCAGCCCATCGCCACGTTTTTGGTGTCCTGGGCTGGTTTTCTGTTTTGGCTGCCTTGGGGCTTGGGCCAGCAGGGGCTGTGCTGTATCGCTTGTCTGAATACGTGGCTCGACATTGGGCGCGTCAAGGCAGTGGCGTGGCAAACAACGCAAATCTAGGCGTTGAGCCCACACTCTCCAGCTCGGCCACCCGGCAAATGGCCACCAAAGCGTGGCATGTCGTTGATTTTTTGCCCGCTCGCGTCACCGCGGCTGGGCTTGCGGTCGTCGGCAGTTTTGAAGACGCGATTGATTGCTGGCGCAATTACACCCAGCGACTAGAAGACGGTGGTCGCGCCGAGAATGATGCGATCATTTTGGCTGCAACAGCTGGGGCGATGGGGGTGCGACTGGGTGGCGATGCGCTTAAAAGTGCTTTTGACCCGAGTGCGTCGCAGACCTTCATGACGCAAAACCCGCAGTCGCCGAACGCCGGCGAGGATTCTGGGGGCCTGACGCCTGGTGCCGAGCCGAAGATTCAGCACCTTCGAAGCGTTGTTGGTTTGATCTGGCGATGCGTGGTGCTGTGGATGCTGCTTTTGGCGCTCTTGACGCTGGCCCGATTGACGGCGTAGAACGACCCAGTAGCGTTTCTCAGTAGCGTTTTTCGCCCAATTCGGCGTGGAGTCCGCTATACAAACTGTAGCGGTTGAGCGATATTTTTCCGCGACCAGCGACTGATTCTTCATCAAAAACCGCGTTTTCGGTCATTAACGCAGTCCGCACGCCGCAGCCCGGTTCGTGCAAGTGGGTGCAGTTGTAAAACCGGCATTCCCCGGCGTGTGCGCGCAAGTCGGGCATCAGGCCTGCCAGGGCCGTGGGCGCGATGTGGTGCAGTCCAAACTCTTGAAAACCCGGTGAGTCGATGATTGCGCCACTGATGCCTGAGGCAGCGGCATCGGGATTCAAGTCATACCAAGTCGTTGACGTCGTGGTGTGTTTGCCGCTGTTCAGCGCAGTCGAGATTGAGTTGGTTTGCACGGCGGCGTCGGGTAGCAAAGCATTGATGAGTGTGCTTTTACCGCTGCCGCTTGGCCCCAAGACGAGGGTGGTTTTGCCGTCAAGCTCAGACTTTAAGCGGGCCAAGTGTGGGCCGCGACCCTCAGCTTTGAGCCCGCCTCCGATGACCGCGTAGCCCATCGCTCGGTAGGGTGCCAATCGCGCCCACGCGGTGGCGTAAGGCTCGGTCAGGTCGCTTTTGTTGAGCACAACGATGGGTCGCACGCCAGCGTCTTCGCAGGCGATCAAGGCGCGGGTGAGCTGGGCCTCCGAGAAAACTGGCTCGGCCGCGATCCAAATGAGAACGATATCCAAATTCGCAGCAAAACTCTTGGTTCGCAGCTCATCTGAGCGATAGAGCAGGTTTCTCCGGGGCACGATCGACTCAATCGTGCCTTCGTCTTGGCTTGGCAGCCAATTCACCCGGTCGCCAACAACCGCTTGCGATTTTTTGCCGCGTGCATGGCAAATCGCTCGATTTCCGCTCTCCGTGTCTTGCACCAAGCAGTGACGTCCATGGTTACCCACCACCACGCCTTGGCGCAGGTTGCTGCTCATGCGGCTAGCAGCGCATCGGATGCGGTCGCGCACGCAAAATCGGTGCTAGACACGCCGCCTGCGTCATGCGTGTTCCACCTCAACACCACGCGGTTGTAGCTCACCGCCATGTCGGGGTGATGATCTTGTCGATGCGCAATCCACGCCACGGCGTTGACGAAAGCCATGGTCTGAAAATAGTTGGCAAAAGAGTACGTGCGCTCAAGCGCGTTGGCGTGCAGTCGCCACTGGGCATGCGCGCTCAAAAACGACTCAATCTCTGCGGGAGATGCGCCCCCACGCGCGACACCACGCCAATCAACAGGCTTAAATTCGCTCATGCATTCGCTCCTGCCGGTGCCTTACATAGCCGCGACAGCCGCTGTGCTGCGCTGGGGTGAGAGTGATACCAACTGACGTACCACGGGTCAGGCGTCAAGGTGCTTGCGTTGTCGCGGTAGAGCTTGAGCAATGCAGACTTGAGGTGCGCGCCGTCACTGACGCTGGCTGCATACGCATCGGCTTGGAATTCGTCCCTGCGAGAGCTGTAACTGCTCCAAGGCGACACAAAAAACATGAAAACCGGCCCCGCGAGCATGAATAGCAACAACGCGAGGGCATGGTTGGGTGCGTCAAGCATCGGTCGAACGCCCAAACCCGAATAAAACCAGACCTGATTGCTCAAAAACCCCAGCACCGCCAGCGCCACGCCGGTCGTCACAAATCCAACCAGCATGCGCTTCAAGATGTGGCGATGCTTGAAATGTCCCAGCTCGTGGGCGAGCACGGCTTCAAGCTCATCTGCGCTGAGTTTGGCCAGTAAGGTATCGAAAAAAACCACGCGTTTTGACGCGCCAAATCCGGTAAAAAACGCGTTGCTGTGGGCGCTGCGCTTAGAGCCGTCCATGACAAAAAAACCTTTGGATCTGAACCCGCAGCGTTGCATCAATGCCTCGGTTCGCGACTTCAGCACCTCATCCTCAAGTGGCGTGAACTTGTTAAACAAAGGCATGATCACGTTGGGTGCAATGGCCATGATGAAGAGTTGAAACCCCACCACCAATGCCCACGCCCACAACCACCAGTTGGCTCCGGCTGCGCCCATCAGCCACAAGACAGCGGCCAAAAGCGGGATGATCAACACCAAACTCAGCACGAGTCCTTTGACGGCATCACTCAGCCACAGCTTGAACGAGGTTTTGTTGAACCCAAAACGCTCTTCAAGCACGAAGGTTGAGTACAGCGACAGCGGTAAATCCAGTGCGCCGCCAATGGCCATGAAGGCCAAAATCAGCGTGATTTGTTGGCGCATGCCCCCGCCCATGGAAGTCACTAGCCATTGGTTGAGTGCATCCAGCCCGCCTAAGAGCGTCCAACCCACCAAGAGCAAGGCACCAAAGGCCAACTCGATCAAGCCCAAGCGACCCCTGGCAACCGTGTAGTCAGCCGCTTTTTGGTGCTCGACAAGCGCGATCGTGTCGGCGTATTCGACGGGCACTTCGGCGCGGTGGGCGCTCACGTGACGCATTTGGCGCGTGGCCAAGGTGAGCTGAACCAAAAGGCCCAGAATGAGGAACGCGGCGAATGCGAGGGTGAATGCTGCGCTCATGAATCAGGCTGCTTTGACTTTTGGCACGCGGCCCATGAGGTAAAACTCCGGGTTGGGCATCATGCCGCTGAAACTGGCCATGCGGTTGGACATGCCAAAAAACGCCGTGATCGCAGCGATGTCCCACGCGTCTTCGTCGTCAAAGCCGTGCGCGTGCAATTTGTCGAAGTCGTCGTCGTTGATTTCATCGGAGTGCGAGCACACCTTAAGCGCAAACTCGAGCATGGCGCTTTGGCGCGGGCTGATGTCGGCCTTGCGTGGGTTGATGGCGACTTGGTCAGCAACCAGCGGTTTCTTCTCGTGAATGCGCAAAATCGCGCCGTGCGCCACGACGCAGTACAGGCAGTTGTTGACGGCACTGGTCGCCGTGACGATCATTTCGCGGTCGCCTTTGCTGAGGTTGCCGCCTTCTTTGAGCATGAGCGCGTCGTGATACGCAAAAAACGCGCGCCACTCTGCGGGGCGTCGCGCAAACCCCAAAAACACGTTGGGCACGAATCCGGCCTTGGATTGAACCTCTTCGATTCGCGCCTTGATGTCGTCGGGCAGGGCATTGAGGTCGGGCAAGGGGTAGCGAGGCATGTTGACTGCGGTCATGGGGAACAATTCAGTGGTGAATACGCAAGATCGGTATCGGTCGTGGTTTGATCATAATCCGCTGCACTTGGAGACTCATTTGACAACATCAACTCGCGCCCTCATGAAAACGGGGCTAATTGCCGCATTTGCTTGGGTGACAACCGTCGGCACGGCGCTGCATGCGGCGACGAATGGCTTTTATCGGTTTGCGGCCGCTGCTCCCGAACATGTGGTGTTCACCGCCGAGGGTGATTTGTGGCGCGTGGGACTTGCCGGCGGGTCCGCCACTCGCTTGACGACGCATTTGGGGCTTGAGAGCCGAGCGGCTGTGTCACCCGACGGTAAAACCGTGGCGTTTAGCGCAAGCCTGGAGGGCCCCACCGAGGTCTACGTGATGCCGCTGGCGGGCGGCGACACACGCCGACTCACGTTCGAGGGTGAGACGGCGCTCGTGATGGGCTGGACTCCTAGCGGCGAGGTGCTTTACTCAACCGCTCGATTCAGCGGTTTGCCAGCGCGCCAACTGGCGACCATTCATCCGACCAGTTTCAAGAAGTTGGTGTTGCCAGCAGCCAAAGCGTCTGAGGGCGTGGTTGATGCAGACGGGCAGCTTTTTTTCACGCGCAACAGGCTGCGCGGCGACAACGCTCGCCGCTACAAGGGCGGCGGCATGCCACAGATTTGGTCGATCACACCCGGTGGCCGTGCTGAGGCGGTGGCGCTCACCCGCGATGCACAGGGCAATAACAGCGCACCGATGGTTTGGGCGGGCAAGGTCTACTTTGTCTCGGACCGCAGCGGAGCACGCAACTTGTGGCGCATGGAGCGCGACGGCTCATCGCCAAAACAGCTCACGCACCTCAAACCGCATGACTTTGACCTTCGCCACGCGCATTTGCACAGTGGGCGAATCGCTTACACGGTGGGGGCTGACGTTCGGGTGTTTGACATCAATGCCAACGCCGACCGGGCCGTCAACATCAACCTCAGCAGCGACTTTGAACAACGCCGTGAGCGTTGGACAGCGACTGCGCTTCGCAACATGACCTCGGTCGCGCTCGCACCGAACGGCGAGCGAGTCGCGGTCACCGCGCGGGGCAAAGTCGTTGTGGCCGCAGTGGGCGACTTGAGGCGGGTCGAGCTCAGCCTGCCGCAAGAATCACGCTCGCGCGCCGCGCAGTTCAGCGCCGACAGTGCGAGTGTCTTCCTGTTTAACGACGCAACCGGCGAGCAAGAGCTGGTACGACACAGCGCCAGTGGTGGTGTGGTCGCAGTGCCTTTGACGAACAACGGACGCAGCGTCCGCCTGGGCATCTACCCCTCGCCAGACGGCAAATGGGTGTTACACAACGATCACGACAACCGGTTGTACGTCACCCGGCTGGCAACCACTTCAACCGCTGCAACCACCGAGATGATCGACGAAGCACCGAGTAGCCACGCGTCAATCGCATGGGCACCAGACGCCAGCGCTTTTACGTTTGCCCGCCCGTTGCGCACGCGCAATGCCAATGATGTCCTGTTCATGGTGCGTTTGAGCGACAAAAAGCGCCAGCAACTCACGACTGAGCGCTACAGCGCCAGATCGCCTGCGTTCACGCCAGACGGCAAATGGCTGTTCTTTTTGTCTGATCGCCATTTGGTCGCGACACCGGGCAGCCCCTGGGGTTCGCGAAACATGGGTTCGATGTTCGATAAGCGAGACCGCATTTACGCGCTGGCCTTGCAATCCGATCTGCGCTGGCCCTATGCCGCGCGGGACGAGTTGAGCATCGCTGCGGCGCCAGCGCCAAGCCCACAGGCGTCTGCGGCCAGTGCATCGGCATCTAAGTTGCCGGCCATCTCGTTTGACGGCATTGATCGCCGCCTGTACGAGGTGGCTGCGAGCCTGGTCCCCGCTGGCAACCTGCGTCAGTTGCAAACCGATGGCAAGCGGTTGTATTTCATCGCCACCGAGCAGCCTGGCAGCCCTCGTGGCAGCCTGAGGTCGGTCGCGATCGACTCGGCAGCCTTGCCAGCTGAGGTCCACAGTGCCGACGTCACCCAATATCAGATCTCAGGCAACGGCCGAAAAATCTTGGTTGTCAAGCAGGCGGATGGCCCGACCGCCTCGCCCGAGATGTCGATCTTTGATGTGGGCCCCAAGCCCCCGGCCAGCCCGCAAGAGCTCGCGCGAAGCGCCGTTCGTTTGGCTGATTGGTCGGTCAAGCTGTCGCCAGCGCTTGAGTGGCAGCAAATTTTCAACGACGCGTGGCGCATGCACCGCGACTATTTCTATGACCCCGCCATGCACGGCGTGGACTGGGTTGCGATGCGCAAAAAGTACGAGCCCTTGCTGTCACGGCTCACCGATCGGCTTGAATTGGCCGACTTGCTTGCCCAAATGGTCGGCGAGGTCAACGCGCTGCACAGCCAGGTGGGCGCGGGCGATACCCGCAGTGGCTTGGAGCAGATTTCGGTTGGATCACTCGGGGCGGTGCTTTCGCCCCACCCGCAAGGTCATCGGATCGACAAAATCTACCAAACAGAGCACGAACTGGCGCTTGAACGTGGGCCGTTGGCCTTGCCGGGTGTCGATGTTCGCGTGGGTGACGTGATCACCGCAATCAACAACCAAACCACCGTCGGCCTGCCCGATGTGAGCGACTTGCTGCGAGGCCAAGCCGGTAAACAAGTGCTGATGGGGGTCTTGCGTGGCACGCAAACGCTCACCAAAATCATCACGCCGTCGCCGGTGGCGCGAGAGCGCGACCTGCGCTTGAGCGACTGGGAGCAGTCGCGTCGCGAGGCGGTTGAGGCTGCGAGCGACGCAAAAATGGGCTACTTGCACTTGCGGGCGATGGGTGGGGCTGATTTGGCGACGTTTGCGCGCGAGTTTTACCCGCTCTTTGACCGCGAGGGCCTCATCATTGACGTTCGCGGCAATGGCGGTGGCAGCATCGATAGCGTCATCATCGAAAAACTGTTGCGACGGGCGTGGGCGTTTTGGCAGGCGCGAGCTGGCGGCGGCAACTGGAACATGCAAAACGCCTTTCGAGGTCATTTGGTGGTCTTGACTGACGAAGACACCTACAGCGACGGTGAAACCTTCAGCGAAGGCATCAAGCGCTTGGGACTGGGTACCGTAATCGGCAAGCGAACATCTGGCGCGGGCGTGTGGTTAACTGACCGCAACCGCCAGTCCGACGGCGGCATATCGCGGGCGGCAGAATTCGCCCAATATGCGGCAGACGGCACTTGGCTGGTTGAGGGCACCGGTGTTAGCCCCGACATCGAAGTCGACAACCCGCCTCGTGCAACGTTCAATGGCGAAGACAACCAACTTCAAGCCGCCATCGCACACCTCAAAAAAGCCATGAGCGACAAACCGGTGCCGCAAGTCAAGCAACCACCCATGCGCAAGATGTGAGGTGTGTACAGTCGACGGGACGGCAGCGCCCGATTTGTGTCGCTGTTTCGCTGTTTGCGTTGATTGGACCTGAATTTGATGGGAAATCAACCTCTGGTCTCGGTATCCATTGACTTTGTTGCTATTATTTTTGATTGAACTTCATGCCACACGCCTCACCCTCCATCTACATTGCCTCGATTCCTGTCCTCACCCAAATGCTTGGCGGTTTGCGCACCGTGCTGGGCAAGGCCAACGCCCATGTGGCTGACAAAAAAATCGACCCCCAAGCCCTTTTACAGGCACGCCTATACCCAGACATGTTCACCTTGACCCGCCAAGTGCAAGTCGCCTGCGACTTCGCCAAGGGCTTGGGCGCGCGGCTGGCAGGTGTGGACGTGCCAAAGACTGACGATGTCGAGACATCGTTTGCTGAGTTGCAGTCGCGCATTGACGGCGTGCTGGGCTTCATCGCCGCTTTGGATTTGGCGGCTTTTGAGCAAGCAGCCGATCGCGAAATCATCACCCAAGCTGGAACACCCAAAGAAAAGCGGTTCACCGGGCAGTCGTATTTGTTCAATTACGGGTTGCCGCACTTTTTCTTTCACACCAACATGGCTTACGCCGTGCTGCGCCACAACGGCGTTGAGGTGGGCAAGAAGGACTACATTGGCACGTATTGAAGCCCTGATTCTGGAGACATCAACATGAACAAGATTTACCCCAATGCCGCCGATGCGCTCAATGGCGTGGTC
>JANOPN010000088.1:0-3337 GCA_031421855.1 Comamonadaceae bacterium
GGTGATGATGAGCGTGCTTCAAAACGCGTTTGCCAACAGCTCGTCGAGCTTGATTCAGAGCAAGATCATGGGCAACTTGGTTTTCGTGCTGCTCACGCCACTCAACCACTGGAGTTGGTTCACCGCCTATGTCGGGTCTAGTATTTTGCGTGGCTTGGCTGTCGGATTGGGTGTGTTTTTGGTCACGATTTGGTTTGCACCCATGCAGTTTGTGGCCCCGTGGTGGATTTTGATTTTCGCGGCTTTGGGCGCCGGCATGCTGGGCAGCTTGGGTGTGATTGCCGGTTTGTGGGCTGAAAAGTTTGACCAACTCGCTGCGTTTCAAAACTTCGTCATCATGCCGATGACGTTTTTGAGCGGCGTTTTTTACTCCATCCATTCATTGCCGGCGTTTTGGCAGGGATTGAGCCATTTCAACCCGTTTTTCTACATGATTGATGGCTTTCGCTATGGCTTCTTTGGCAAGAGTGACGTGTCACCGTGGCTCAGTTTGGCTGTGGTTAGCACTGCATTTGCCATAGTCGCCTTCATCGCCGTGCACATGCTGCGCACGGGCTACAAAATACGAAATTGATTGACAACAGGCCCGACATGACTGCACAAGAACTGCAACACCTGATATCCACCGGCTTGGAGTGCACCCACTGCGAAGTCGACGGCGACGGCCGCCACTGGAGCGCCGTGATCGCCAGCCCCGCCTTTGAAGGCAAACGGCTGATTGCTCGCCACCAATTGGTTTACGCAACACTTGGACAACGCATGCACACCGACGAAGTGCATGCTTTGTCGATGAAAACCTTCACGCCCGCCGAGATGGCGGGCTCCGCGGTCTGAAGACACCCCAAAAAGGACCCAATCGCTATGGACAAACTCATCATTCGCGGTGGTCGCCGCCTGAACGGCAGCATCAGCATCAGTGGCGCGAAAAACGCGGCCTTGCCTGAGCTGTGCGCGGCTTTGCTCACCGCTGAGCCCGTCACTTTGCGCAACGTGCCGCGCCTGCAAGACGTCGCGACCATGCTCAAGCTGATTCGCAACATGGGCGTGAGCGCCGAGCACGGCACTGACGGCGCGGTCACGCTCGATGCGGCGAACTTGAACAACCTCGAAGCACCCTACGAGATGGTGAAAACCATGCGCGCGTCGGTGCTGGCGCTTGGGCCACTTTTGGCACGTTTTGGCCGCGCGAGGGTCAGCCTGCCTGGCGGTTGCGCCATCGGTGCGCGCCCGGTTGATCAGCACATCAAGGGTTTGACCGCGATGGGCGCAGAGATCTCGGTCGAGCAGGGCTACATGGTGGCCAAGCTGCCCAATGGGCGCACGAGGCTGCGAGGCGCGCGTATCACGACCGACATGATCACGGTCACCGGAACTGAGAATTTTTTAATGGCTGCCGCGCTGGCCGAGGGTGTCACGGTGCTTGAAAACCCAGCCCGTGAGCCCGAAGTCGTTGATTTGGCCAACATGCTGATTGCCATGGGCGCCAAGATCGAGGGTCACGGCACGGGGCAGATTCGCATCGAGGGTGTTGAGCGCTTGCATGGCTGCGATTTCAGCGTCGTTGCCGATCGCATCGAGTGCGGCACGTTCTTGTGCGCGGTCGCGGCCACGGGTGGTGAGGTTGTGTTGAGGGGGGGGCGCATCGAGCACCTGCAGTCGGTCGTGGATAAATTGACCGAGGCTGGCGCGCGAATTGAACCAACGCCTGAGGGCTTGCGGGTTGCGTCGGCTGGGGCCGAGTTTTTGCGGGGGCAGGGTTTTCGCACGACAGAATTCCCCGGCTTTCCCACCGACATGCAGGCGCAGTTCATGGTGCTCAACGTGGTGGCCCAGGGCGCAAGCACGATCACTGAGACGATTTTTGAAAACCGCTACATGCACGTGCCTGAGCTCACGCGCATGGGCGCAAACATCCATGTTGACGGCAAAGTCGCTGTCGTGCAGGGCAACGCCAAACTGTCGGGTGCCAAAGTCATGGCCACCGATTTGCGAGCATCGGCCTCGTTGGTCATTGCGGGCATGTGCGCCAGTGGCGAGACTTTCATTGACCGCATCTATCACCTCGACCGAGGTTACGAGCGCATGGAAGACAAGCTGCGCAGCTTGGGCGCGGACATTGATCGAGTGAAGTAAGGGGCAATGGGATTGACGATGCTGACATTTGCGCTCTCAAAGGGCCGTATTTTTGATGAAACCTTGCCACTGCTTCGCGCGGCTGGTATTGAGGTACTGGACAACGCCGACACCACCCGCAAGCTGATTTTGACCACCAACCACCCCGATGTGCGCGTGTTGCTGGTTCGGGCCAGCGACGTGCCAACGTATGTGCAGTACGGCGGCGCCGATCTGGGTGTCGTGGGGCTTGACACCCTCATTGAGCACGACCACCACTGGCAAGATGCCGCGGGTTTGTATGTGCCGCTCGATTTGCAAATCGCCAAATGCCGCATCAGCGTGGCGGTGCGTGAGGGTTTTGACTACGAGTACGCCGTGCGACAAGGCGCGCGCCTGAATGTCGCAACCAAATACACCGGCATTGCCCGAGACTTTTTCGCCAGCAAGGGCGTGCATGTCGACCTCATCAAGCTGTACGGCTCGATGGAGTTGGCCCCGTTGACCGGTTTGGCCGACGCGATTGTTGATTTGGTGTCGACCGGCAGCACGCTCAAAGCCAACCATTTGGTTGAAGTTGAGCGCATCATGGAAATCAGCTCGCGGCTGGTTGTGAACCCGGCCGCGCTCAAGCTCAAAGGCGCTCGGATGCGCGCACTCATTGACGCCATGGCCAGTGGCGTTGCGGCCAGTGGAGCTGGGGCATGAGCGCGGCCAAGCCGCGCCGCCTGTCGTGGACAGAGCCCAATTTTATGGGCCAAATCAAGGCGCTTAACCATTTGGATGCCGCGCTGGACTCGCGAATTGACTCGGTTGTCGCGGGTATTTTGGACGATGTCCGGGTTCGAGGCGACGAAGCCGTGCTGGACTACACCTGCCGCTTTGATTCGATGTCGCCTGCCAAGATGGGTGACTTGGAATTGACGCAAACCGAGTTTACGCAAGCCTTCGAGCGCATTTCTGCCCCGCAGCGCCTCGCGTTGCAAGCTGCAGCGGCGCGAATTCGGGTCTATCACGAGGCGCAAATGCAGGCTTGTGGTCAAAGTTGGCAATACACCGAGGCTGACGGCACGGTGTTGGGTCAAAAAGTCACGCCGCTTGACCGAGTGGGCATTTACGTGCCGGGTGGCAAAGCAGCCTACCCGTCCTCAGTGTTGATGAATGCCATTCCTGCACACGTGGCGGGCGTGGGTGAAATCATCATGGTGGTGCCCACCCCACGCGG
>JANOPN010000089.1:0-1656 GCA_031421855.1 Comamonadaceae bacterium
TGACGAGCCCACGCCAAAGGCGATGACTGGGTAGGCGTATTGGTCGCACAGGCTGACCGCGTCAGCAACATCTTGAGTGCGCTCGGCA
Source organism: Comamonadaceae bacterium (assembly GCA_031421855.1). Lineage (GTDB taxonomy): Bacteria > Pseudomonadota > Gammaproteobacteria > Burkholderiales > Burkholderiaceae_C > JAAFHN01. Next base: position 89 of record JANOPN010000089.1, read on the forward strand.
AACACCACGGCAGCGGGTGGCGGGACCTCAAACGCCGACTCGTCGCGCCCGTGCTGCTCGCGCACGATCACAGCGGTTGAGCAATTTGCGCCAAAACGCGCCTTGAGCGCATCCAACAAGGCTTGCGGCGCGGCAAGCTGGGCGACATCGGGCAGCAAGGCGCAGAGGGCAACAGGGGCGTTCATGGCGAGACCTCAAATGGGAGTCCGGACATTTTATGGGGCATGCCCCGCACGGCACAATGCAAGATTGAGCAATTTGGATACAAAACATGGGCAACCGACTGACTGAGATTTCAACCCGCACGGGTGACGACGGCACCACTGGCTTGGGCGACGGCAATCGCGTGCGCAAAGATGCGCTGCGGGTGCATGCGATGGGGGACGTGGACGAGCTCAACTCCAACATTGGCGTGCTGCTGGTCGAAGACATGCCGCTGGCCGTGCGCGAGGTCTTGGTTGAAGTGCAGCACCAGCTCTTCAATTTGGGTGGCGAGTTGTCGATTCCGGGCTACACGCTGCTCAAAGATGAGGCGCTGGCTGAGCTTGATGCGGCATTGAAGCTACACAACGCCACGTTGCCTCGGTTGGCCGAGTTCATTTTGCCGGCTGGCACGCGCGCGGCCAGTTTGGCGCATGTGTGCCGAACGGTTGCACGGCGGGCCGAGCGCGCCGTGGTTGCGCTGGAGCAAACCGAAGCGCTCAACGCCGCGCCGCGCCAATACCTCAACCGGCTCAGCGACTTGTTGTTTGTGTTGGCCCGAGTGCTGAACCGCTACCGACCAGACGGCACCACTGGCGACGATGTGTATTGGAAGAGCGAGCGTTTGAAGCGCGAACAAGACCCAAGCGCCCCGTAGTTCGCCCACTTCGCCAACCACCTGGATCGGTAAACGCCGCGTCACGGGCGTGATGTTTTTCACGTTTTTGCCAATCGCTTTAAGGTTTAGTGCAATCGTTTGCAAGAAGCGTGACACACGTCACGGTTTCGCGCGGGTTTACCCTTGATTTCGTTTGGCGGCTTGTGCACAATTCACCCCATCGCAACCGCTTCCAACCCAACGAGACAAGCCATGAACCGCCGCAATTTCTTCTCCATCACCGCCAAAGCCAGCATGATCGCAACTGCTGCACCGCTGCTCCACACAAACGCTTTTGCGCAAGAAGCAGGCCTGACGGGCCGCAGCTTGACGATTGGCTGCTCCGCTGCATTAAGCGGGCCTTTGGCCACGTTTGGTGTTGACCTTCGCAGTGGCGTGGACGCAGCTTTGGCCGAGCTCAACAAAAAAGGCGGCGTGAATGGCCGAAACTTGCAGTTCACGATGATGGACGATGCCTATGTGCCAGCCCGCACGGCGGAAAATGTCAAGAAGATGATTGACGACCAGTCGGTTTTTGCTTTGATGAGCTGCATGGGCACGCCCAACAACCAAGCCATTTTGCCCATGATCAACGACAGCGCGATCCCCTATGTAGCACCACTGACGGGTGCAAGCTCGATTCGCAAAGCAGACGCCAAAAACGTCTTCCATGTGCGCGCCAGCTACACCGACGAGACCACCCGATTGG
>JANOPN010000090.1:0-18287 GCA_031421855.1 Comamonadaceae bacterium
ACGCTGGCAAAAACACTCGACACCCATCGCATCCCCGCAGCGGGCGCAGCAACACACCGCCTGCCTTGCAGGGGCATTGAGCCCCTGACGCGGCATGCGGCGCGCCGCTGCATCCCGCTGCGGCGCGCGCTGAGCGTCGTCACGATGCAATATCCGGGCTAGCAGCTCAGGGGTTCAGTCGAACCACCCGAAAGCCCAAGAAGTTGAATTTCTTGCCGAGGTCGTCTGTGTCGCGCACCGCTGCGCGCATGTAGGCCAAGCTGTCGGCGCTTGAGCCACCCCTGCTCACTCGCTGTGAGCAGTCGCCGCTGGTCCACGCGCTGCCATCGGTGGGTGCGCCCAAGTAGCTGGGATTCCAGCAGTCTTGAGTCCACTCCCAAACGTTGCCGCTGAGGTCATACAAACCAAACGGGTTGGGTAGTTTTTCTGCGACTCTGTGTACTTCCCGGGTGCTGTTTGCTTCAAACCAAGCATGGGCGTCGATGTCTGCAGCGCCGCATCCGGATAACGCTTGACCTGCTCGGCACGCGTATTCCCACTGCGCCTCGCTTGGGAGTGCGTAGGGTTTGCCAGTCAAGTCACTGAGCTTTTTAACGTAGGACTGCGCATCAGTCCATGAAATCGACTCAACCGGGCATTCGTCACCACACGCTTTGGATTGGCTGGGGCTCGTGCCCATGACTGAGCGCCACTGCCCTTGGGTCACCTCGGTTCGGCCCATGTGAAAGGCCTTGATGTTCACGCGGCGCACGGGGCCTTCGTCTTCGGCTCGCCCCGGCTCGGTGGCTGGGCTCCCCATTTGTAGCGTGCCAGCCGGAATCGGCACGATTTGCGGGCAATTTGGGCAGTCGCGAATCGGGGCACCTGCAGCAACTTTGACAGAGCTGGGTGCCGGAGCGGCGGGTCGCGGCGCTGGCGTGCTGTCGGCTGCGCCAATTCGTGAACCCATTGGTTTGAGGGCCAGCAAGACCATCCGCGCGTTTGAGCTGAAGTTTCCGTCTGGGAACTCTGTCAAAAATCGCTCATACGACTCCACGCTGGCCAACTTGCGCGCAGATTCATAGGCCCAACGCTCTTCGTCGGGGTCGCTCTCCGGTATCGGGGGGGCGTTCGAGGCCAATGCCGAAGCTTGGGCGACACCCTTGCCGTTCAGCACGAAATTGCCACGCAAGCCGGTGTCTTCACGTGGGCGTTGGCGGCCTTTTGAGTCGCGTTCGACGGCGATCGCGGTTTGCTCAAAGACTTGCTTGATGTCCATGCCCGGTTGGCGCATGAACTTGACCAAATGGCCGGTGTATAGACCGTTGTTTCCTTCGCCGTCGTCCGCCACAGCGTTGGCCTGTGCAGCGTAGGCAACGATCGAGCCGGTGGGCACGTCAACGCGGGCAAGGCCTCGCACGCTGGAGCGCGTTTTGGCTTGAAAAGGGTTGTTTCTGCAGGCGTCCAGCACCACCAACGACACCTTTGCGCCCGAGCTTTCAACTTGGCGCAACATCGCGCTGGATGTGAGTGCTTCAGCCGCCAAATCGGCTTCTTTGTCGATGCGCGCACCGACTGGAATCAAGTAATTCTCGCCGTCGGCTTGCATGCCGTGGCCAGCAAAAAAGATGAGCGCCACGTCAGCACCTTGTGCACGGCTGCCAAACGCGACCAATGCGCGCTGCATGCGCTGAAAATTGGCGTTTTCGAGTTTGGCAACTTGAAAGCCCAACTCGCGCAGGGTCCGCTCCATCAGACGGGCATCATTGACCGGATTTCGCAGCGGGCCTTCAGCGTAGGCCGAATTACCAATCACCAAGGCCACTCGTTTGCCTGTGCTGGGGCTGGTATTCGGGTTCGCCTGCGCCAAGCTCAAAGCTGGCAAAAGCAGACTGAGCCCCAAAATGAATGTCGATGCGATTGCGAAGGATCGTTGACTCAAAAAATTAATAAAAACGCGCAACCGATACCCCATCTTGGACAACACGCTTTTGAAGCGAACTGCGTCATGATATCAATCGAAAACAGCGAGAAATTTGTGTGCTACATTGTTGACATGATCGTGCGCTCACTGCTTGCCAACCTTCTTATTCCGCCCGGTGGGCTGGAAGGGTTGTGCGCAGTGCAATACTGAGCAACAAACACCCCAACCAAAGCCCGCTGACCTCAGCGGGCTTTTTTTTCGCCTGCCTTTTTTCGCATTTACTGGAGTTGCCCCATGTCTGACCAATTGATCATTTTCGACACCACCTTGCGCGATGGCGAGCAAAGCCCCGGCGCGTCCATGACCAAAGACGAAAAACTGCGGATCGCGCGCCAGCTGGAGCGCCTGAAGGTTGACGTGATTGAAGCGGGCTTCGCTGCCAGCTCCAACGGCGACTTCGAGTGCGTCAAGGCGATCGCCGCCGCCATCAAAGACAGCACAATTTGCAGCTTGGCACGGGCCAATGACCGAGACATTGCGCGCGCCGCCGAGGCGCTGGCCCCAGCGGCCCGCTCGCGCATCCACACCTTCATCGCCACGAGCGAGCTGCACATGGAGAAAAAGCTGCGCATGACCCGCGAGCAAGTGCTGGAGCAGGCGCGCCAGTCGGTTCGGTTTGCGCGTAATTTGTGTGCGGACGTCGAGTTCAGTCCTGAGGACGGTTATCGCTCGGACCCGGACTTTTTGTGTCGCGTGTTGGAGGCCGTGATCGCCGAGGGTGCCACCACGTTGAACATCCCGGACACAGTGGGTTACGCCATTCCTGAGTTGTATGGCAATTTCATCAAAAACCTGCGCGAGCGCATTCCCAATAGCGACAAAGTCGTTTGGAGCGTGCACTGCCACAACGACTTAGGCATGGCGGTGGCCAACAGTTTGGCTGGCGTGAAGATCGGCGGCGCGCGCCAAGTCGAGTGCACCATCAACGGCTTGGGCGAGCGCGCAGGTAACTGCAGCTTGGAAGAAGTCGTCATGGCGGTTCGCACCCGCAAAGACTATTTCGGCTTGACCTTGAACATCGACACGGTGCAGCTCTTGCCCGCAAGCCGCATGGTTAGCCAAACAACTGGCTTTGTGGTGCAACCCAACAAAGCCGTTGTGGGCGCGAACGCCTTTGCCCACGCCAGCGGCATTCACCAAGACGGCGTACTCAAGGCGCGCGACACCTACGAAATCATGCGAGCCGAAGATGTGGGCTGGACGACCAACAAAATCGTTTTGGGCAAATTGAGTGGTCGCAACGCATTCAAGCAGCGGCTCCAAGATTTGGGTTTGAGTTTGTCGTCTGAGAGCGAAATCAACACGGCTTTTGCCAAGTTCAAAGAGCTGGCTGACCGCAAGTCCGAGATTTTTGATGAAGACATTTTGGCCTTGGTCAGCGACGACGCTGTCAGCGCCGAGGTCGAGCAGTACGGTTTTGTGTCCTTGTCGCAGCGAAGCGAAACCGGTGAGCGCCCCACAGCGAGCATCGTGTTCACCGTCGGCGGCGAGGAGTTTCGAGCAATGAGTGAAGGCAATGGACCGGTCGATGCCTCGCTCAAGGCCATCGAAAGCCACGTCAAAAGCGGGGCCGAGATGCTGCTGTACGGTGTGAACGCCATCACAAGTGGCAGCACCGAGAGTCAGGGCGAGGTCACCGTGCGTTTGCAGCACGGTGGCCGCGTCGTCAACGGCGTGGGCGCAGACCCAGACATTGTGGTCGCGTCAGCGAAGGCCTACTTGCATGCGCTTAACAAACTGCACAGCAAAAACGAGCGAGTTGCCGCCCAAGGATGAATCGTTTTGATGCTACAAATTGTGTAGCATCAAACCCAATGAATCCGATGACCAAGTGCAGATAATGCATAAAAAACAGTAATTCGGCTCGGTTTTTGACCCTGGAGACTACAATTTGGGTCAATCCTTCACATGAACAAAACGATGCAAGCGATTGATCTTGCATCGTTTTTTTTATTCCGCTACACTCGTTCGCTAGCAAAACCGTAGCGGAGATCCATACACCGATGAGCTTGCCAAAACGATTCAACTTTTTCAGCCGTGCCGCAAGCGCCCTGCTGACGCTTGCCGTCAGTGCAAGCTTGGTGTTTGCCGCGAGTTCGCTTGCCACGAGCACGGCCGCTGTCGCCAAGACCCAAACCGCGCAACAAAAAGCCCAAGCCAAACGCGTGGCGGCATCGAAAAAAGCACAAAAGAGCCAATGGGTTCGCGCCAAGAGTGGCAAGCGCGTCGTTGCCAAAGGCAAAAACCGCAAGTCACGCATGGCAGTCATCGTGCCAGCCAAGCCAACTTTTGGGCAGCTCGCCGGGCTGCACAACATGCAAGACGACTTGGCACTGAAGTCAAGCGTTGCATTTGTGGTCGATCAAGACACCAACGAGGTGTTGTTTCGCAAGAATGATGCCGCCGTGTTGCCCATTGCCTCGCTGACCAAGCTCATGACCGGCGTGATCATTTCGGAAGCCAAGCTGTCGTTGAGCGACATCGTGACCATCACCGAGGCTGACATTGATACCGAAAAGGGCAGCCGCTCGCGACTGCAAGTTGGCACCAGCCTGTCGCGAGGTGAATTGATGCACCTGGCCCTGATGAGCAGTGAAAATCGCGCCGCCCACGCCTTGGGCCGCAGCTACCCCGGCGGCATGAATGCTTTTGTGGCCGCGATGAACGCCAAAGCCACGAGCTTGGGCATGCGCGACACCACTTACGTCGAGCCAACCGGGTTGTCGAGCAAAAACCAAAGCAGCGGGCGTGACTTGGCCACCTTGGTCGCTGCCGCGTCGAAAGACCCGGCTTTGCGTGAATGGAGCACTTCGCAAGGGGCTCAAGTGCCTGTGGGCAATCGCGTCATCGAGTATCGCAACACCAACCGCTTAACGGCCAATCCGAATTGGGACATTGGCCTTCAAAAAACGGGCTTCATCTCAGAGGCGGGGCAGTGTTTGGTCATGCAGACCCAAGTCGCTGGCCGCAAACTCATCATGGTGTTTCTTGACAGCGTCGGCAAATACAGCCGCTTAGGCGACGCAGAGCGCGTGCGGTCGTGGCTGGAAACTAGCCCCGCAGCCATCAAAAACGGTGCGCAACCCGTGGCGCAGCAACCGCGGGGTTGATCTCCCGAGGCATCAAGATCCGAGTCGTGTCGTCGCAAGCGATAAGCCGGGTCGTGAACTGCCGCAAGTCTGCTCAGATTTCAGCGGCCATGGGGTCGCTTGTTGCGCTGTACACGCTAGCGAGCGCGGTGCACTTTGCCCACAATGCCGAATACATCGCGTTTTACCCCGGGCTACCCAGTTGGCTCACCCGTGAACATGTCTACTTGGCCTGGCTACCGATCGCTTCAACCGGGTTGATCGCAATGATGTTGCTTCGTTTTGGATGGCGTTTGCTTGGGTGGACTGTCTTGGCTATTTTTGGTCTTTTGGGGACTGATGGGTTGTTGCACTACACCTTGGCCCTTTGCTCTGAACACACCTTGACGACCAATTTGACGATCTGGGCCGAGGTGTTGCTGGGCATCGCCTTGGCATGCGCGTCCGCCGTGCAACTCAGTCGAAGCAGGCACTCGACCGATCGCTTGAACATGCTTTCGTGTGCGAAATTGCACGAACGCGCAACAAAGGTTTGAGTATTTGCTGGATTGACTGAATCTGCTGGGTTTGGTCCGCCGTACAGGTGATGTCAGACATCCTCAAACCCATCGGAGTTCTCATGCGACCCATTCTTTGCAGTATCGCGTCTGCTTGCATCCTCACCCTCACAGCGGGCGCTGCGATTGCGTCGAGCCACCGCGAGGCACCGTTCATCACCACGAGCCCAAAGGTTGACGGCACCGATTTCTACATGTTTCGCAGCTACGAAGGCGTCAGCGCATCAGGCGCAGGCGGACGAAGCGACTACGTCACGCTGATTTCAAACTACCAGCCGCTACAAGGCCCATACGGTGGCCCCAACTACTTCTCGCTCGACCCCAATGCCTTGTACGAGATTCACTTGGATAACAACGGCGACGCAAAAGAAGACATCACGTTTCAGTTTCGCTTTGCGAACAAATTAAACAGCGTTGCGCTGCCGATTGGCTCGTCGACGGTGGCCATTGCGCTGATCCAAGCAGGCGGTGTCAGCAAGGTCAATGACCCCAACCTCAACCTCAATGAGAGCTACACCCTGAATATCGTGCGTGGCGACCGTCGCAAAGGCACCGTGAGCGCGGTCACCAAAGCAGACGGAACGACGAGGGTTTTTGAAAAACCAGTTGACTACATTGGCTCTAAAACACTGGGCGATTCAAGTGCATACGAGTCCTACGCTCAAAAGCACATTCACAGCATCAAGGTTCCCGGGTGCCCAGCCGGCAAAGACATTGGTAATGTGTTTGTTGGTCAACGCCAAGAGGGTTTTGCGGTCAATCTCGGCCCCGTGTTTGACTTGGTCAACGCGCCGCTTGACGTGCTGCTCAACCCCGCAAACAAAGACGCTGCTGGCCAAGGTGGCAAGCATTACATCCAAAAAACCAACGTCACCAGCATCGCCATAGAAATCCACAAAGACTGCTTGACCGCTGGCGCCGATCCGGTCATCGGTGCGTGGTCGACTGCCAGCATGCGCCAGTCGCGCCTATTGAACGGCAAGCCACCCAGCGGCCACCAAACCACCGAAAAGACCGGTGGCGCTTGGGTGCAGGTGTCTCGCCTAGGCAACCCGCTGGTGAATGAGCTGGTGATTGGATTGCCTGACAAAGACAAGTTCAACGCCTCCAAGCCGCAAGACGACACTCAGTTTTTGAGCTACGTCACCAACCCAACTTTGCCTGCGCTGCTGGGTTTGGTTTTGGACAATGGCAACGCGGCTGCGGTTGCGCCAACCAACCTGCCACGCACCGATTTGGCGACTGCCTTTCTCACGGGGATCGCCGGTGTGAACAAACCGACAACAGCCACACCGTCAGAAGTGCTGCGGCTCAACACGGCCATCACGCCAGTTCAGTTCGCTGATCAAAACCGACTCGGCGTCGCTGGCGAGGTGTTGCGCGTCGGTGGTGTGGCCAACTTGGCTCAGGCCAAAGACTTGGCTGGCTTCCCCAACGGACGCCGTCCGAAAGACGACGTGGTTGACATCGCTTTAGTTGCCATGTTGGGTGGTTTGTGCGTGATCAACGGCGATGCCAACTCCTTGGGCCTCAACGGCGTGCCAGGCGTGCCAAGCCTCACGTCGGCATGTAGACCGTCGAGCGTGCCATTGGGTGCCAGCTCAGCCAACATCCATGACGCAGTTGACCAAGCCACCGTGCCGTTTTTGAGCCGATTCCCGTACCTCAACACCCCCAACTCGGGTTCTGCCTCGTATTGAGTTGAATTCACCAAGAAAGGACACCCAATGAGTCTCAACACAACACCACCGTCGCGGGTAGCCAGCGGCGCGATGACCTTCATGGCGGCGTGTTTGGTCGCCGCATGTTCAAGCTCTGACGGCTTGCCCGACGCCGGCGCTCCCGTGGTCGTTGCACCACCTGCAACCGTCCTGGGCACCGACGTTCCCGTCACAGCCACGCAGACCGCACCAGCCGTGATCAGTTTTGCAAAAATGGTGCAAACGGCTACGAGCGAGCAGGCCGAGCCGCTCGTTTTGGGCGATTTGACGGTTTTTGCAACCGACGATGTTGGCGAACCCAGCGACGTTTAAGCGTCGGATGGCCGCAATCAGCATCGCAGCGGTGATGCTGGTCGCGGTCCAATCCGCAGTGGTGCGCGCGGCGACAGCAACCACGCTGCTGCCGCGCGGCGCAAGCACCGATGTCGTGGAGGTGTTGCCAGTCGTGAATCGAAAGCGAGTGACGCTGCCGACAACTGTTCAAGACAAGACATCTTCAGTCGAAGCACTTGAAAACGCCAAAACCGCCATCGAAACTGCACGCCAAACCGGTGACGCACGCTTTTGGGGCCGGGCACAGGCTGCGATCCAAGCTTGGTGGGATCTATCTAGTGCGCCAACTGCATTGGGTGTGATGCAAGCCACCGTTCAACAAGGGCGCCACGAGTTCGCGGCTGCTGAGGCGACGCTTTCCCGTGTTTTGAAGCGCGAGCCAGCTAACGCGCAAGCATTGCTCGCTTTGGCGAGCTTGCAGCGGTTATCGGGGCGATATGACGCCGCCTCACAGTCATGTGAGCGCATGCGCGGCGTCAACGGCGCGGGGCTTTACGCGCAGGTCTGCCAGATTGAGACGCGGTCCCTCCAAGGCCAATGGGGCGAATCAGCGCGCCGCCTGACGGCCTTGATTGCGCAAACGCCCAACGCCTCGCAGGCATCGTGGATGTTGTCGCTCTTGGCTGAGAGTCAAGAGCGCGCGGGGCTTGACCAACTGGCAAGTGCCGCATTTGAAGCCAGTTTGGCTCGCATGCCCGACTTGTACACCGCAATTGCGCACGCCGACTTGCTGCTTCGCACGGGCAAGCCGCTGCTTGCGCTCCAAAAACTGGCAACTCAACCCGAGTCGGACGCGGTGCTACTGCGCCGTGCAATCGCCCAGCGCCGACTGGGCGATGCCGCTTGGACCGCCCTTCGCGACGAGTTGATCGAGCGAGATCGTGCCCTGCGCGTGCGCGGTGACGACCCGCTTTTACATGCGCGCGAGCTGGCCATGGCCGCGCTTTGGCTCAATGACGACGCGACTGGCGCCCTCCAACTGGCTAAAGCCAACCTCAAACTGCAACGCGAACCCATTGATTGGTGGATAGCGGTGCGCGCGGCGACGGCGGCCCATGATTTGTCAACCCGAGACGATCTGATGGCGCAGGCCCGCGCGTCAGGGCTTCGCGACGCTCGATTGGCTGTCTCAGCGATGAAGGCCGCTTCAGCGCATGGCTTTTAAGGTCTTCAAGATGTTGACTTCTCAGCTAAAACGCGCATGGGTTTGTCTTTTGATGTTCAGCGCCTCAGTCGCGTTTGCGCATCGCGCGAGCGACGCGTTTCTCGATGTCCAATCACCCATTCGGCCCGGTGTGAGCCAAAGCCAGTTCCAGCTGTCTATCGCCTTGCGCGATTGGGATGCTGCCCTGCCACTTGACAGCAATGCCGATGGCCAAGTCACTTGGGCAGAGGTCGATGCAGCGGCGCCAGAGTTGCTGAAATGGGTCTCAACAGGCGTTCGGCTGGGTGGTTGCCCGCTCACGTGGCGGTTTTCGGGCCTCGAGCGTCGTGGCGGCGCCAGCCACGCGGTGCTGCAGGCCTCACCCACATGTACTGGCGCGGGGCCATGGGTGCTGAACTACGATTTGTTCAAAACAGTCGACTCAACCCATCGCCTGATCGTGACGGGGCAGCAAGGCGGCAAAGACCTGTTGGCTGCGACCTCCCCCGGGCAAGCTGGCGGGCTGGTTTTGCGAAACGACTCGGCTGAGCCGCGTGCGCCCCTTGACGAGCCACAGTCTCGCTGGCAAACCGCCGTGAGTTACTTCTTTGTGGGTGCGCATCATTTGTTAGAGGGCTTTGACCACATGGCGTTTTTGCTCGCGCTGGTGTTGCCACTGCGGCTGTCAATGCGCTCCCTGCGGCGTCGCAGCGCCGTGGCACCGGTCACTGAACCAGCGCCCAACGCGGTGCGAACGGGTCAATGGTTGGTTTTGCTGCTGACAGTCACGGCTTTCACCGTGGGTCATTCGATCACATTGGCGCTGGCCGTGTTTGGCGTCATCGGCGCGCCCCCTGTTTGGGTTGAGCCCATGATCGCCGTATCCATTGCGGTGTCAGCCTTGCTCAACATCTTTCCGATTAAGTGGGTACGAGGCGTGCATTTGGCATTCGCTTTTGGGTTGATCCACGGCTTGGCGTTTGCAGGCTTGCTGATTGACGCGGCCGCACCGGTTGCCTTGCTGCCCTGGGCGTTGGCAGGCTTCAACCTCGGTGTTGAAGCCGGTCAGCTGCTCGCAGTCGGCGTTTGGGTCATCGTGTCGCAAGCCTTCATCCACCGACCCGAGTACCGACGGTTGGGCTTGCCCACGTTGTCGTGGCTGTTGGTTGGCATCTCGGTGTTTTGGTTTGCGCAGCGGCTTGAGTGGTATTGAGACACTTTTTTGTGCCAAATATGCCATTGATCACCGAATCTATTGGGTTTGTTGCTACTCTTTTAGGACTAATCGCATCAGCGAAACTTAAGCGTCGCCTTGAGTGGGCAGTGGTCTGACGCCGCTTCTTTGGCCTGTCCAAACGTGGCCAGATCGACTTCTTCGCTGTTCGGCGCGAAGCGCAGTGCGCTTCGAAGTGCGTCCGATATCGTCAAGTGGTCGAGCCCTTCGTTGCGAGCGCAGCGATGGCCCTCAGCTCGGGCGTAGCGGCGCAGCACGGTGTAGGCGGTGGCCGGTGAGTGGGTGTCGTTGAGTTCAGGCCACATCAAACACACGGTGTCGCTTGCTGTCGCAATGCCGGGCGGGTTGTTTTGAACCTCGCCGCGCTTTAACGGGGTGGCGCAGCGCTGGCCCTCAGGCGGGCGGCCATGACCCGCTCGAAAGTTGGTCTCCAAGTCAATCTTGCGATTGAAGTCGCCCAACACCATCGCCAAGCCACCGTTGGCGGCAGTTGACTTCATCAATGTCTCAAGCGGCGCGACTTGTCGGCGAAGCGTTTTGCACGCAGGGCGGTCGCTGTCGAGGTAGTCTCCCGAGAAGGTGTAAACACCGTCGCCCGCTGGGCTGGCGCAGCCGCTTTTGAGGTGCAAGTTAATGAAGGTAATGGCTTTGCCGCCCACGCTCAGCTTGGCAACCAGTGCTGGGCGCACGCGGCGGGTGATGCCGTCAGCACCGGGTTCGTCCTCAACGGCAATCGACGAGTCGGTTGTGCATGAGCCGCTAATCGGGTTACGCCATGCGAATACGAGCTTTTGAGCTTGGGGCCGGTCGGCTGGCACGCTATCTGACTCGCAAAAAGAGAATTGATTGGCCAGACTACCCAGGGCCTCGCGCGCAGCCGGCACGCCTGAGATCTCTTGCAGCGCAAACACGTCGGCATCAACTCGGCGCATGGTGGCTTGCATGGCCCTTTGACGCGCAGAAAAGTAGGCAGCGGTAGGCACTTGGAGCGGTGCGCTCGTGGCAGTACGGCTGCTGCCGTTGCTGACATCGAAAATGGCAAACGCGTTGCAAGGCGGTAAACCCGGGCTCGTGGGCTCGCATTTGGCCACACCGTCAGCGCCGCGCGGCCACGTGTCGGCAAACCGGGTGTCGCACCACTGTCGGCTTGGTGCGTTGCATTGCTGCACCAACTCGGTGTTTTGCGCCTGCACGGCCCACCATCCCATGTTGAAGCTGGCAACCGTGATCTGTGGCGCGCCAACCAGGTTTGTTTGGCCGCTCGCGGACGAGGCGCAAAGCGCGAGGCTGACGAAGCCAAACATGGCTAGGCAAAAATTGACGAACCGTGGCCGTGCGTCCAACGGGCGAATGCTTGAGATCAAAGATGGTGCGTTCATGGGATGAATCATCTCAGATTCGCGATGCGCCATTTTGGTGCGGCGTGTGGGCGTGTAGCGACAGATTCAGGCGGCGATTGCAGCGGTTGGCTAAAAAAGGATTACAGTCGCTTACAAATATGTCGTTTGCGTAATGGTCTTGGGTTGATCGCGAATGCGTGGGAAGGGCTCCGATTTGGCTCGGTATCGATTGTTTGGTTTGGCGGTTCATCTCGGCACTTGGGTGTCGGCATGGCTGTGCACGCCATTGCGGGCATGGAGTCGGTGTCGGCTTTTGTGGGCGGTGTTGGCTGGGCTTTTGCTGGTGCCCAGTGCGATGGCCGCCACCTGTTTTGCCATCGACGACGACTCGGGCACCATCGTCACGTTCAATCGCGACGCGCCACTCACCGTGCGGTTCACCACAACGATCGCGGGTTTTGATACAACCAATGGCGCGGGCGCGGGGATCGGCGAGCGCTACGAAGCGGCTGTGTTCGACGCGGTGCAAAATCGGTATTACGTCATCGATCAAGGCGGCGACTCCACCACGGCAAACGTTGCGTTTCCCAACCGGCTGGGATGGGTTGATCCTTTTTCTGGCGTGCTCACCTACGTTGGCCCCAACTTGGGCACTGCTACCGTGCCCGCGATTGTCGCCGTCGGCATCGGTGCCGGCGACGATGCCCGGATCGTCGGACTTGCACGAAATCCGGTCAGCAACCGTTGGTACGCGCTTCGCCGGTCTGGGCACTTGTTTGAGATCAACGTGGCGACTGGCGCGTTTGTGCCGGGTGCTTTCAGCGGCAACGATTTCTTACTGGTGAGAAACCCCGACAACTCGGTAGACCCAACTTTTGAGGATTTGGCGTTTGATGCCGCAGGGGCTCTGTATGCGCTGAGAAACGACGTGGGTCCAACCCAGTTTCTCCAAAACATCAGCTTGATTACGGGTGTGGCGGCCTCAACCAAGAATCTCGGCGTCGACGAAACTGAGGGGCTGGCGCTGACCAATGGCGAGCTTCGCGTCATCATCGGTGCCAATGGGTCCGCTGCCACGGTTCGGGATGTTTATCGGCTAGATACAACCACAGGCGCGTTGGCTTTGATCTTCAAGTTGCCCAATGTAGTCGCGACCGCCGCTGACTACGAGGCCAAGGGCTGTAACGACTCCTATGTGCGGGCAGATTTAGCGCTCACCAAGACGGTACTCGCCCCGGCGGCTGGCGGCCCCGGCAAGACGTTTACCTTTGTGATGACCGTCGTACACCAAGGCATCGACCCGGCATACCGGGTGCAAATCACAGATGCTTTGCCCACCGGGTTGACGTATGCCTCGCACACGATCGCTGCGGGCTGTGGTGTATGCAGTTTTGATTCGCTCTCAGGTGTCTGGACGATTGCTGAGATGGACATCGGCCAAAGAAGAACACTCAGTTTGGTTGTGTCCAGCGCGAGCGCTGCACCGGGGTCGGTGCTAACGAATCGCGCGCAAGTGACGCAAATGTGCGAGTCTGCGACCGGTCTGTGTGTGCCCATGGCTGACTTTGACTCGACACCCAACAACAAATCGGGGGCGTGGTCGCCCACCGAAGACGACGAAGCGATTGCGCAGGTCGTGATCACGCTTTTGCCGGCTGTGACGAAACAGTTCAACCCGACCTCTGGGCTGCCAGGCAGCACGGCGCAGGTGGTGATTTCGTTGACCAATCCCAACATCAGCGCCACCGCGACGCTGACGGCGTTTACCGATCAGTTGCCCAGCGGGATGTTCATCTCGACCATTGCCGCGACAGCGACCAACTGCATTGGCGCCACCTTGACAGCGGCACCGGGTGGCACCAGCATTGCGCTCGTCGGCGCGCCAATCACGCTGCTGCCTAGTGCGAGTTGCCAGATCACGGCCAGTATCGTGGTGCAATCCGGTGTTGGGTTCTATGTCAACACAATTCCGGCTGGTTCGCTCTCGACCAGCCTTGGCACAAACGGCGAGACCACGACAGCGACTTACCAAGTCACGCCTGCCAATGTCAGCGTTCTCAAAGATTTTGCGCTCGATGCCATCGGTGTCGGGCAGACAACCACGCTGAAGATATCGTTTAACAACCCAACCGCCATCACCGCGACTTTTTCGACGACTTTCGTCGACAATTTCCCGTCGGGGTTGACGATTGCAAATCCGTCAGCGGTCGCAACCAACTGCGTGGGCACGGGTGGGCCAAACACCACCACGACCAGCTTGAGTCTGCCGACAACCCGAGGCGTCCCACCCAACGGCAACTGCACGCTCACCGCGGTGGTCACCAGCGCCGCGATCGGCGCTTACACCAACACCATCGCGACAGGCGGCGTCAATACCCGTGTGGGCAGCAACTTGGCCACAAGTACCGCTGTGCTGATCGTTGATGCGCCGTCAATCGTCAAGGAATTCAACCCGACTTCGATCCAAGCGGGCGGCGCAGCGACCCTCACGCTCATTTTGAGCAATCCACTGACCCGCAGCGCGACACTGACTGCGGTTTTCACAGATGTCTATCCGGCCGGGCTTGTCAACACCAATCCGGTCGTGGTGGGCGACAACTGCCCGGCAGGTGCCGCAACGGCAAACATCGGCGGCAACACCGTGACCTTGGCGATTGGCACCATCATCCCTCCGCTGGGTTCGTGTCGAGTATTCGTGAGGGTGACCGCAGCGGCCAATGGGGTTTATGTCAACACCGTCCCAATCGGTAGCTTGACCACCGGGCTTGGATCCAACAGCGCGGCGACGCAGGCCACCTTGACGGTGTCGACCTTGACCGACTTGGCTGTAACCAAGCGAGTGAATTTAGCAACTGCGACAGTCACGCAGACATTGAGCTACACCGTGACAGTCGTCAATTTGGGGCCGTCGATTGCCACTGCTGCGAAGCTGGTTGACATATTTGGGGGCGTGAATTTGACAGGTGTCGTGCGAATCACCAGCACGGCGGCGGCAACCACGGTGACCGCCATACAGACTAGCGCTTCGGGGTTTTCCGCGACCATGACAATCGGCATCAATCAAACCTTGACTTTTGTGTTCTCGGGCACGCCGACGATTTACAACGGGTTTTTGACCAACTCTGCATCGGTGAGCGCGGGGACGACGCAAGTTGACGCCAACTTGACCAACAACAACGCCTCGGTCGTGACGCTCTTGACCCCAACTGCCAACTTGCAGGTGACCAAAACCAATGGCGTGACTTCGCTCGTATCGGGCCAAACCACGACCTACACCTTGACGTTCAGCAACGCTGGCCTGTCAGCTGCGGACGGCACGGTTGTTCGTGATATTTCCAGCGCAGGGCTTGACTGCGTGAGTCTGGTTTGCACCGCATCGGGCGGTGCAAGCTGCGGCAGCATGACGCTTGGCGCGCTGATGTCGGGGCATCCGCTGCCGACATTCCCCAACGGCGGGGGCGTGCAGGTCATTTTGACTTGCCGAGTCACCGCGACTGGGACGTAGTTGGGTTGCCAAACGCCGAAAACGGCCCTTGTGACCCCGCCCAGTCATTTTTTTAGGATTTTGAGCATTTGGTCACCGGATCTATTGGGTTTGTTGCTATTTAAATAATAGCGTTTGTGCTGCAACCGATGCCAGTTAGCGTCGCCCCATCGCGGTCGAGATGGCTTTCGCAGTCTCTTGCAGCTTGGGCAACCAAGCTTCGTCGAGGCGGTCAGCCGGAGCCGATATGGACAAGCCCGCGATGAGCTTGCCCTGATCGTCTTGAATCGCTGCAGCCATGCAGCGCACGCCAAGCTCAAGCTCTTCGTTGTCGCGGGCAATGCCACTTGCACGGGCGGTTTTGAGCTCTCGCTCCAAAGTTTCGATGCGGGTGATGCTGTTCTTTGTGTTGCCTGCCAGCCCGGTTCTCGTGGCATAGGCGCGCAGTTTGAGCAAATCGTCGGCGGCTAAATACAGCTTGCCCGTGCTGGTGAGGTGTAGCGGCGCACGCCCGCCGATTGCGCGAACCACTTGCATGCCGCTGCGCTCAGAAAATGCGCGTTCGATGTAGACGATCTCATCGCCTTGGCGAACGCTCAGGTTAACCGGTTGCTGAATTTGGCGATGCAGTTCGCGCATCGGGGCAAGTGCTGCGTCGCGCACGCTGAGGCGAGCGCGGACCAAATTGCCAAGCTCCATGAACCGCAGTCCCAGCTGATACTGACCCGCCTCGGGTCGATCGACGTAGCCTCCAATGCTCAAATCGTTCAGGATTCGATGCGCCGTTGAAGCGTGCAAGCCGGCTTGCTCAGCAATGTCTTTGAGCGCCATGCGCTGGTTGTGGTTTGCCAGCACATTGATCAGGGTGAAGCTGCGCTCCAACACCTGAATGGCGGGTTGCTCGGTGGCGGGCTGCGGTGTGCGGGGCATTGCATGATTTTAGTCTGGCGTGAGACGGCGTTTCACCAGATGAATTGCAACCCCGGTGGGTGGGCTAGACGTTGCGTCGCCAGAGTCCCGAGTCGAGTATTTCGTGGGGGTGAAACTGCGCTTTGTAGGCCATTTTGGGGCTTTGGGCGATCCAATAACCCAAGTAAACATAGTCCAGACCCATGTTGCGCGCCTGCTCAATTTGCCACATGACCGCGTGTGTGCCGTAGCTCGTGTGCGGCTCGGGTTCGTAAAACGTGTAGACCGCCGACAACCCGTCGTTGAGCACGTCCAAGATGCTGACCATTTTGAGTGCGCCGTCCTGCCCATCAGGTCCTGCGGGCTCGCGAAACTCGACCAAGCGGGAGTTCACCCGGCTTTGAAGCAAAAACTGGGTGTATTGGTCGATGCTGTCGTGGTCCATGCCGCCGCCACTGTGGCGACCGCTTTGGTAGCGCAAATACAGTTGGTAATGCTCAGTAACGAAGCCTAGGCGCATGACGCGTGTGGTCAACTGCCCGTGCTGGGCAGTCGCGCGGCGCTGGCTTCGGCTGGGTTTGAACGATTGCGCCAAGACACGAAGCGCGACACAAGCGCGGCAGCCGTCGCAGTAAGGTCGATACGTGAACATGCCGCTGCGCCTGAACCCGTTGGTGACCAAGTCTGAATACGCTTCGTTGTTGATCAAATGGCTCGGCGTTGCAACTTGTGAGCGCGCCTGCAAGCCGCTGATGTAGCTGCACGCGTAGCTCGCGGTGGCGTAGAACTGCAGTGAGTGAAGCGGCAGGTCTTTGAGGTGGGTCACGGGGTTTTGCCGAAAGTGTCGGGCAAGTATAGGGTCCAGTCCTCGGGTTCGAACGTCCATACCAACGGGGGTTGAGCGCATAGCTCGGGTAGTTGCTTGGCAAATGCCGCACGTGAAATCGGCCGAGCGCCCAAGCTTTTGAGGTGCGCCGTCTCTTGTTGGCAGTCGATGCGCTCGACGCCTTGCGATGCGCATAGCGCAACCAAGGCGCTGAGTGCGATTTTTGACGCGTCGCTCACCCGATGAAACATCGACTCACCAAACACCGCGTGCCCAATGGCGACGCAGTACAGGCCGCCTGCCAACTCGCCGTCGATCCAAGTCTCGACGCTGTGTGCAAATCCAGCGCGCGCCAAAAGCGCATAGGCCTCCAGCATGGGCTCAACGATCCAAGTGCCGTTTTGCCCGTTTCGCGGTGCGGCGCTGCATGCCCGCATGACGGCAACCGGGTCGAAGTCGATGCGAATCGCTAACCTGCGTGAATTCAGCAGCTGGCGAATGCGCTTTTTGAGGCTCGGTGAGAGTCGAAATTCACGCACGTGCAGAACCATTCGAGGGTCGGTACTCCACCACAACACGGGTTGCCCGTCACTGAACCAAGGAAAAATGCCCCGGCCATACGCCGCAATCAGCCGCTCGACGCTGAGATCGGCCCCCGCACAAAGCAGCCCTGGCGCGTCCGAATCTGCGCCAAGCGCCTCTTCAACGGGCGGAAACGACTGACTTGGGTGCAAGAAAGGGACCATGGGCAGGATATTTGATTGGAAAGTTGCTGCTGTGACATTTTGCGCGCTGGCTGCAAAATTGATTGCCAATGGGCGATTTTGGCTGTTGCTTGTACGCGGATCAAAGGTTTTCGAGGTGTTCGAATGGGGTCGCTTGGTTTATAAAGCTAGATAGGGTAATCGCGTATTTTTGGCCGATTGATGGCCATGTGACGCGACGGAAGACTTGAATGAAAACCATGCACACGACCAAAATTGAATCTACGGTGACCTTGAAGATTGAGCCAGGCCAGTCGTTGCGATCAAAAAGCACCCGTTTCGCGCCGCTCCCGCGCACGAAATTGGCCATCAAACGCTGGCACGGACGGCCAACCGCGCTATCTTGGGCGCTCGTTTCATTGGTGTCTGCCTCGGTCGCCTCAACTGGTTTCACCGCGCTGTTCAACGCGGCCCACGCCAACCCTAAAGGCCCAACGGTCGTCAACGGCAATGCCACGTTCACCAATGAGGGTAACAAGCTCATCATTCGCAACACCGACGGCACGGTGATCAATTGGCAGAGCTTCAACATTCAGCCAAACGAGCAGACGCATTTTCAGCAAAACAGCGCCAGCAGCACCGTCATCAACCGCGTCATTGGCAACGATCCGTCGAAAATCTTGGGCCTGCTCACGTCCAACGGGCGGGTGGTTTTGGTCAACCCGTTCGGCATCACGGTTGGGCGCGGCGCGTCGGTTGACACAGCAGGCTTCACGGCATCGGCCCTGAACATCACCGAGGCTGACGCCAAAGCCGGACGCATGCGCTTCCAAGGCAATGCGCTCAATGGCAGTGCAGGTGCGATTCAAGTTGACGGCATGGTTCGCACCCAAAACGGCGACATTTTGTTGTTTGCCCCAAACATCACGGTAGGCGTTGACGGTCTGGTTCGGGCGGACAACGGCAATGTGATTTTGGGTGCA
>JANOPN010000091.1:0-8017 GCA_031421855.1 Comamonadaceae bacterium
CTCAACGATAAAAACGATTTCGGTCATTCAACATCTCCTTGTCAGGGTAACGCCGGGCACTGGCTTGACTTCTTGTCCGACATTCAGAATTTCGCCTTCAAACAGAACCGAGTATGCATCGAAGCTTCGAGCGACTTCGCCGGGATTCTTTTGGGCGACTTTGAGCTGGTCAAACAAGGCGTGGGCCGGCGCATTGCCCAACTCACTTTCGTGCTTGAACACATACAGCCCGCGCGTGGACATTTCGCCTCGCGCGGCAGAGCGATCATGCTCAAACATTTGCGCCAGTGCTTGCCACAGCAGTTCCAAATCGTCTTCGCCAAACCCGGTTTGCTTGGCGAGGAAGGAGGACACAAAACCGTGCGCGACATACACGCCGTAAGGCACCGTGTGTTTGCGGCCCATGGTGCGGTTGTCGCCATCTTGCTTTTCGGCTTCGCCCTCGGTCGTCACCGCCATGCGGGTGATGGTGTGCTCCAGGGCCACCACGGGTTCAACCGAGCGGGCAAACGTGAGCTGCACTGGGCCACGTACCTGCCCGCAATTCGTGCCCGTGGACATGACCGCGCCAAAGGTGCGAACGTCGAAGAAGTTCTGGCACATCCAGTCGCGGGCAAGGCCTACTTCGTCGGCACTGCCTTTGCGTCTCTCCTTCTTAGCTGGCTTCTTTTTGGCATCGGCAACAGGCGCTGCTTCTTCTGATGCGTTTTCCGTTGCTGCTTGCGCAGCCTCCTCGGGCGCAACAGCCAGTTTCAATGCGGAATAGGCACGATCATGCTGGAGGTTCAGCACCGCTTTTTCACGCACGTAGATTTCAAATCGCTTCTCGCCATCCACCGGATCACGTTGGTCTTGATCCTTCACGAGCCCCACAAAGTTACGCACTTTGCGCTTGAGCGACACGTCAGTCATCAGCCCGTGGCCGGATTCGGCATCCAGGCGCGGCATGTTGCCGGCATCGGGGTCGCCATTGGGGTTGCCATCTTTCACGTCGATGATGAGAACAAAGTCGTAGCGGTTGGCGAGTGGCTGGGTGGTGGTCATGCGGATGCTCCTTCGGTTTTGGTTGAGTCGTCTGGCTTCTTACTGAAAAAATCTTGCCGCTGGTGGTAGTAGCCCAAAGCAAAGCGGCCTTGATCGGAAAGCGGCAAATGCTTAGGAAAGTCAGTTACCGGGGCAAGCACTTCACCCAACAGCTTCTCAAAATAGGTGTTTCGACCAACGGCTAGCTTTTTGAGGTGGGCATTCTTCAAGCGCAACAGGGTGGTGAATACGGCTACGGGCGTGCTGGAGGCTGCGCCGTAGTAGCGATCCCGAATAGTGGCGTTTAGATTAGGGCTGGCTTCTTCCTGAATTTTCTCCAGCACGGCGAACAAGCGCCCCATTCGGTAGCCGGGGTTGTTATTGGCAAGGTCAAGCATGGGGGTGAACTCCTTTTCAGTATTCGGACAGGGTGATGAGGTGGCGGTGTGAGTAGCGGTGCGGCGAATTTGGCGATTCAGGCAGGCTTTGATGGAAGCTGCGCGTATGTACGTGACGTTTTGATCCGCCCGGCAACGCGCCACCGCCGTGTTGAGCCACAGCGCGGGGTAAGGCACGTCTTCGCCCGCAAAGATGGCGTCGACGATGGATCCACCCAAATTTGGCGGAATGTTGTCCGCTTTGTTTTGCACGGCCACCGCTGTCAGCAACCGAAACAGTGAGGGATATTGCGGGTCATGCCCATGCGCACCGCGCACCAGCTCAATATCTTTGAAGTGCTGCGCGATGCGCTTGCCCAACTCCGGTAAGCGCAGACAGTAGTAAAAGCGGATGCTGATGCGCGCCGCATTGGGTGCCAGCCCGAGAATGTGGAATCGATTGCCATCATCTTGGGTGGATGGCCCGTGCTCTTTGTGCACGGCAGAAAGCAGCGCTTGCACGGCTCGAGCGCCCGCATCCGGGTCGTCTTTGGGTGCTTCGCCAAAAATATCGGGGAGCGCAGTTTCCAAGTCTGAGGCTTTATCAGTCCAGAACACCGTAGAGGCATCGCCGATTTGGATGCGCTGAGTTGAATCCTTGCGCAGCAAATGATTCAAAGCGGTGGTGTAAGCAAAGGCGGCCGCTTTGCTCACCGGAGCGTTCTCGCCCTGGCGCTCTGTTTTGCCGTGTGACTCAAACGCCCGGGCGTTGAAAGAAACGATGTTTGCGCCCGAGGTTTGTGCCCCCCACACGCCTTTGATGGCGGTGTGCAGTCGCTCCACTGGGGCTTCTTCGCCAGTCACCAAGCACATCGCGATGCGTTCGTCGCTTGACGCGGGCACATTCAACGCGGCTTGAATGACGGCTGGGCGCTGGCAGATCAAATTGACGTCGCCGTGTAGGCGAAAGCTCATAACGGCATTGCCTTCTAGCGCGTCCGACCAAGCGGGCTGGCGCTGCAAAGCCGCTAGGTCGATGCTTTCCAAGAAGCGCTGCACGGCTTGGATGCCTTCATCAGCCTTGGCCAACGCTGGCAATGCGTCAATGCGTTGGCGAAATGCACCGTGCTGCTCCACCACGCGCTCGGGTTTGCCTTTGGTATCCACACCCAGCACATACTCCAGCGTATCCCACAGCAAATTGGCGGCGACGCCCGAGGTTTTCTTCACCCCCTGCGGCACTCGGAAGCCTTGGCCGATCTTCTTCTTGCCGTTGGGTGTGCGCGTGTCGAGAAGCTGCACCAGTTCGCCCAGTGCATCGATCTCCAACACAAAGGGAATTTCCTTTTGCTCCAACCCAAAAGACGGCAGGTGTTGCGCGGGGTCAGGGTCATCGCACTTTCGGCGATAGTAGTCATTGAGTGCTTGCAGAATCATCCCACCGCCTCCTCAAACGCGGGCACTTCAATCACGCCCGCGTTCATTTGCGCTCTGAAGAAGCGCGGTTGCGGGTCTGACGGATGGGTGTAGTCCATGTCGTGCAACATCCAACCCAAATCGCGGGTGTCGGCAATGGGCCGCGCAGCTGGCGTGTCGGCGGTGACCAAGCGCACATCCGCCGAAAACTCGCGGCAACCCAAATACGGCTGGTTCACACACTGCCCTTTGCTGGCGCGGCGGGTGAACATCTCAGCGTACTTGATGATCGGATCTGTAGCCTTATTCGTCAGCAACAGCTCGGCGTGAATGCGGTAAGTGACATCGCGCAAAAAGTAGCCTGCACGTTGCTGGCGCTCGTCTTCAATGCTTAAGTGGAGCTGTCCCTTACCTTCCTTCATTGCACGTTCGACGTTGCCGGTGAGGATTTTTTCTTTCACCTCATTGCGCCGCAAGTTAACCCAGCGAATCGGCTTGAGCACGTCGATGCGCGAAACTCGCCAGCGCAATTGCGGCTTCCACAAAATCGCTTCAAAAATGGCCCGAGCCGACGAAGGAGTCATCACGTCATAAGAAACGCGCTCCACCTTCATCTCAGGGCGGGTAAAGCAAGCGAACGGGCCTGTGACTTCAAGGCAAAAATTGGGTGACATTCGACTCCTTTACGAAACAAAGCTGCTGGGGCTGTACAGGTCGCCATCCCCTACAAGGCCAAAAATTTCACTGTACACATTGTCAGAATTTGCCAGCACATACAGCCCCGGCATGGGTAATGTGAGGTCGCCTTGGGCGAGCATCTTGTCGGCCCGTTGCTGTCTGATGGTGACGGTGTAGCGTTGCAAACTGCGCATCAACCAGCGCTTAGGGCCTTTGGTGGCGAGGATGCCTAGTAACTTTTCGATTTCCACTTGGTGCGCGGCATAGCGCACCACCACCGTGACGGTATCTGCATCGTCGATCAGGCGAAACGCTTCGGCGGCGGCACGGAATTGCACGCTCAAGGTTTTGCTGTCGTTGACCGTGAGCTTCTCGACAATCTTTTGGGCATCCAAATCCACCGCGCTGTAAAACTGGGGGAAGTACTTGGCAAACAATGCACGCGCCAGAGGGTCTGCACGCTGATCATGCAAGGTGCTCGCACAAGCCTGCACCGCCTTGCGCAAATGCCCGGCGGGTGCCGGCTCGGGCGGCACAAACACCGCGACGCGGCCTTTGCCGGGCAAGCGTCCTTCTCGGTTGCATCGCCCTGCGGCCTGGGCGATGGAGTCCAGCCCGGCCAAGGCACGAAACACCACGGGAAAATCGATATCGACCCCGGCTTCAACAAGCTGAGTGGACACCACCCGCAGCGGCTCCAAATCATGTCCAGCGCGCTTGGCTTGCAGTCGGGTTTTGATCTCATCGATCACCACCTTGCGGTGCGCTCCACACATCAAAGCCGAAAGATGCAATGTGCCTTTGGGCAGCAGCTTGTGCAGATCTCGTGCGGCTTTGCGGGTGCTGACGATGGCGAGCACGCAATCTTCTTGTTCAATTTGCGCGGCAATATCTGCCCAGGGCGTGGTGGCGTTCAAGTCCGGCGGCAATTCCACTTTGACGCGCTCAAGCGCCGCAAACAGAGCATCGGGGTTGTCGATGATTTCTCGCACGTCCTTTAAACCACGTAAGTTTTTGCTTTTGTCGAAATAGTCGGTGCAGTTGAGTGCGGGCTGGGTGGCGGTACACAGCACCACGGTCACGCCGTAGTGCTTCACCAGCAGGTTCAACACGTCCAAAATCGGTTGGAGAAACGCGGGCGGCAGTTGTTGCGCTTCATCCAGCACGATGACGCTGCCCACGATGTTGTGCAGCTTGCGGCAGCGCGAGGTTTTGGCTGCGAACAACGACTCAAACAACTGCACGTTGGTCGTCACGATCAGCGGCGCATCCCAGTTTTCGCAGGCCAGGCGGCTGCGGGCGGTTTCATCTTTCTCGGCGGCATCGACTTGGCTGTGATGCTCAATCAACACCTCTTCGCCCAGCGGTTTGAATACCTCGCGAAACACATCGGCAGTTTGCTCAATGATGCTGGTGTAGGGGATGGCGTAGATCACGCGGCGTTTGCCGTGCACTTGCGCGTGATTGAGCGCAAACGCCAAGCTGGACAAGGTTTTTCCGCCGCCCGTGGGCACCGTGAGCGAAAAGAGACCTGGAGGAAGCGCCGCTTTTTCGAGGCACTGGCGCAGGATGTCGGCTCGCAGAGTGTTGACGGTTGACGGCGCGGCACTGTTCGCCTTGGCAATCATGTGCGCATCAAAAACCACGCGCATTTGCTCCAATGTTGGAAAGCCTTCGCGCCTCGCAGGTTTATCCGCGTCAAAGTGGGCTTCGGTGTCCAAAAAATCGGCATCGACCAGACACGAAAATAGCATGCGCACCCACAGCGCAAAGCCTGCCGACCCACCGGGAATTTTCGCAACCAAATCTCCATGCGTAAGGATGTTGGGCGCCGGGTTGGCTGCCAAGGCTTCTTTCAGTTCCTGTTTGGCATCGTCGCGTTGCAGGCGTTCGGACAAGCCTCCATTCCAATCGCCCAACCCCGCGTGGTGACCGGCGATCAAGTAGGCAAGGATGTTGCCGTAGGGCTGTTTTGGCCGATTCAGTTGCTGCATGGCCCACAGCGCACCGGCTGCCGAGTGAGTTTTTTCGCGGCCACCCACTTTGCCTTCAATGTGGGCATCGGGGTTGTTGGGCAGAGTAACGTAGCGCTGAAAACCAGCCCGATACTTTCCCAAGTCGTGCCAAAGGCCAGCGGTGTAAGCCCACCCGCGACCGGACGGCACGTCATCAAATGGTTTGGAGAATTCAGCCGCCAAAACCGCAACGGCTTGGAGGTGGTCAACCAACAAATGCCCACCGGAGTGAGCCAGCGCCTGCGACATGATCACTTCTTCCCTGAAAATTTTGTTTGCCCAACTTGCACCGCAGCGATGGGTATCGAGCTTCTTGGAGCCCTCGAATACTGGATATATTTTCAGTAAAAATCTGCCAGATGTCAACCGTGGAAAAGCACAGAATCCTCACCTACTGTGCGGTATTTAAATTTTGATAGCAACAAACTCAATGAATCCGGTGACCAAAGGCTGATTTATTCATGAATTCTTGCCCCACAAGCAAAAAACCCCGCAGGCTTGTGACCTGCGGGGTTTTTTGGAGCTTTGGGTACTGACGAGTCAGTGCCCGATGGCTGCAAGGGCCAATTAAGGCTTCTTGACTGCGTCGGCAGCTTTCTTGGCTGCGTCCATTGCGCCAGCGGCAGCAGAAGCTGCGCCAGCTGCGGCACCGGCTGCAGCGCCAGAAGCGGCAGCTTTAGCAGCGTCGATGGCCGAGCCAACTGCAGCAGAAGCGGCACCAGCGGCGGCAGAAGCCACAGCTTCGGTGGCAGAAGCGATAACAGCAGCAGCTGGTGCAACGACAGCAGCTGGTGCTGGAGCTGCTGCAGGAGCGGCTTCAGGCTTCTTACCGCAAGCGGCGAGGGCGACGGCAGCAACCAAGCTGGCCAGAACGAGTGACTTGTTCATGTATGAGGTCCTAAAGAGGGTTAAAACAATTTCCGGAAATTGCTGGGCGTTTACACGGAGCACTCTGGTTGAACTTTCGTTCAATTCAGGTGTCAGCGCTACGTCAGCCGAGCGCAAGGACTCGAGCTCTTGCAACTCAGCCCCCGATTATAGCTTGCAGACGACATTCATCGGGGGTTTCCCGTATGGCGCGGAACCAAATCACGATAGAGTCGAGAAAATGAGGTTTTTTTGATGCGTTGGCTGAGCCTGTGCGACCCGCACGGGCATTTTTCGCAGCTTTTTTACAACAGTCAATCCAACTTTGTGTTCGTCAAAGCCCCAAAACGCTAGCAGCAAACCCCGGTGTGGCCTTGCTTTGCAACTCATCCAAGCGCTCTCGCATCGCCACGATGCGCCCCGCATCCGTGTCGCAAATGCCAACCGCATGGGCAGGGTCGATGCGTTGCAACACAAACTGCGGCCCCATCAACACGCTGGGAAACTCCGACTGCGCAATCCCTGGACACACCCACGCCGTCACGATATGCTGCCACTGCTTGCGCCAAGCCACAAATCGGTGGTGGTTGGCGACCGCAAAGCCGTAGCTGCGGGCGTAAATCGTAACAGTGCGTCGGCTGTGCGACCACGCGTTTAGCGCCTCAAGCGTCCCGCGCTCACCCAGCGGCCAATCGGCGAAATCGTCATCGCTCAGCACCAAATGCTGCCAACTCTGCGCATGCGCCGTTGCCAGCGCGGCGTGAAACCGGTCGTTGAAGGCTTGGCGGCCAACAAAACGCCCGAAAAGGCTCTCGCCGCTGGCTAAGATTTCGCTCATTTTCCGCTCCCCGTTGCTTGCAACCAACCGTCGCTCAGCCACTCTTTGAACAAGGCCTTGGCCCCCACGCTGGCTTCAACGACCTGCGCGCGCGTCAAGGCTCTAGCGTCGGCCAAAACATGCATCAGCCGCGCATCAGCACCGGCGGCACGCCAGCTTTGCCCATTCAAAAACACATGGTGATCGTCGTACAACATGCGACTAGCCCGGTGCAAACTCACTGCATGCGGCCACTTTGGCTGCGGCTGTTCGTCGCCTGGCATCTCAAAGGCCTCGCGGCGCACCGGCTCGCTGAGCCACTCACCCAGCGTACAACACAGGTTCTTAGGGCCAAAAAAACCACTGGCCTGTGTGTTCATGACCTCTGATGCGATCAAATTCGCCGCAAACGCCTGCAACGACTCGGGAACGCGCGCGGGAGACTTCGTAGCCGGCTGAGCCTCGTCGGTGTAGAGATGCGTCAAGCGCTTGGCGACAGCTTCGTCGTCTTCGTCGTCGAGCTGATCGATCAAGCGGTGCAGCAGCTCGCGCAACAGTTCTGCTTTTGACGGCGCACGAAACCCGATTGAGTACGTCATGCACTCGCCAACGGCCACGCCGTCATGCGCCCATTTGGGTGGCAAATAAAGCATGTCGCCCGGGTTGAGCGTGAAGGCTTCATCAGGCGAGAAGTGACGCAAAATCTTCAGCGGCAGACCCTCGCGCAGACTCAAATCGGTCTGCGGTCCGATGCGCCAATGCCGCTGCCCGCGCACTTGCAGCAAAAACACGTCGTAGCTGTCAAAGTGTGGGCCAACCCCGCC
>JANOPN010000092.1:0-20661 GCA_031421855.1 Comamonadaceae bacterium
CAGTGTCGCGACAATCTCGGGCTGGGCAAAGGTCTGGGCAAACTGCACCATGCGGCGCAGATTTTTGACTTCAAACCCGCGGCCAAACTCTTGAGCCAGCTGATCCCCCACGCGCTGAATCAACTGGTCACCATACTTGGCACGGTCCGCATCGCCCAGAACTTCGGTGCGCAAGCGTCCGCCCACGCTCCAATACAAGCGGGTCAGCTCGGCATTGACCGCAGCCGCCAGCCGCTGGCGGCTGCTGGCAATCAGGCTGCGCAGTTCTGCGTGCAGGCTAGCGGCAGACGTGGGCACCAAGTTGTGTGTTGTCTCGTTCATGTTGTTTTCATGGTCATGTTTCCAGCTTACTGCCAAACCCCCCATCTCCACTCACCCCAATCAACAGCCTCTGCGTAGTCCGTGTCGCCGCCACATCAAACACCCGCACGGCCTCCTGCTCGTCTTCGCCCTTCGCGGACATGTGGCCCAAGCTGGGCCGGGCCTTCTGGTGTGGCCATCTATTGATTCGGTCCGATGAAGAGTCAGTTTCCGTTCGGACTGAGCATGTCGAAGTCGCAACTGCACTTCGACCCCTCAACTGGCCCAGGACGGGCCAAGCTCAGTGTGAACGGTTGGTATTCTTTATCGTGCCGGGTCTTAAAGCACTCCTCTAAACCCTCATCCTCAATCACGCATTAACCCAACCGGCCCCGTTCATCAGCTGTGCGTACCTCGCATATCCGTCAAACCGCTTCAAACACCGGCAAAACCTGCTCCCTAATCAGCGCCGCTGTTTTGGCACCCTCGGCTCTTGATATTTGCTGGGTGGTGGCTGCGACAGTGAGTTCGAGAGAGGGCGCGACGTAGATGAATTGACCGCCGTAGCCGAGTGCGTAGAAGGCGCGGGCGTGGGTGATGGGTGTGGTGCCCGTCCACCACAAGTAGCCGTAGCCCCATTGTTCTGGCTTGGGTCCGCGAGGTCGGACGTCTGTGGCCACGTGGCGGGTGGTTGCCTGCGTGATGAAGCTTGGGTGGGCGATGCGCCGCGCCTCTTGGGTGCTTGGGTGCATGCCGCCGTTGCGTGCCAGCTCACCCAATCGGAGCATGTCTGATATTCGCAATTGCAGTGTTGCCGCGCCGTCCACATCGCCTTGGGCGTTGCGTGCCCAACGCCAGTCGGTGATGCCCAGTGGCGCAAAAAGCGCTTCGCGGGCGAATTCGTCAAGGGGTTGTTTGACGATCTTTTGCAAAACAAGCGCGGCCAAGTGCGAGTCGGTGTTGGCATACGCAAAGTGATCGCCCGGTGGCTTGAGCACCTTGCGGGTGAGTGCGTGTTGCAGAAAATGCGGGCTGTAAAAATGGCGTTGAAAGGCTTGATAGTCAGAGTCAACGGTTGCACCCAGGCGATCAAAGCCGGTCGACAAACTGAGCACGTGTTTGACCAAGACGGTGCCCAAGAGGGGGTCGATGTCCCACTGGCGGGCCTGCGGAAAAACGTCCAACAGGCTCAACTCTGGGTTTACGCCAATGCCGCGCTGCGCTGCCGTGGCGTAAAGCAGGCTCACGACCGACTTGGTGACTGACGCGACGTTGTGCAGCGATTCGTCGCCGAGGCCCGGTTGGTGGTGGGTGAGGACGGTTTGGCCGCGGTGTGAAATCGCAAGTGATCGCAGGCTGGGGTGCGCTGACTTCAAGCCCTGCGCGAGTTCATCGAGCGTGGGGGTGTGGGGCTTGGCAGAAGCGACTCCGGACAGACAAAGGCCCGTGGTGGTGTGAATCCATGAGCGGCGAGAGATCAGCATATATCAAAAGTCATAGCAACAAACCCAATGAATCCGGAGACCAGAGTCGAAATTATCATCAAATTCGGTCGATTTTGCCTTCAAACGGCTGACGCGAGCAATTCCTGCGTGTAGGTGTGCTGGGGTGAGTCAAACAGCGCATCAATTTGGGCGTATTCGACGACTTCTCCGGCCTTCATCACGGCGACTTGTTCGCAGATGTGGCGAACCACGGCGAGGTCGTGGCTGATGAGGACCAGGGTGATGCCCAATTCGTGTTGCAAGGATTTGAGCAAATTGAGTACTTGGGCCTGCACCGAGACGTCCAGCGCGCTCACCGGCTCATCGGCCACGATCAGCTTGGGGCGAGTGATGAGGGCGCGGGCAATCGCGATGCGCTGGCGTTGACCGCCTGAGAATTCGTGCGGGTATTTGTCAAGATCGTCGGCTCTTAGGCCCACGGCTTTGAGCATGTCGGCCGCTTGGGTCTTTTGAGAGTCACGCCCTTTGGCGTCACCCATGGCGATCAAGGGCTCGCAAACGATGTGCTCAACCGTCATGCGCGGGTTGAGCGAGCCGTATGGGTCTTGAAACACCATTTGAAAGCCGCGTCTGGCGTGGCGCAGTTGACTGGGCTTGAGTGCATTGAGGTCGATGCCCTCAAACTGCACCGTGCCGCTGGTGGGCACATCCAGCGCCATGATGATGCGGGCAAGGGTGGATTTGCCAGAGCCTGACTCACCGACGATGCCCAGCGACTGCCCGGCGATCACGCTCAGGCTGACCCCTTTGACGGCGTGCACGATGGGTGAGGGCTTGAACAAATGCTCGCGCGGGAGGGTGAAGTCTCGCGACACCTGGTTCAGTTGGAGCAAGGGCGCTTGGATCACGGCGCGGCCTCGGGCGTTGGGTTGAGCTCTGTGGCGCGCGCGCAGCGGATTTGGCTTGCGCCAAGGCGATCCAAGCCCAAATTGGGTGCGCTGCACCTTGCTTGCGCATGGCCACATCGGAGGGCAAAGGCGCAGGATGTGCCCAAGTCATGCAAGGCTGGCACGGTGCCGGGGATGGTGACCAGCAGTTGGCCACGCGGGCCTGTGAGGCTGGGGCGCGCACCAATCAGCCCTCGGGTGTAGGGATGGGCGGGGCGGTCAAACACGTCGGCAACCGGGCCGTGTTCGACAAACTGTCCAGCGTACATGACGGCGACTTGGTCGACATGTTTGGCGACCAATCGCAGGTCGTGCGAGATGAGCACCAGCGCCATGCCGGCGTCGCGCACGAGTTGCTCAATCAAGGCGAGGATCTGCGCTTGTACGGTGACGTCAAGGGCGGTGGTCGGCTCGTCTGCCACCAGCACGTCGGGCTCGCAGGCCAATGCCATGGCGATGCCAACCCGCTGGCGCTGCCCGCCCGAGAGTTGGTGCGGGTAGGCATCAAGCCGCTCAGCGGCCTGGGGCATGGCCACGCGCTTGAGCAAGTCGAGCGCACGGGCGCGCCCCTGAGCGTGGCTCAGGCCATCGTGAATGCGCAGCGGCTCGGCGATTTGGTTGCCAATGGTGTGCAGTGGGTTCAAGGCCGTCATCGGCTCTTGAAAAATCATGGCGATGCGGTTGCCGCGCAGCCGATTGCGCTGGGTCTCAGGCAGCGTCAGCAGGTT
This sequence comes from Comamonadaceae bacterium, assembly GCA_031421855.1. GTDB lineage: Bacteria > Pseudomonadota > Gammaproteobacteria > Burkholderiales > Burkholderiaceae_C > JAAFHN01. Next base: position 3,421 of record JANOPN010000092.1, read on the forward strand.
TTGACCCAACAAACTCACCTCGCCCGTGGCACGGGATTTTTCGGGTAACAGGCCCATCAACGCCAGCGCGGTCATTGACTTGCCACAGCCCGACTCGCCGACGAGTCCCATGGTGTCGCCCCGGTTTAGGCTGAAACTCACCCCTCGCACGGGCTCGATCTGGCCAAGTGGCGAGGCCAGCGCGACCCGCAGGTCAGCAACGGACAGCACGGGTGAGCCACTCATCGCGCCCTCGCTAACTTGGGGTCGGTGAGGTCACGCAAGCCATCGCCCAGTAAATTGAGGCCCAGCACGGCCAGCGCAATCGCCATGCCGGGGTAGACCGCGTGCATGGGGTGGCTAAACAGCAGGGTTTGCGCCTCGTTGAGCATGCGCCCCCAGCTGGGTTGTGGCGGTTGCGTGCCAAGCCCCAGATAGCTCAGGGCCGCTTCGGCCAAGATGGCCAAGGCAAATTGCGTGGTGGTGTGAACAATGAGCACCGCTTGAATGTTGGGCAGCACATGAACAAATGTGATGGCAACCTTGCCCCGGCCACAGGCGCGTGCCGCCATGACGTATTCGCGGGCCCAGATGCCACGGGCCTGCGCACGCGCCAGCCGCGCAAAACCGGGGATGTTGAAAATACCGATGGCGACAATGGCATTGACCATGCCAGGGCCAAACACCGCGGTCATCATGATGGCCAGCAAAATCGCCGGAAACGCGAAGGTGAAGTCGCTCATTCGCATGATGGCTTCGTCAACCCAGCCGCCTTGGGCCGCTGCCAATAAACCCAGGGCGACACCGACCAACAACCCAATGCCCACGGCAACGATCCCCACGGCGATGGAGGCCCGCGCACCGACCAAGAGCAAAGACGACACGTCGCGCCCCAACACATCGGTGCCCAGCCAGTGCGAGGCCGACGGGGGCAGCAGCTTCGCAGCCATGTCGATTTCAAGCGCAGGCCAGGGTGTCCACACAAACGATAGTGCGGCGCAAAAAATCAGCAAGCCAGTGAGCACGGCACCCACCACAAAGCTGGGGTGCCTGAGTGAGCGGCGCAAAGTAGAGTTCACGGTTGTGTTCACAGCGGTGTTCACAGGTTTGAGGCTTTCACGCGCGGGTCGATCACGGCATAGAGGATATCGACGACAAAATTGATGATCACGACGCTTGCCGCCAGCAAGAGCACGCAGTTGCGAACGACGATGGCGTCGCGGTTGGCGATGCTTTGAAATATCAGCCGACCCAGCCCGGGTAGATAGAAGACGTTTTCAACGACGATGGTGCCAGCGAGTAAGTTGGCAAATTGCAGGCCCATGACGGTCACGACCGGGATCAATGCGTTGCGTAGCACATGCCCCCAAAGGGCTTGGCGGGCGCTCAAGCCCTTGGCTCGCGCCGTGCGGACGTAGTCTTCGCGCATGACATCGAGCACAGCGCTTCGGGTGATGCGGGCCAAAATCGCGGCTTGAACGGCGGCCAGCGATATGGCGGGCAGCAAGAGCGCTTTGATCGCCTCCAGTGGGCTGCCGCCAGCAGCCTCGGTCCAGCCCGGAAATCCGCCTGCGCTGAACCACTGCAAGTACACCGAGAAAAACAAAATCAGCAAAATGGCGAACCAAAAATTGGGAATGGCGATGCCCACTTGCGTCAGACCCATCATCCCGACATCGCCCGCGCGGTTGTGACGCGCTGCCGCGTAAACCCCTGCGGCAATGGCGAGCAAGGTGGTGAGCGCCATGGCCATCATGGCCAGTGGCACCGTGACAGCGAGCCGCTCAACGATCAGCTCCCAAACCGGGGTGGCGTAGGCAAAACTCTCGCCCATGTCGCCTCGGGCCAATCCAGTCATCCAACTCAGGTAGCGAACCCAGGCACTTTGGTCGAGCCCTAACTTGGCCGTCAACGCCGCCACGGCCTCAGGCGACGCATCGGCACCCATGAGCAGCTCGGCCGCATTGCCAGGCAAGATCTCCAAAACCGCGAACACCACGACCGACGCAGCCAAGAGTGTCAGCATCAAGGTGAAGAAGCGGCGCAGGATGAAGAGCGTCATGGCGGGTAGGGCGTTTGGGTCGTCAAAAGGTCGTCAAAAAGACGTCTTGAGCCAGAAAAACGCATTTTTTAAGGGAAATATGCCCTTGGTCTCCGTATTCATTGGGTTTGTTGCTATGAATATGTGAGTCTACTGCGACGAAGCTGCATCCGCCAAAGGAGCTGGCGCGACTGCCGTGGGTGCTGGCGTCGGTCGCGGGGGCTTGGGGCGCGGCGGCTTCACGGTGTGAATGGCTTGGGTTGCGCGGGTCATGTCGCCTGCAATCATGGCGTCAACGACCTTCAAGCTGCGATCCATGCAGGTCTCGATGGCGCTTCGTTCTTCTGCGCGAGGCGCTTTGAGCACCCAGTTGAGCACCTCGGCCTTCACACCGGGGTGGCCGATTCCGATCCGAAGCCGCCAAAAATCCAGGCTTCCCATTGCGGCGGCAATGTCTTTCAAGCCGTTATGACCCGCGTGCGAGCCACCGAGCTTGAGTTTGGCCTCGCCCGGCGTGATGTCGAGCTCATCATGCGCCACCAAAATTTCGTGCGGCTCGATTTTGAAAAATTTGGCGAGTGAGCCGACCGCTTTGCCACTCAAGTTCATGAACGTAAGGGGCTCCAACAACCAAACGGTTTGACCGGCGATGCTGGTGCGAGCGACCATGCCATGGTAGTTTTTGTCGTGAGAGAGCGTCAGTTTGAGTTGTTTGGCAAGCTCGTCAATCCACCAAAATCCGGCGTTGTGACGAGTCGATTCGTACTGGGGGCCCGGATTGCCCAGCCCCACAAAAAGTTTGATCATGCATTGATGATAGTAGAGGACCATTAGGACTTACGCAAAACCGCCCCAGCCGCGTTGCAGCTCCTAGCCGTGCAATTTGCACTGTCTTCGTCGCTGCGCCTTGCTGGGACAATTTTGCGTAAGTTCTAACCATGAAAAAAGCCCGCACGAGGCGGGCTTTTTAGGTGAAGGAATAAACCATCTGGGTGAGATCGCTGCGACCGCACCGGAATGATTATTTCTTTTTCTTCGCGTCTTTCTTGCCGGCTGCGGCTGCAACAGGTGCAACAACTTCTTCTTCGCGCGGTGCCGTCACGGTCACGAGCACAGGGCTCTTCTTGCCGTGCGACAGGGCTTTCACACCCTTTGGCATGGCGACATCGCTCAAGTGCAACGAAGCGCCCTTTTTCAGGTTGCTCAAGTCCACGGCAATGAACTCAGGCAAATCGGCAGGCAAGCAAGACACTTGAATGTCGTTGACCACGTGCGTGACCAAGCAGCTGTCGGTTTTGACAGCTGGCGAGTTTTCTTGGCCCGAATAGTGGAGTGGCACCTTCATGGTCAGAACCGTATCGGCTTCGACGCGCTGGAAGTCCAAATGCTGGACTTGCGGGCGAAACGCGTGGTACATCACGTTGCGCAGCAGCACTTTGCTGACGACACCGTTGAGTTCCATCTCCAAAATCGAAGCGTGAAACGCCTCTTTCTTGAGAGCAAACCACAACGGGTTGTGGTCCAACTCGATCAATTGGGGGGCAGATGAGCCGCCGTACACGATGGCTGGCGTTTTGCCCGAATTGCGAAGACGGCGGCTCGCACCCGTACCTTGCAGCTTGCGCTCAAAAGCGACAAATTTCATAACAACTCCTGTGGACCCAAACGGGTCCGAATGAGCTGCGACCGCGACCAGTCTGCAGCTCGGTTGGAGGGCCGTGTTTGCGGCCCGTGCTGAAGAAGGTGTCAGCGGCACCGCGCCTTCGATTGAAGGCAAAAGATTAAATGAGCGAACCTTCTCCGTCAGAAAACAGGCTCATGACCGACTCGCCCGTGGCGATTCGCTCGATCGTCTGCGCGATCAAGGGGCCAACAGACAGCTGGCGGATTTTTCGGCAGGCCAGCGCCTCAGCCGACAAAGGGATCGTGTTGGTGATGACGACTTCGTCAAGCGCAGTGCCTTGCGCGATGCGCTCGACCGCTGGGCCAGAGAAAACCGGGTGAGTGCAATAGGCGTACACGCTTTTGGCGCCGCGAAGCTTCAGCACTTCTGCTGCTTTAACCAAGGTCCCAGCCGTGTCAATCATGTCGTCCATGATGACGCAATTGCGCCCTTCGATCTCTCCAATCACGTGCATGACTTCGGAGACGTTGGGCTTGGGGCGGCGCTTGTCGATGATCGCCAAGTCGCAACCGAGTTGCTTTGCCAGTGCGCGCGCGCGGACGACGCCGCCAACGTCAGGCGAAACCACGATCAAGTCGGTGTAGTTTTTAGCTCGCAAATCACCCAGCAACACCGGGGAGGCATAAATGTTGTCAACCGGGATGTCAAAAAAGCCTTGGATTTGATCGGCGTGCAAGTCCATGGTCAACACGCGCGCCACGCCAACGGTCTGCAGCAAATTTGCAACAACTTTTGCACTGATGGGCACGCGCGATGAGCGTGGCCGGCGATCTTGGCGTGCGTAGCCAAAGTAGGGGATGACGGCGCTGATGCGCTCGGCCGACGCACGCTTGAGCGCGTCGACCATCATCAGCAGCTCCATCAGGTTTTCGTTGGTTGGCGCGCAGGTCGATTGCACAACATACACGTCTCGCGCCCGAACGTTTTGCAGCAACTCGACCGTCGTTTCTCCGTCAGAGAAGCGGCCCACGTTGGCTGAACCAACCGGTGTATGCAAGTTGTCGCAGATTTCTTGAGCGAGTCCGCGGTTGGCATTGCCAGTGAAGACCATCAAATCAGGATGGATAAGCATAAGGGCGCTGACAACAGGATGGAGCGATGAGGTTTGCGCAATGGACATGAAACCCAGCGCCACACCCCAACCGCAGAACAAATCGAAAATTAAATTTGGCAGGGGAAGAAGGGTTCGAACCTTCGCATGTCGGAATCAAAATCCGGTGCCTTAACCAGCTTGGCGATTCCCCTACACAGGTCGCCGGTTTTCACCGACAACCCAAATACTCAGCAACTAAATAACCGACACCAATCAAAATTCTTGCGCAGTCGCAGCATCTTGAAACTCACCAACCCGCGAGCGGGTGTTGAATCAACAGTTTGCAGTGTTTTGCCACCCAACCGGGAGGCAAAGCTTGCAAATTGACTAGGGCATCAGCGTCGAGCAGTACGGCAAAAACCGAACTACCCGAACCAGACATGCGGGCCGAACGTGCCAGCAACTCGGGTTGTGCCACCAGCCAATCAAGTGCCTCGGGCACTTGCGGGTTGATGCCACAAGCGACTGCTTGTAGCGCGTTCTCACCGAAGCCCCAAGGGTCAGCAGCAAAGTCCACGAGTATAGCAGGCTGTGCATCGCGCTTGAGTGTTGGCGCGCGAAAAATCTCAGGAGTTGACAGCCCTAAGGGCGGTTTCACGACGCAAAACCAAGCCTCTCTCGGCAGAGTATCTCGTGCAAGCGGCGTGATTCGTTCGCCAATGCCCTCCACCCAAGCATGTTGCCCGCGCAAGAAAAACGGCACGTCAGCGCCGAGGGTTAAACCGATTCGCTCGAGCTCAGCGTCGCTGATGTCCAGTTGCCAAAGCGCACGAAGCCCCTTGAGCACTGTCGCGGCGTCCGAGCTGCCTCCGCCCAACCCCGCCTGGGCTGGAATCCGCTTTTGTAGTTTGATGTGAACGCCAAACGATGTCTTGCATTGAGCCTGCAACGCGTGCGCTGCGCGTGTGCAAAGGTCGCTTTCACCGAACACCACATCGGTGTGGTTGAGGGTAATTTCTCGCGAGATACCGCCGTCATCGCGGCGCAACAGGTCGATCGTGTCGCACCAGTCGATCAACACAAACACGGACTGAAGCAAATGGAATCCGTCTGCTCGCCTGCCTGTGATGTGCAAAAACAAATTGAGTTTGGCTGGTGCGGCCAAACCTATCAACTCAGTTGACCCCACGTTGATGTGTTCGCTCAGGGCAGCACCACACCGAAGCGCTTGAGCGTTTGAAGCAACGATTCGTTATCGCGATTGAGCAGTTTACCCTGCTGCCAAGTGATGCGGGCCTCGTCTTTGCGGCCAAGCTGCCAGAGCACCTCGCCCAAATGCGCGGCGATTTCTGCGTCGCGCTTTTCCGCAAACGCGGCTTGTAAAATGCCCAATGCGATGTCAAATCGACCCATTCGAAATTCGACCCAGCCTAAGCTGTCTTTGATGTAAGCATCGTCTGGCGACAGTTTGATGGCCTGCTTAATCAAAGCCTTGCCTTCGCTTAAGCGAATGTTGCGATCAGCAAATGCATAGCCCAGGGCGTTATACGCGCTGGCGTCGGTTGGTTTTGCGTCGATCACGGCGCGCAAGTGCGTCTCCATGGCCGCGAGGTCTTCTCGCTTTTCTGCAACCATGGCCAACTCAAAGTGCAGGTCGGCGTCGATGCCAAACTGTTTGGCCACGCTTTGGAGCATGGAGTAGGCCTCGTCGAAAACTTTGGCTTCGCGAAGCAGGCTGACTTCGGCCATCAACTTGCTGCGCTCGTCGGCTTTGTCACGAACGGGCTGAGAGCGGATCAACTCGCGTGCCTCGTTGAGCTTGCCTTGCTGCGCCAGGATCGACGCGCGACGCAACGTGACCGACGCCAAATCGCTTGAGTCGCCGATTTTGGCAAGCCAGCTTTGCGCCGCGACGAAGTCTTTGCGCTTTTCTGCGACTTGCGCCAGCGTCAAGTAAGCTTGGTGTTGACCCGCTAAATTTGCCTTTTCTGTTGCAACTGTGGTGGTTCGACCTTCGCTTGGCTCAACCAAAGCCAAATACTTGCGAGCTGACGCATCGGTGTTGTCCAACTCGCCATTTTGTTGTTGAAGTGCACTCAAAATGAGCCAGCCAGCGCTCGCATCAGGGTGCGCCTGAGTGAGCCGCAGCGCTTGGTTTTGCGCTTGCGCATAGCGCTGCCCGCTAATCAGCGCGCGTGTGAAGCTGGTATGTACCTCGGCGTTTGGGGAGCCGCTAAGGAACTCGATGACCAACGGGTCAACCCGCGCAGTTGCTCGGGCCATTGCAGCTGCGACGTTGGCCACATGGATCGATTTTGGATCCGATTTGAATCCGCTTTGAATGGCTTCGACAGCTGAATCCATCTTGCCAGAGTTCGCTCTGACGCTGGCAATCACGGCCCAACTCGGGCCCGCCGTGTCTGGTTTTAGTGTCCATGGGGTAAGCGACTCTTCAATGACCTTTTGTGCGGCCGCAGCGTCTTTGACTCGGCCAAAGTAGCTGGGTGTCGACAAAACGGTTTGCGCCCGCTGGTCGGCCGGAGCTGAGGTAATTTCCAAGCGAAGCAATTCGCCCATGTCAGTGACGCGGTCAAGCAACCCCAAAATCAGCAAATGCTGCTGATTTGCTTTGCGCGATTTGGGTAAGGTCAACTTCCATGCTCGCACGGCTTGCACGGCGAACTCGCCAGACCCTTCACTCAACGCGATCTCAATAGCGCGTTCAAACAACACCTCGTTTGCCGTTCGACGCGCGGCGTCCAAAATCAATTGGAAGCCCGGCCCGGGTTCGTTCGAGATCACTTGCATCTCAGCAATCAGCAACTGCTGAAAGAGTTGTGCGGTCAGCGCCGAGTGTGTGGGTGGCTCAGCCGGCTTTTTGGCCGATTCCACGGCGACATCGGGGGCGCTTTGCGCGGACACAAACGAGGCGCAAATTGTCGGCAATGCAACCAAGAGCAACAAATTCCGCAAGATTTGGTTCGCACGCGCGGCGAGACCATTGAAAATGGCTGTTGTGAGCGAGGAGGGTGGTTGCATCAGATTCATGATATCCCAGCCTGTTATCCCTTGTGTGAAGCTGCGAGTACCATGAGTTGTTGATTGATAGCGAGGTTGAATGCCTGAATTGCCAGAAGTTGAAGTGACGCGGCGCTCGGTGGCTGCGAGGCTGCGGGGCGCGACCATTTTGTCAGTCGCGATGGGCAAGCCCTTGCGATGGCCGCTGGGGTGCGAGCCTCAAGCTCTCGCCGGTATGCGTATCGAGGAGCTGGATCGGCGCGGCAAGTATTTGTTGTTGATGCTCAACCAAGGGGTGCTCTTGGTTCATCTGGGCATGTCGGGCAGCCTGCAACTCACTGATCTCGTGGGGCCAGGTGCTGCGTCTCCATTGGGCGTGCATGACCACTTTGAACTGAAAACCAGTTTTGGGGTGTTGCGACTTCACGATCCTAGGCGGTTTGGAGCGGTGGTGTTTGCAGGCTCACTCAGTGACCCCGTGGCTCGCAAATTGCTGGATCGCCTGGGCCCTGAGCCATTAGGGCCAGATTTCACCGCACCGCAGATGTTTGCGGCAATGAAGCCGCATCGCGTGGCGATCAAACAAGTGCTGCTTGCAGGTAGAGCGGTCGTGGGCGTGGGTAATATTTACGCATCCGAGGTGTTGTTTTTAGCCCGTGTGAGGCCGACCCGGGCCGCCAATCTCCTAACCAAGCCTGAGTCGGTTCGACTGCATGCGGCGATTCAGCAGACCCTCGCTCGCGCAATCGACATGGGTGGCACGACACTGAGGGATTTTCATGATGCCAGTGGGTCTGCAGGGCTGTTTCAAAATCACACCAAAGTCTATGGGCGGGAAGGGCAGCCATGCGATGTTTGCAAAAACCCGGTTCGAATGATTCGCCAAGGTCAAAGAAGTACTTTTTTTTGTTCGGTTTGTCAGGCTCGGTAGCCGCCAAGTAGTCCGAAGTACTGGAAAGTCTTGGGGATGGCTGCTAACATGTTCTTTTGTTAGATTCGGCCTCACGCAAAATCGCCTTGACCGCTTTGCAGCTTGCAGACGTGCTATCCGCACCTTTGTCGTCGCTCAGCGTTATTGAGACAATTTCGCGTAAGTCCGTCAGACGTTGTAATTGAAGTATCCCTTGTGACCGAGCCAACCACCTTTTCTGAGCACTTTGACAGCTACGGCGCTTGGCGCCGAGACTTTGCGCTGCGGCTCAAGCTCTTGACCGATTGGCTGCGCGAGAGCGACTTGATGGATCCGGCCATTGCTGAGCGCTTGGCACGGCTTGATGCCCGGGTGCGGACAGACAAGGTCATGGTTGCATTCGTGGCTGAGTTTTCGCGCGGTAAATCGGAGCTGATCAATGCGCTCTTCTTCGCTGGATACAAACGGCGAATCATGCCCGCCACCGCTGGGCGCACCACCATGTGCCCGACTGAGCTGGGCTACGACGCGGGCGTGCCGCCGTGCCTGCGTCTGCTGCCGATCCAAAGCCGCTTGGATTCCACATCGTTGATGGACCTTCGTCTTGCGCCCGAGCGATGGACGCGAGAAGATTTGGATCTGGACGATCCAGCGCAATTGGCGAAGTCCTTTGAAAAGGTGTCGGAAGTCATTTACGTCAGCGTCGATCAGGCCCGTGACATGGGTTTTTGGCACGATGATCGCGCTCAAGATAATCCGCCAACTGACGCACAGGGCCGGGTCGAGATTCCAAAGTGGCGACATGCGCTAATTAATTTTGCGCATCCATTACTCAAGCAGGGCTTGGTTATTTTGGACACGCCTGGCTTGAATGCCATTGGCGCTGAACCCGAGCTGACGGTGAACTTGATCCCTCAGGCGCAAGCAGTTTTGTTCATCTTGGCTGCAGATACCGGTGTGACCAAGAGCGATTTGAGCATTTGGCAAGAACACTTGATCACCGAAGGCAAAGAGTCCCGTCTGGTCGTGTTGAACAAAATCGACACGATGTGGGATGCCCTGTCGACCCCTCAACAAATTGAACGGGCGATTGCACGCCAATGCGAGAACACGGCCCATACGCTGGGCCTTGAGCCGCACCAGGTGTTGGCCGTTTCTGCCCAAAAGGCCTTGGTTGCCAAGGTCAACGGCGACGAAGAGTTGTTGGCGCAAAGTCGCTTGTTGGCGCTTGAAAAGGCGCTGGGCGAGGGCTTGATTGGTCAGCGCGAACAAATCGTGCGAAACACCATCGCCTCGGGCATGCGCGAGCTTCGCGTCGAAGCCAGCCGGGTCATCAACATGCGCCGCCGCGACAGTGCTGAGCAGCTGGTTGAGTTGCGCGGCTTGCGCGGTAAAAACGGCGCGGTGATTCGCCACATGCGCGAACGGGTCGTGAAAGAGCACCAAGAGTTTGACGAAAGCATGAAGCGGATTCACGCGGTGCGTTCGGTACACGTGAAATTGCTTCGCGAAGTTTTTGGCTTGCTGAGTTCAAGCACGCTTCGCGCCGAATTGGCTCATCTGAACCAAACCTTGCGCCAGTCAGGCATCAAACTGGGCGTTGGGCGGGTGTATGCAGCGACGTTTGAGCGGCTCCACGGCGGGTTGCAACGCGCGCAAGCGAGTAGCCTGGAAATCCACAAAATGCTGTCTGGAACGTTCAAGCAACTCAACGCGGAGTACGGCTTTGCCTTGCAAGCCCCAACCGTCCCCGAGCTTGAGCGATTCGAACGCGATTTGGAGTTGGTTGAACGCAGTCATCAACAATATTTGGGAATGGGCAATGTGCTTAAGCTTGCACAGCCGCAGTTCGTCGAGCGCTTGGTTCGAGCTTTGGCCACTCGTTTGCGCGTGATTTTCGAGTCCGCTCAGAGCGATTTGGAATTGTGGAACAAGGCGGCCGCAGCTCAGCTTGATTCGCAGCTGCGCGAGCGCCGCAAGGGGTTTGAGAAGCGCATCGATGCGATTGATCGCATCCAGGAAGCTGCGACCGGACTAGACGGACGCATTGAGCAAATGGAGGCGTTTTTGGCGGCACTCGACACGACCGAGGGCACGCTCAATCTGTACACACAGCGCCTGAGTGAGCTTCCTTCGAGTGTGGCTCACGTTGCGACTTCGGCTAAGGCGCCCGACTTTGCGTCTACCACTTTCGCTCCGCACGCCAGCCTTGCCGCCTGAATGATCCCCGTCGATCGGGCGTGGTTTGCGACCACATTGGTGGCGTGGCAGCGCCAACATGGCCGTCATGGCTTGCCGTGGCAGTGGACGCGGGATCCTTACCGCGTTTGGTTGTCCGAGGTCATGCTTCAGCAAACCCAAGTCGCGACCGTCTTGGGCTATTTCGGGCGGTTCTTGGAGCATTTCGCGACGGTTCGCGAGCTAGCCGACGCGCCGCAGGCACAAGTCTTTGCGCTTTGGAGTGGGCTGGGCTATTACAGCCGAGCGAAAAATTTGCACGCGTGCGCGCAAATGATTCGTGACCAGCATGGTGGCGAGTTTCCGCAAACTCAAGCCCAGTTGCAAGAATTGCCGGGGATTGGGCCGTCTACGGCCGCGGCAATCGCATCATTTTGCTTCAGCCAACGAGCGTCAATTTTTGATGGCAACGTCAAACGGGTTTTGGCGCGGGTTACTGCATTCGATGGCGACGTGTCGCAAGCATCTGCCGCGCGGCCTCTGAACGGCATTGCTCAGGACTGGGTTTTGGGCGTCGCCAACGATGCGGATATGCCGCACTACACCCAAGGTCTCATGGATTTGGGCGCGACCGTCTGCACCGCTCGAAACCCGAGCTGCGCAAGTTGCCCGATTCAAATGCGGTGCGAAGCAAACGCGCGCAGCCAACAAACTCAGTTTCCTGTCAAGCGTGCCAAAATCAAGCGAAGTGCTGAACATTGGCGAATCGTTGTTTTTGCTCGCCGAACGAGCGGTGGCGTCGTCGAGTTTTGGCTGACCCAGCGACCGCCTACTGGCATTTGGGCGAGCTTGTTTACTCCGTCGGTTGAATTGATCTCGACGGAGTGTTTTGAGTCGAAGCAAGGGGCAGCGGCTGATTTCGGTGAGCCGCTTAGCGCGTTCAATCATGTTCTGACCCACAAAGACTTGCATCTCGAGCCTTGGCTTCGTGTTCTGCGCGCAACCGATGGCCTGCCAAGTGATACCGGGCGGTGGTATGCATCGACTCAACTGAGCAATGTTGGGCTACCTAAAGCGATCAAAACAATTTTGGACGACGCGCTGAAGCGCATCAACTCACCACCGGGTTGACCCAAAGTCAGCCACCGCTATCTCTCGGTGGCGTTTGATGGGTTGCCATTCGCCGGAAAATTGAAGGGCAAGCTGCTCGACCAGGTAAACGGACCGATGCTGACCACCGGTGCAACCAATCGCTATCGTGACGTAAGCGCGGTGATCTTTGCGGAAGTCTCCGAGCCAGCGATTCAAAAAAGTCGAAATGTGCGCCAGCATCTCGTCAACCTCCGGCTTGGCTCGCAAAAAATCTGCGACTGGTTTGTCCAGACCAGTCAAGGCGCGCAACTCGCGTTCGTAATGGGGGTTGGGGAGCATGCGCACGTCGAACACAAAATCGGCATCCGACGGTACGCCGCGTTTGAAAGCAAATGACTCAAACACCACCGTGAGCGCGGTATCGGGCGCGGCGACGATTGCCTTGACGGTACTTTGAAGCTGGGCAGTGCGCAGCAGGCTGGTGTCAATGACATGCGCCACCGCGCGCAAATCTTGGAGCATTTCGCGCTCGACATCAATCGCGTTGGCGAGCGCGATCCGTTGCGCCAAATCAGGATTCGACAAAGGATGCCTGCGCCGCGTTTCCGAAAATCGGTGAATTAAGGTCTCGTTGCTGGAGTCCAGGTAGATCGTTCGAACGCGTACGCCCGAGGCCGCGATTTGTTTGAGCTGTTGCGGCAATTCTGGCAGTGAGTCGATGCTTCGCGCATCGATTGACACGGCAATTCGGTGCGCCTCGTGCGCGCGCTCGATCTCAATGAACGACTTCAGCAACTCGGGCGGCAAGTTATCGACGCAGTAAAAGCCAGCATCTTCCAAAGCATGCAGCGCAACAGACTTGCCCGAGCCAGACATACCGGTGATGATGACTAAGTTCATATCGACGGTGGGCGTGTTTTCGCTCATGATCCCAACATTTCTTTCGCATGAGCAATGGTCGCGCCTGAGAGTTTTTCGCCGCCCAGCATGCGCGCAATCTCGAGTACTCGAGCCTCCGAATGAACCATGGTCACCGTGCTGCTGGGCGCGGCTTGAGATGAAGAATTTTTGCTCACAACCCCGTGGTGGTCGGCCGCCGACGCGACTTGCGGGAGGTGCGTCACGCAAAGCACCTGGCGATGCCGCCCAAGCTGTTTCATGAGGTGTCCAACGGTTTCAGCGACAGCACCACCCACGCCTGAGTCAACCTCGTCAAACACCAGGGTGCCTGCGTGCCCAAGCTCGCTTGTGGTCACCGCAATCGCCAGAGACAGCCTTGACAATTCGCCGCCGGACGCGACTTTGCCGACTGCGCGTGGTGTTGCGCCCGCATGTCCGGCCACCCTGAACTCGATTTCTTCGCCGCCGTGCGCTGTGACCGGCTGCGGCAATAGCGCTATTTCAAATAGTCCCCCAGCCATGCCCAAGTTTTGCATGTGCGCTGTGACGGCTTTGGAGAGGCCTTCGGCGGCCTTTTGACGCTGTTTTGTTAACCTATCGGCCGTTGGTCTAAGTATTGATTGAGTTTGTTGCTCTAATTTTGATAGTGACTCGATGTCACTCGCGGCATCGAGTCGTGTCAGTTGTTCGTGCCAAGTTGCCGCCAACGCTGGCAGTTCAGCTGGCGGACAGCGCATTCGGCGCGCCAAACCGAGCCACAAGCTGATGCGATCGTCGAGCTCGCCAAGTCGGGTCGGGTCTGGCCCGCCCTTGCCGATGTATGCTCGAAGCGTGTGCGACGCGTCTTCAACTACGGCCGTCGCCTCTTGAAGTTGCTGAGCCAGCGCCGCAAGGCTTTCGTCGATGCCCGCTTGCGCGCTCAGCTGACGTGTTGCATCAAACAGGTGCCTGACCGCGTTGTCGTCATGCTCGCTTAGCGCATTCAAAGCAGCGGTGGCAGCGTCCACCAGTCCTTGCGCATTCGCGGCTTTCGCGTGTTCTGCGTTCAACGGCGCCCATTCATCCAATCCTGGCTTGAGTTTGGCCACCTCGTCGAGCTGCCAACGAAGCCGTTCACCTTCGGTTTGCGACCGTGACTTGGCTTCAGACGCGGCTTCAAGCGCATCTGCTGCGGCACGCCAGTCGCCGAAGGCCTTCTTCATCGGCTGCGAATCAACTCGACCGTAGTCGTCGAGCAGCTCGCGAACGGCCGCTGGACGCATGAGGCTTTGCCAAGCGTGTTGGCCATGGATGTCGACCAGCACTTCACCCAATTCGCGAAGCTGAGTCGCGGTGGCTGGGCCACCGTTGACCCATGCCCGGCTTTTGCCTTGGGCATCAACGACGCGGCGAAGCAGCAAGGCATCGTCAACCTCGAAACCAGCCGCCTCAAGCCAACCCCGTGCGGCGCTTGGGCAGTCAAACTCAGCGCTGATGTCTGCGCGCGCCGTGCCTTCACGAACCACGTTGGCGTCGGCTCGCGCGCCCAAGGCGAGTTGCAACGCGTCGATCAAAATTGACTTGCCCGCGCCTGTCTCTCCGGTTAGGGCCGTGAACCCGCTGCGAAGATCAAGATCGAGCGACTCAACGATCACGAAGTCTTTGAGGTGAATGCGACGCAAACTCACGGGTTGCCCTCGTTCCAATGCAGTTTTCGGCGCAAGGTGTCGTAATACGACCAGCCTTTAGGGTGTAAAAACCTCGCGGTGTAGGCGGCTTTGCGCACCAAGACGCGGTCGCCGATGGCCAGAGATGCCAAGGATTGCATATCGAAATTGGCGCTGACATCGCGACCTGACACCACCTCCAGCGCCACTTCGCCGGAGTCGGGCAGGGCGATCGGGCGATTCGACAATGTGTGGGCTGCAATGGGCACCATCAGCCAAGCTTGCAAACTCGGGTGCATGATTGGGCCGCCGGCCGACATCGCGTACGCGGTTGAGCCCGTTGGCGTGGCCACAATCAAGCCGTCAGCGCGCTGATTCGCAACAAATCGCCCGTCGACTTCAACGCGCAACTCAACCATGCCAGACGTGGCTCCGCGGTTAACCACCACATCATTCATGGCGTCGGCTTCAAAAACAACCTCGCCATCACGGATCACTTTCGCTGACATGACGGCTCGGTGATCTTCGTCGAATTCACCGGCCAACACCGCATCAAGCGCTTGCGCGTAGCCATCAAGGGGCACATCGGTCATAAAGCCCAATCGCCCATGGTTGATGCCGACCAAGGGCACTTCGTATTGAGCCAGTTGGCGACCCGCGCCCAACATGGTGCCATCGCCGCCGACAACCAGGGCCAAGTCGCACTCGGTGCCGATTTGTGCCAGCGCAAGCACTTGGGTGCCCGGCACGCCCATGTGCGCCGCTGTGTCCGCGTCGAGCGAAACCGCCAGCCCGCGAGACTGTAGCCACAACGCGATTTCATGCACCGCCTGCGCAGTCACGCTGGCGTGGTACTTGCCTATCAAGCCAACATGGACAAAGCGGGGTTGCATGCTGAATGATATTCGCAAGCATCGACGTTTGAGCAGGCGTTCCAAGCCTGTTTTGCGTTCGTACAATGTGGCCATGATGGATGACCGAGCAAAACTGCTGATGAAGACGCTGGTAGAGCGCTACATCGCCGATGGCACGCCCGTGGGCTCACGAACGTTGGCCCGAGCCTCTGGCATGGAGCTGTCTGCCGCGACCATTCGCAACGTGATGAGCGACCTAGAAGACTTGGGGTTAATTGCCAGCCCGCATACCAGCGCTGGGCGAATCCCCACGTCTCGAGGCTATCGACTCTTTGTCGATACCATGCTCACTGCCGACCGCGGGCAAGTGCTCGCGCCGGAGCTCTCGCCAGATCAGCCACAACGCGTGATCGCCAATGCGGCCAGTTTGCTGTCCAATTTATCTAGTTTTGTTGGCGTTGTGCTTGCACCTCGCCGCAGCTCGGTTTTTAAGCACATAGAATTTTTGCGTTTGGGTGATCGGCGCGTGCTGCTCATCATCGTCTCGCCCGATGGCGACGTGCAAAACCGAGTCATCGTGACCCCGACCGACCACACGCAATCGGAGTTGATCGAGGCTAGCAACTACCTGAATCACCATTTCGCAGGCACCGACATCGAGCAAGTGCGCGAGCGGCTGAGAAACGACCTTGACAACCTGCGAGCCGAAGTCGCGCAGCTCATGCGCGCGGCAGTCGTTGCCGGATCTGACGCTATGAACCACCCGGCGCAGGACGATATCGTCATCTCGGGCCAGCGCAATTTGCTTGCGCACTCCGAGTTTGCCGAAGTGGGCAGCTTGCGAAAGGCGTTCGACATGTTCGAGCAAAAAGCGCAGTTGCTTCGGCTTTTGGAGGCTTCGTCTCAGGCCGACGGTGTGCGCATCTACATTGGCGGTGAGTCAGGTGTCGTGCCGCTTGAAGAGCTATCGGTCGTCAGCGCACCCTATGAAGTCAACGGCGAAGTCGTCGGCACGCTGGCCGTCATCGGGCCGACCCGCATGCCCTACGAGCGGATGATCCAAATCGTCAACATCACATCCAAGTTGGTTAGCAACGCCTTGTCTTACCAGCGGTGATTGGATGCGCAGTGGTGCGCCTACAATGCGCGCCGGGGGGCGTTAGCTCAGTTGGTTAGAGCAGAGGACTCATAATCCTTTGGTCGTAGGTTCAAGTCCTACACGCCCTACCACCCGTTGGTCGCCGAATCCATTGCGTTTGTTGCTACCCTAAGTGTAGCAATACCTGTCATTGGCGCGTCAAACACCGTGCTGGTCATTCCAGTTTTACCAGCCAAAATCCAAAAGGATTCAGCCATGACACTTTGCCCCGTTGCCCTTGCTGTTGGATGCAAGAAATGCCCGATTTTTTCGGTTTGCCCTTTGAAGTCCGCAATCGGCGACCAAAAACCAGCGGCGGCAGAGGTCGCCAAACCTGTCACGACCAAAAACAAGACAAAGCCTAAAACGACGGCGAAGAAAAAGTGATGTTTGCGTCTCGCTTTGCAGGATCAGCATGAGCTCCATGCTATACTTCGAGGCTTAGCGGCTGTAGCTCAGTTGGATAGAGTACTTGGCTACGAACCAAGGGGTCGTGGGTTCAATTCCTGCCAGCCGCACCAAAAAAGACGAAGGGTCGTCTCCACCAGGAGACGACCCTTTTTCCGTTGGGTTGCTTAAATTCTCTGGCCAGCCCGCATATTTCACCGTGACGGCATCCGGCGCGCCACGCAGCGGGATGCAGCGGCGTGCCGCATGCCGCGTCAGGGGCTCAATGCCCCTGCAAGGCAGGCGGTGCGCCGCTGCGCCCGCTGCGGGGATGCGATGGGTGCCGAGTGTTTTTGCGACGGTACAAATTGGATTTGATAG
>JANOPN010000093.1:0-5051 GCA_031421855.1 Comamonadaceae bacterium
TTGACGGCGCTGGCGCGCTTGAGGGCCAGCACTTGTTCGATCAAATGTTCTGATCCCTTGCCAACCAAGGGCAAAATCTCGCTGCGGGTCACGGGGTCAAACCGCAACTCACGCAGCATCAAATTGAGCGCCAGCTCAAAGTCGCCCAAGGTGTCGACCAAGGTGCCGTCCAGGTCGATGATGGCGGCGTGAATGGGGGGAGAGTCGGGCATTGAAGGCATCACAACACAAGCAGGTGGAATTTCTCAGCTCCGCGAACCGCGGCGATTGAGATGTTTTGATCCAGAGTGACCAATCCACCACCGCTTTTGACGGCCAAGCCAAGCAAGTAGATGTCGGTGATTTGCCGGTGGCCCAAAATCTTGCTGGAGTCAAAAAGTGCGCCGTCGCATAAAGACGGCCCATCACTCCAAAACTCGCAGTCATTGGCGCGCTCCTTGTACGAAGCCAGCATGAAAGTCACAAAGGCTGGCATCATTTGCGGCTCGCCTTGCCCATAGGCGGCTTGACTCATGATGCGAATCGCGCCGTTCTCAACCAAAGGGCAAAGTGCCAAACCACCGTCGTGCTCAGCGACCCAAGCATGAACAGCGCGGTGCGCAGGATGGCGTGCGTCGATTAGCGCGATCAGAACATTGACATCGAGCAGCCTACGCATCGGTGACCATGGCTTGGGCTAAATGCCTTCCTCGTCTCGAATGCGATCAATCAACGCCTGCGTGACCACCCGAGGTGAACTGACAGGCGAAGTGATCACAGGAAACCCGTTGAGCCAGGTAAAGCCAGCCGGGTCGCCAGCCCGCTCGCCAGCCGGGTCAGGGGTCGCTGCCACCGAGGATTGGCCGTTCATAACCCCGCGACGCATCAATTCAGACACCACGCGTCCAATTGACACGCGCTCTTGCGCGGCGCGCTCGCGTGCAAAAAGGTACACGTCGTCTTCGATGTCAAGGGTCGTTCGCATCATAACATCATAACATCAGCACATCGAATTCACCCGCTCAGCCCAAAGCCACCCGCATCCGCGCAATCTCGGCTGCGTAGTCGGGTTTGCCAAAAATGGCGCTGCCTGCAACAAATGTGTCAGCCCCCGCGTCGGCTGCGCGGCGAATGTTGTCGGGCTTGATGCCGCCGTCGACCTCTAAGCGGATGTCTTTGCCACACGCGTCGATGCGTTTGCGGGCGGCTTCGATCTTGCGAAGAGCGCTGTCGATGAAGCTTTGGCCGCCAAAACCGGGGTTGACGCTCATGATCAAAATCAAATCAATGTCGTCAATCACCCAGTCCAGCACATCCAGCGGCTCGGCGGGGTTGAACACCAAGCCCGGCTTGCAGCCTTTGGCCGAAATGGCCTGAATGCTGCGGTGCACATGGCTGGACGCATCGGGGTGAAAGCTGATGTAGTCCGCACCCGCGTCGGCAAAGAGTGCGGCAAGGGCGTCGACGGGTTTGACCATCAAATGCACATCAATCGGCGCCGCTTTGCCATCTGGAAAGACCGCGTGCGGCTTGATGGCTTGGCCAATCATGGGGCCAAAGGTGAGGTTGGGCACGTAGTGGTTGTCCATCACGTCAAAGTGGATCCAATCGGCTCCGGCGGCCAGCACGGCGCGCACCTCTTGGCCGAGCTTGGCAAAGTCGGCTGACAAAATGGACGGGGCAATTCGGTAGGTGGTCATGGTGTGGATGGGCTGAGGAACTGCGCGGAATTGTCGCATTGCAAGCGCGCTGGGCGTGACTTCGTAGGACAATGCCGCCATGGTCCCACCCAACATCTCCATCACGGTCGAGCCGCAGTACATTCCCGAGCAATCCAAGCCGATTGAGGAGATGTACGGGTTTTCGTACACCATCACGGTTGCCAATTTAGGGCGCGAACCCGCACAGCTCATCTCGCGCCACTGGGTCATCAGCGACGAAGATGGCCATGTTGAAGAAGTCAAGGGCTTGGGTGTTGTGGGTCATCAGCCCTACCTCAAGCCAGGCGAGCAGTTTCGCTACAGCAGTGGTTGCCGCTTGCGCACACCCACCGGCCAAATGACGGGCACGTTTTATTTTGTCGACGAAGAAGGCGGGCATTTTGGCGTGATGGTGCCGCGTTTCGTGCTCGACGCCAGCGGCCAGCCCCGGCGCGTGCACTGAGCGACTCGCTCAAGCCAGGGCGGCCCATGGGCGAATTTGACCTGATCGAGCGGTATTTCCGCTCACCTGCCGCCGCACTGGCTGTCGCTTCACCGCCAGACCACGCCCACATCAGCGTCGGTGTGGGTGACGACTGCGCCGTGCTCAAACCCACACCCGGTTTTGACTGGTGCGTCAGCACCGATTTGTTGGTCGAGGGCCGCCATTTTTTAAGCACCGTGAGCCCTGAGGCCTTGGGCCACAAGTCGCTGGCGGTGAATTTAAGCGACTTGGCCGCCTGCGGTGCGCGACCGGTTGGGTTCACGCTGTCGCTGGCGTTGCCCCGAGTCGACGCCGCTTGGTTGGCTGGTTTTTCAGATGGCCTGCTCACACTGGCCGCCAAACACCGCTGCCCCTTGGTTGGCGGCGACACCACTCAAGGCCCGCTGACGATTGGCATCACCGTTTTTGGCGAGGTGCCCAGCGGCTCGGCCCTGCTGCGATCAGGTGCGCGCGGCGGCGACGAGCTTTGGGTCAGCGGCACGATTGGCCAAGCCCGCGCGGCGTTAGAGGTGTTTCGCGGCACCGCCCGGCTTGATTCAGACACATTTCAGCTTTGCCGCGAGCGCATGGAGCGCCCCACCCCGCGAGTCGCCCTTGGGCAAGCGCTGCGCGGCATCGCGAGTGCATGCTTGGATGTGAGCGACGGTTTGGTGGGTGACTTGCGCCACTTGCTGCGCGCCAGCGGGCGAATCGAGCCGCTCGTCGCGCAGATTGATTTGACCTCAATCAATCCTTTTTTTATAGCAACAAACCCAATAGATTCGGTGACCAATGGCCAAAATGCCATCAAAAAACTGTCAAAACCCGGATTTCCGACCCCTGAGCAAGCCATCGACTGGGTTTTGAACGGCGGCGACGACTACGAGCTGGTGTTCACCGCCCCCGCCCGTGCCCACGAGGCAGTGCTTGCCGCAGCGCGCGCCTGCACCACGCCGGTGACCTGCATTGGGCAAGTCACCCCATGCAGCAACACACAAACCCCCGCGACCGTGTGGCTGCGTCAGCCCAATGGCAGCCTCGTTGCAGCCCCAGGAGCTAGTTTTGACCACTTTGCCTGAATCCCCGCCCATGCCAGTGCCGGCACCGTTGCCACCGCCCATCGCTGCACTCAAGCCTGACACACCCGCTCACCCGCCCACCACCACCCCGTTGCTGCCGCCCATTGGCTCCAACACCGTGCGCCGTGGCCCCCAGCGTTTAGTTGACTTCTCAGCCAGCGGCCCAGTCTTATCGAGCCCTGCCAGCAAAGTCAGCGCTCGCTTCATGCTTGGACACCCCGCTCGGGTGATCGCATTGGGTTTTGGCAGTGGCCTGAGCCCGGTCGCACCGGGCACGGTGGGCACGCTGTGGGCTTGGGTGGCGTTTTTGGTGCTCACCCCGCTCCTTGGCGACACCGGTTGGGCGCTGGTCACCGGCTTCGGGTTTTTCGTCGGTTGGTGGGCCAGCACCGTGTGCGCCACCCACCTCAAGCTGGCCGACCCCGGCGCAATCGTCATCGACGAAATCTTGGCGTTTTGGCTGATTTTGTGGCTGCTGATGCCCATGGGCTTGTTGGCGCAATGCGCCGCTTTTGTGCTGTTTCGCTACTTTGATGCCGCCAAACCCGGCCCAGTCGGCTGGGCTGACAAAGCCCTCAAAGGCACGGGCTGGCGCGGCGGTTTGGGCATCATGATCGACGACTACGTCGCAGCGGCTTGCACCTTGCTCACCATCGCGCTGTGGCGATTTGTGTTTTGATGACTCATCAATCGGTCACAAATGAATAGCAACAAACCCAATGAATTCGGTGACCAACGGCTGATTTGACATGAAAATTGCATCAAACGAGGCTCCTGAGCCTCAAGACCAGCTTGTTGAGCGTGTCGCGCGACAACTGCAGGCTCGCGGCTGGATGCTGGCCACCGCTGAGAGCTGCACTGGCGGGCTGATTGCAGCGGGCTGCACCGCGATCAGTGGCTCATCCAAGTGGTTTGAGCGCGGCTTCGTCACATACACCAACGAGGCCAAAACCGACATGCTGGGGGTCGATGCGGCACTCATTGCTGAGCACGGCGCAGTGAGTGAAAGCGTTGCCAAAGCCATGGCACAAGGCGCTTTGATCCGCTCCCGAGCCCACATCAGCGTGGCCGTCACCGGCGTGGCCGGGCCAACTGGCGGCAGCGCCCTGAAACCCGTGGGCACCGTTTGGCTGGCTTGGTGCTGGCGCGTAAACGACGGGCAAACTGAAGCGCGCGCCCAGCGAGAGGTCTTCGGCGGCGGCCGCACCGCTGTGCGAGCTGCAACGGTTGAGCGCGCATTGGCGGTGGTGGCGGAACTGGCGGCCGAATGAAAACCTCAGCAAACCCAAACACCCCAGGCCTGCAAACTGCCTGCAACTCAGCAAAAGTGACGGTCAGCGCCGAAAATCGCACGGTAGTCTGCCAAATTGACATGCGTTGCAGCGCCGAAGCGCTCTTTGCCGTCTGGGCGGATGTCGCCAATTGGCACACATGGGACCCCGACACCCAATGGGCACGGCTTGACGGCCCATTCGCCACCGCCAGCGTCGGCCGCATCAAGCCGCCCAAAGGGATGTCAATCAAAATGGTCGTCACGCAAGTCACCCCCGCTCGCAGCTTCACCGTCGTGTGCCCGGTGCTGGGCAGCCACATGCATTTTGAACACACGCTCAGCCCGCTCGCCACACCCGAGCAAGGCGTGCGCGTCACCCACACCGTGCGCTTCACCGGCTGGCTGAGCAGACTACTCATGCGAACCATAGGCCGCCAAGTCGCATCAGGACTACCCCTGACCCTCACTCGGCTGAGAGCCGTTTGCGAGTCAAAAATGTCGGCACGCTGATGTTCATGCGGCATTTTGGCACTTGG
>JANOPN010000094.1:0-7239 GCA_031421855.1 Comamonadaceae bacterium
CCTTGCAGCAGATGCTGATGATTGGCTTGGGCGTCGGCACCGTGTTGCTGACCCATTCCTTGCTGCATGCGGGGCACGGGCACTAATGGCAAGCGCTTGTTCTGGGAGCGGTTCTGCCGCGACCGGGGGCAAAGTGACAAAGGTGACAAAGGTGACAAAGGTGACAAAGGCGCGGTTGTGGTCGCGTCGATGGGCGTCGTGGGCGAGGTCGCTTCGATCACTGCGGTGACTGTGGTCTCGGC
The DNA here is from genome assembly GCA_031421855.1 of Comamonadaceae bacterium. Lineage (GTDB taxonomy): Bacteria > Pseudomonadota > Gammaproteobacteria > Burkholderiales > Burkholderiaceae_C > JAAFHN01. The sequence continues at coordinate 243 of JANOPN010000094.1, forward strand.
GCTTGTCTGGGCGTGCACCGGTTGAAAACAAACCCCCGCGAAAATCGCGATGGCCAGGACAAACGGGAATCCGTTCATCCGTTCAAGCAAATTCATCATGAAAAATTATTCTTCCATTGCCGCAAAACGGCAAAAATCGACACCTCGGTGTCTGCGGTGGCATCCCGCTGCCGTGCGCTGGCTTGAACAGCCGGCACGTGGGAGCGCAAAAAGGGGTTGATTCGTTGCTCCACCTCGATGGTGGAGGGCAGGGTCGGGCGGCCGAGCGCTCGAAGTTGTTGGCACATGGCGATGTGTTCGGCGATGTCGGCATTGTGCGGCTCAACCGCCTGCGCAAACCGCAAATTGCCTATTGTGTACTCATGCGCGCAGCAAACATGGGTGTTGCCCGGCAAAGCCGCAAGCGACGCCAGTGACGCATGCATTTGGGCTGGCGTTCCTTCAAATAGTCGCCCACAGCCGGCACTGAACAAGGTGTCGCCACAAAACAGCACCGGTCGCACGCCTGACTCAAACGGCGCTGCAGGGCAAAAATACGCAATGTGTCCGCTGGTGTGACCGGGCACATCAATCACATCAAGCTCAAGACCCAACAAGGCAACAGACTGACCGCCGCTTAAGCGAACATCGATCCCGTCGATTGCCTCGAACGCGGGGCCGTAGACGACGGCTTTGGGGTAAAGCGTGCGCAGCTGAGCAACCCCACCCACATGGTCTGCATGGTGGTGCGTCAATAATATGGCGTGAAGAGTCAAAGCCTTGGCGTTCAAGGCATCGATCACCGGCTGCGCATCGCCGGGGTCAACCACAAGGGCCTGCACCTCGTCGTGCAGCAACCAAAAGTAGTTGTCTGAAAACGCGGGAATTTCGGTTAGCGTCATGGATAGTCGAATTATAGATTTGCACGATTGGCTGGAGTCGCCGCCCGGGCTGCTCGTTCGCCGCTTTGAGGCGGCGGCACTGGCGGAACACGTCAGCGACGTGTTTGGCTACCACGCCATGCAGCTGGGTTTGCCGCAAATCGATGGGCTGCAAGCGAATCGCATGCCCAAGCGCTGGTTGGCGCTTGGCCCAAGTGATGTTTTTGCGGCTGCGCATCGCGGCGACGCGCTGACGCAAGTCGCCTGCGATTTCACGGCTTTGCCGTTTGACGACAATTCGCTGGACCTCATCGTTTTGCCTCACTCGCTTGAGTGGTGTGGCGAGGCGGCCAGCTGCTTACGCGAGGTTGAGCGCGTGCTTCGACCTGAAGGGCGGCTCGTGCTCACCGGCTTTAACCCGTTAAGCTGGTGGGGCTTGAGGCAGCTGCGACAGCGCTTGTGGCTGCGGCTTGGCGGTCAACCCACGCTTTTTTTGCCCGAAGGTGGCGAGTTCATTCGTTACCAGCGACTGCGTGACTGGTTGCGGTTGTTGAGTTTTGAAGTCGAGTCGGCGCAGTTTGGCGTGTATGAGCCACCTTTTGCCAGCCAAGTTTGGCTTGATCGCATGGCGTGGTTTGCCAAGCTTGGCGCAAGGTGGTGGCCCGCTTTTGGTGCCGTGTATGTCGTTGGCGCTGTCAAGCGCGTGCGTGGGTCGCGTGTGATCAAGCCCGCGTTGCGCGCCGCTGCGTATGCGGCTGCACCAGTCGCGGTGGTCCGTCGCGCCCCGTCGTCGGACGCTCAGCGCGACGAATTGGGTTAATTCAGGTATTGCGGCCGCTCATCGGCGACGGGCGCATTGAGCATAGGCTGGTCTGCGCTGGGGGCTAGCGCCACGAGCCACTGCGATGCTTCGATGGCTTGCTGCAGCAGTTGCACCAAGCCGTGGAGCAATGCTTGCTCCAGCATCATGTCAAATGCCCTTGGCGGCAGGCGCTCAGGCAGTTTTTCGCTGAAATGCACGCTGATTCGGCCGTTTGACTGGGGCGAAAGCCGCACCTCCGTGATCAACAACGGCTCTGCGCCCAGTGGCCGCCATTTGACTTCTGCCTTGTACGGCGTGGTGAAATCAGCTTGTGCAAGCGTCGCGGCGCGGCTGAACTCGGCCATGGCTTGGCGCGCAGCCGGGTCAATTGCCGCCACATTGGGCTGCGATGCGGCAAACGCCGCCGTGTGATCAATCACCACGCGCTGCAACAACGGCCACAGGCCAATGATGAGCTTGCGCGTGAACAGCAGCTGCAATTCTTGGCTGTCTGCTGTCATGATCCGCAACAAAATGCGGTCTTGTTCGGCTTGGTACGTGACGCTGAGCTGCTGAATGTTCATCGCTCCATTTTAGGAGCTTGATTTGGTACGGGTTTGCCCCATTTAGTCAGCATGCGGTGCTGATTGCGCGCCGTTTGGAGATCAACTCATGCGACTCGACAAACTCACAACAAAATTTTCGCAAGCCCTGGCCGATGCCCAAAGTTTGGCCTTGGGGCACGACCACGCCTATATTGAGCCCGCGCATGTGGTGAGTGCCATGTTGAAGCAAACCGACGGCCCACTGGCGCTGTTGCAGCGCGCGGGCGTCAACACCGGCGGCTTGCAATCAGCCACCCAAGCCTTGGTTGATGCGATGCCACAAGTTCAGGGCACCGAGGGCATGCAAGCCAGCCGAGACCTGGCCAACTTGCTTCAAGCGGCTGAGAAGGAAAGCATCAAACGCGGTGATCAGTTCATCGCCAGCGAGCTGTTGTTTTTGGCACTGGCCGATGCCAAAACCGAGCTGGGCAAGGCGGCAAAAGCAAACGGCCTGAGTCGCAAATCGCTTGAAACTGCCATTGACGCGGTTCGCGGCGGGGAAAAAGTCAACAACGCCGAGGCCGAGGGCCAGCGAGAGGCCTTGAGCAAATATTGCATTGACCTCACCGAGCGCGCCCGGCTGGGCAAGCTCGACCCCGTCATTGGGCGCGACGATGAGATTCGCCGCGCGATTCAGGTGTTGCAGCGCCGCACCAAAAATAACCCCGTGCTGATTGGCGAGCCGGGTGTCGGCAAAACCGCGATTGTTGAAGGTTTGGCTCAGCGCATCGTCGCGGGCGAGGTACCCGAGTCGCTCAAAGGCAAACGGGTGTTGAGTTTGGACATGGCTGCCTTGGTTGCTGGGGCCAAATTCAGGGGCGAATTTGAAGAGCGACTCAAAGCCGTACTCAAAGAGCTGGCCAAAGACGAAGGCCAGACCATTGTGTTCATTGACGAGCTGCACACCGTTGTGGGCGCAGGCAAAGCCGAAGGCGCAATGGACGCGGGCAACATGCTCAAGCCCGCCCTGGCGCGGGGTGAGTTGCACTGCGTTGGCGCGACCACGCTGGATGAATATCGAAAGTATTTGGAGAAAGACGCGGCCTTGGAGCGGCGATTTCAAAAAATCATCGTCGGCGAGCCCAGCGTCGAGGCAACGATCGCCATTTTGCGTGGCCTCCAAGAAAAATACGAAGTGCATCACGGCGTTGAAATCACCGACCCGGCCATCGTTGCGGCGGCCGAGTTGAGCCATCGCTACATTTCGGACCGGTTTTTGCCTGACAAGGCGATCGATCTGATTGATGAAGCCGCTGCCAAAGTCAAAATCGAGATTGACTCCAAGCCCGAAGTGATGGACAAGCTCGATCGCCGATTGATTCAGTTGAAGATCGAGCGAGAAGCCGTCAAACGCGAAACCGACGATGCCTCGCGCAAGCGCTTGGAGCTCATCGAAGAAGAAATTTTGAAGCTGCAGCGCGAGATTGCCGACTACGAGGAGCTTTGGAAAGCCGAAAAAGCGGCCGCTCAAGGCAGTGCACAAGTTAAAGAAGAAGTTGATCGCATCAAATTTCAGATCGAGGAGTTCAAGCGCGCGGGCGACTTCAACAAGGTGGCCGAGTTGCAGTACGGGCGCATGCCCGAGCTCGAAAAGCGACTGTCGCAAGCCCACGCCAAAGAACTGGCTCGTGCGAACGACCCAACCGCCTCCAAGCCCCAGCTTTTGCGCACCCGAGTCGGAGCGGAAGAAATTGCGCAAGTCGTTGCGCGCGCAACCGGTATTCCGGTCGCGAAGCTCATGCAAGGTGAACGCGACAAGTTGCTCGCAATGGAGAATCGCCTGCACGAGCGCGTCGTCGGTCAAGAGGAGGCCATCGCAGCTGTGGCAAACGCCATTCGCCGATCGCGAGCCGGTTTGAGCGATCCGAACCGACCCACCGGCTCGTTTTTGTTTCTTGGCCCCACGGGTGTCGGCAAAACCGAGTTGTGCAAGGCCCTGGCTGGGTTCATGTTTGACTCGCAAGAGCACCTGGTGCGCATTGACATGAGCGAGTTCATGGAGAAGCACTCGGTTGCACGCCTCATCGGCGCGCCGCCCGGCTATGTGGGGTACGAAGACGGCGGCACCTTGACTGAAGCGGTTCGTCGCAAACCGTATGCGGTGATCTTGCTTGACGAAATCGAAAAAGCCCATCCCGACGTCTTCAACATTTTGTTGCAGGTGCTGGATGACGGGCGACTGACCGACGGGCAAGGGCGCACGGTTGACTTTAAAAACAGCGTCGTCGTCATGACCAGCAACATTGGCTCGCCCGTCATTCAGGCCATGGCTGGAAAACCCTATGAAGAAATCAAGGACGCGGTTTGGGCTGAGCTCAAGCAAAGCTTTCGCCCCGAATTTTTAAACCGCGTCGACGAAACGGTGGTGTTTCATGGCCTCAGCGCTCAACACATCGGCCAAATCGCAGCCATTCAACTGGCAAGTTTGACCGCGCGAGTGCAAAAAATGGACTTGGGTTTGCAAGTATCAGATGCCGCCATCGCCGAACTGGCCAAGGTTGGTTTTGACCCCGTGTTTGGCGCGCGACCCTTGAAACGCGCCATCCAGCAGCGCATCGAAAACCCCTTGTCCAAGCTGATTTTGCAAGGTGAGTACCCGCCCAAGACTGAAATCACGGTTGATGTCGACCCGATCCACGCGCCCGGCGTGTTCCAGTTCGGGCGCAAATCCGGCGATTGAGCTCACTGCGCAGTCGTGGCAACATCGGGATATGGATGTTGTTGTACTGTTCTTCGTGTTGGGCGTCGTCGCGCGTCTGGGTCGCAGCGATTTGAAGCTTCCGCCAGCGCTATACGACACCTTGTCGGTTTATTTGCTGCTGGCCATTGGGCTAAAGGGCGGCATTGAGTTGCACGCCCAACCCTTTGCCACAGTGATGCCGCAGGTCGTGGCCTGTTTGGCCGTGGGTTTCGTCACACCGTTGCTGCTTGCGCCACTCATCAAGCGGTTGGGGTTTGATGCGGTTAACGCCGCAACCATGGCAGCGCACTACGGTTCGGTGAGTGTGGTCACGTTTGCGGTGGCAACCAGCTTTTTGCAGCAGCGCGGCATCGCGTTTGAGGCTCACGCCGCGTTGTGGGTGGCCGTCATGGAGGCTCCTGGCATCGTCGCGGGCATCGTGATGGCGCGCCGGGCCTTGCGGGCCGAGGCTATTGCCCGTGGTGAAGCCGATGTGCAAACGGGCGGGTGGGGCGCTTTGGCTCACGAGGTGATGTTTGGCAAGTCAATCGTTTTGTTGGTTGGCGGCATTTGCATCGGTGCCGTGGTGGGCAAAGACGGGTTAACCAGCGTCGCGCCACTGTTCTCGGGTTTGTTCAAAGGTGCATTGGCGCTGTTTTTGCTTGAACTCGGTTTGGTCGCCGGCGACCGATTGGGCGACATCCGGCGCTTTGGCTGGCGCTTGCTTGTCGTGGGCGTCGGCGGACCGCTGATCTTGGCTGTTTTGGGCCTCGCGGTTGGGCGGCTTTTGGGGCTTTCGGTGGGTGGCACTGCCGTATTGGCAACGCTTTGCGCAAGTGCGAGCTACATTGCTGCGCCCACAGCCCTGCGCATTGCCGTGCCGCAGGCCAATGCAGGGCTATCGATTGCAGCCGCTTTGGGCATCACATTCCCGTTCAACATCGTGGTCGGCGTGCCGCTGTACGTCTGGCTTGCCCAATGGAGTCAGCGCTGAGATGTCAAAACACGCCAAAACCTTGCTCGTTATTTTTGCCGAAGCCGTACTTGAAAAGCGCTTGGTACACGATGCCAAGCGCTTGGGCGCACATGGCTACACGGTGTGGGATGTTCGCGGCGGTAGCGGCCTAGACGGACCCAGCCCCAACACCCGCGACGGCGCTTGGGAGTCAGACCGCACCATTGAGATGAAGCTGATTTGCAGCGCCGTCGTGGCAGACGCCATCGCTGAGCACGTGCTGAGCACCTATGGTGCCAACCACGGCATCAGCTTGTACTTCAGTGCGGTTGAGGTCATGCGGTCGGAGAAGTTTTAGTTCACCGACTCGTTTACTTTGATAGCAACAAACCCAATGAATCCGGCGACCGAGTGCCAGAAAAGCATCGAAAACACCCCAAAACCCTCTTCTGTGCCCTCTGCGCCCTCAGCGCTTGAAGCGTTGAACTGCACCCACCAAACTGGGGCAGGCCGAAAATCTAACGGCTAGCAAGCACCCGCGAACCCGCAAACTCTTGCAGCATCACATTTCGTTCGAATCGACTTCTGGTTTTTGTCAATAGTGCCTGATTAGATACGTGCCTCAGACTCAAACGGCCGTCATCTAAAGCGTTGGCTGGGATCCAGTGGTCGTTTGCCCGCTAACCGATCACGCCTGGACTCCATGCCTTCGCTGGAATGACAGCCGAATATCTGAGGCAGGTATGTAATCAGGCAATAGTAATAGCAGCAAACCCAATGAATCCGGTGACCAGAGGCATAAAAAGCATCTAAACCAGCATAGAAGCCGCTAGTTTGACGGTCTGCGCGCATCGTGCGCGTGGCCAACGGCGAGGGAGGAAAATGAGGGTCAGATACGAGGTCTCCCATCCTGCACATGCGCTTGGCATCTCGGGCTCAACAGTCAGTCGCGTGATCTTCGCGGCAAAAAGTACGAAGGTGGTGTGACAATTACGACGATCGATTTGAGACTACATATCAGAAAAATGGGAAATGGGAGACCTCGAAGTGCAGATCAGCTTGGGCCGTTGGTGCAAAGGTGGCACTTAGCATGGC
>JANOPN010000095.1:0-5339 GCA_031421855.1 Comamonadaceae bacterium
TGCAAGGCAGGCGGTGCGGCGCTGCGCCCGCTGCGGGGATGCGATGGGTGCCGAGTGTTTTTGCGACGGTACAAATTGGATTTGATAGAAATGACCACGTTTGCCTCGACAAAACGCCGCAAAAACACGTCCACGGTGAAATATGCGGGCTGGGTCAGCGCCGCACAGGCAAACGCGGCACCAACGCCCAGCTCAAGCCCCAGCGGCGTTGCAGCTCCTAGCCGTGCGGTTCGCACAGTCGTCGTTGCTGCGCCTTGCTGGGACTATTTTGCGTAAGTCCGAAACATGATCACCGACAGCGTCATCACCGCCACGTACGGGATGGCCTGCGCGAAATACAGCGTCGGTATCCAGCGCCACAGGCTCGAAATCGGGGTCTGAGAGGCAGTTTGGGTCATATTTGATGCAGTATTGGCACTTGGTCACCGAATCTATTGGGTTTGCTGCTATATATTTAGGAGTAATTGGAGGCCGTGAGGAATCCACCACAAATCGACCAGTGTGGCATCATCGCCCCCTCACAAAGCCATTCTGCACCCCAAATGAACCCAACCTCAACCGCACGTTTTGACCAGATCGCATGGGCCTTGAGCGTCGCTTTCCTTGGCCTGTTCGCCCCCGCAGCGCAGGCACAAAACGCCGCCGCACCTGTAAAGGCCGCATCAGCGCCCACCAAGAAGGTAACTACCGCCCCCGTCATTCGCCGCTCTGTGGCCGCAGACGTGGTCACGACAACCGCTAAACCTGCCAAACCGACTGAACCACTTCTCACCAAAGACGAGTTGCGCGCGTGCATCACCGAAAAGCCCCAAAACGATGCGGCCGCCAAGCAAATTTTGACCGATCAGGCGCAGTTCCAAAAAGACTACGACCAAATCAAGGCGGAGCAAACGGCTGTAAACAAAGAGAACGAGGCCAACAAAGCCCTGTCGCAGCAAATTTCCAAGGAGCGTAATGAGTTATTGCTGGCCGTGAATGATGCCGCACCAGCCATGCCCTCCACGCCCGACACCACAACCACCATTGCCCTGCGAGCCGAAGCCGCCGCACAGGCGCAGCTTGCGCGAGCCAAAGCGGTCGACGCAAAGGTTTTCGCGTTCAATTCGGCTCAACAAGGCATTCGGGAGCGCGCCAAAGCGGTTGACGACCGCGTGCCGGCCATCAATAACCAAAGCAAAACCTTGAACGCGCGAGTTGAAGCCCAACAGGCCTTGGTTGATGGTTGGAACAAGCGTTGCTCAGCCAAACTGTTCGACGAACTCGACGAAATCGCCATCAAGAAAGAGCTGGCTAGCGCCAAGCCTTGAGTTAAGCCTAGACTGTCCATTGGGCGACCAAACCCTCGGGTTTATTCGCCCAATGGACAATCTCGGTTAAAACCATCAGCCAGCCATTCGAATGCGCCGGTCTGACTCTTCGGTCCTTGCGTCGTCGATCTCGCGCATGACGGCGCTCAAATCTACGGCACCCTTGGCGCGCACGTAGCGGCCGGTCAAGGGCGTGTCCAAGCTCAAATGCCCGCGCTCGTACAGCGCCCAAATCTCGGGGCCGAACTGGGTCGTGCGCAGTTCTGGCGCGAACTGTCCAAAAAAGTCTCTCAAATTGGCCACGTCTCGCATCAACATGCGCTGGGCGTGGTTGTTTCCCGCCGCGTCAACCGCCTGCGGCAAGTCAATGATCACCGGCACATCGCATGCGCCGCCACCCGGCGTTGGCTCGCTCGCCAATAAGATGTTGAACTCGGACAAGTCGCCGTGCACCACGCCCGCGCACAACATCCGCACCACCTCGGCAACCAAAGTCGCGTGGTGCAAGCGCGCATCCGGCGGCGTGAACGCAACGTCGTTGAGCCGAGGCGCTGCGTCGCCGTTGGCATCAACCACCAGCTCCATTAACAGCACGCCTTCGTGAAAATTGAATGGCTGCGGCACCCGAACCCCAGCGCCTGCGAGCCGGTACAAGGCATCAACCTCGGCGCTTTGCCAGGCGGCCTCTTGCGATTCGCGCCCAAACTTGCTGCCTTTTGCCATGGCTCGGGCTTGGCGTGAGTTTTTCACTTTGCGGTTTTCGGTGTAATCCACGGCCTGCCTGAAGCTGCGTTTGCTCGCTTCTTTGTAGATCTTGGCGCAAAGTGTCTCATTGCCGCTGCGAACCACGTAAACGGTGGCTTCTTTGCCGCTCATGAGCTGGCGCACGACGTTGTCGATGAGCCCCTCTTCAACCAAGCTTTGCAAGCGCGGCGGTGTTTTCATGGCTTTGCCCTCACAGCGCAGCGGCGCAAGGGGTCCAGCATCGGTCGCAGCCCGTTGTGATCCATCTCCTGCACCAAAGCCAGCAAGCGCCCAATCTCGCCGCGCGGAAAACCCTCGCGAGCGAACCAATTCAAATAGTTGCCAGGCAAATCAGCCAGCAAACAACCCGTGTGTTTGCCAAACGGCATCGTCACGGTCACCAGTTTTTCAAGATCTTCAGTCTGCATGTGGGTGAGTATCGTTTAGCCAAAACGCTAGAAACAAGCAATTTTTTGATTGTTTTTGGCACTTGGTCTCCGTATCCATTGACTTCGGCGCTATCTATTTTGATGAGTCAAAAATAGAACGATAGGCTGTGCGTAGAACCACTGATCGTGGAATCCGCAGCGTTTGGGGTGCACGGGCTGCCTATGCTCCACCTACCCAAAGCAAGGAGACCCGAATGAAAGTCACAATCATCGATGCGTGTCGCATGGCAGTTTTTGCAGTGTCATTGTGGGTCTCGCTCCCAAATGCGAACGCTCAAATCATGATTGGCGTGACGACAGGCATCACCGGACCGGTTGCCGCGTCGGTCAAAGAAACGCTCGACGGCGCGCGCTTGTTGATTGACTCAGTCAACGCCGCTGGCGGTATCCGAGGCGAAAAAATCCAATTGGTGATCAAAGACGACAAGTTTGACCCCAAGCTTGCCGGTGAAAACGCAAGCGACTTATTGAGCCAAGACAAAGTGGTGGCGCTATTCATGTCGCGCGGCACGCCCCATGTTCAGGCGATCTTGCCGGTACTCCAGCAGCATGGCGCGAGCCTGGTGGCACCGTCAACCGGTGCCATGTTGCTGCATCGCCCGGTGAACCCCTTGGTGTTCAACGTCCGCGCCAGCTACCAACGCGAGGCCCAAAAGGCGATCGCCCATCTGCATGTGCTGGGCATCGAACGCATTGGCGTGATCCACCCCGACGACTCATTTGGTCAAGACGCCCTTCAAGGCGCGAATCAGGGGTTTTTGGAGGGCAAGTTCACACCGGTGTCAGTCCACACGGTGGATCGACTCAAGCCTGACTATAGCGCCGCGATCGCACAACTCATGCGCGAAAAAGCACAAGCCGTGTTGTGGATCGGCTCTGCAGGCGGCGTCGCCAGCGGCATTGGCGCATTTAGAAAGGCTGGTTCAGCCGCGCAAGTCATCACGCTGTCAAACAATGCCTCAGGCGGGTTCATCAAACTCTTGGGCCCGCACAGCCGTGGCGTGATCGTCACCCAAGTCTTCCCCAATGAGCGGATGCTCGGCACGCCCATCGTGCGAGAACTCAAAGCATTGGCTAAAGCGCAGGGCTTCAATGACATCACGCCGGCAATGATGGAAGGTTTTGCAGGTGCAAAAGTGCTCATTGAAGGGCTCAAGCGAGCTGGCGCAAAACCGTCGCGCGAGTCACTTCTCGCGGCATTGGACAAACTGACCAATTTTGATCTCGGCGGCATCGAAGTCAGCTACTCACCCGCCGACCACACGGGTTTGGACTTTGCTGAGATGTCGATCATCGGGTCAGACGGGCGGTTTTGGCGATAGCTCAGCCGATCATGTCCGCTGGTGTGCTGGTGTGCGGGCGTGCAAGATGCGGCAAACTTGGCCAGCCCGGAGGGGATCGAACCCCCGACCCACAGCTTAGAAGGCTGTTGCTCTATCCAACTGAGCTACGGGCTGATTTAACGAAAACACTTCACCTGCGACTTCGGGCGCCACAAACGACAACGCCGGGTTACTGTGAACAGCAACCCGGCGTCGATTTTTTGGTCGGAGCGAAAGGATTCGAACCTTCGACCCTCTGGTCCCAAACCAGATGCGCTACCAGGCTGCGCTACGCTCCGAAGCCCTCTATTCTATGCGAAAGATAAGCGGTTTTGGCCCGCGCGATTGCCATTTTGGCAAAAATCGCTGGGTCGCCGAATTTACAATGTCAGCAGGCGTTTCTACGACGCACCACAACGCTAAAGGCTTCAGACATGACACGCATGGTTCAGTGCATCAAATTAGGTACCGAGGCAGAAGGCCTTCAGTTCGCGCCCGTTCCTGGGGAATTGGGCAAGCGCATTTGGCAAAGCGTGAGCAAACAAGCATGGGCAGAATGGCAAACGCAGCAAACGATGCTGATTAACGAGAATCGCCTTAATTTAGCCGACCAGCGTGCGCGCCAGTACTTGACGCGCCAAGTCGAAAAGCACTTTTTTGGCGAAGGTGCTGACGAAGTCGCTGGGTACGTGCCGCCAGCGGCCTGACCGCGCATCAGCGCGGCAACTCAACTCGCTTGTCAACCAACAACCGCCGCAGTTGCGGCATGGCCGCTTGCATGGCGGCTTTGCCGGCGTCGATGCTGCGTTGCTTCGACGAAAAGTCAGCTCCTTTGACACCGGCCAAGGCGGGTCGAACCACCACATCAGCCTCCCGAAGCGCGTAGGTGTTGATGCTGCGACCCATGATGGCGGTGGTTTGCAGCAAGACTTGGATCGGGTTGTCGACCGCGTTTCCCTCTGGCGAACTTGATATGTCAACCGCTATGACCAGCTCTGCGCCCATGGCGCGCGCTTGGGATACGGGAACCGGCGCAACCAAACCCCCGTCAACATACTCACTTTGACCGATTTTGACGGGTAAAAAAACGGTGGGTACGGCGCTTGAGGCGCGAACGGCCATGCCGGTGTCGCCTTGTCCAAACGTGACCCCTGCCCCAGTTTTGAGGTCGGTAACGACGATGCCTAAGCGCATCGGCATCGACTCAATGAGTTTGTTATTGACCTGCTGGTTGACGTAACGCGCCAAGGCCTCGCCTTTGAGCACGCCCCGATTGAACAGCGGAAGCGTCCAATCGGTTATCGCCGCTTCGTCCATGGCCAATGCGGTTTGGTGCAGTTGCCCCGCCGTTTTGCCGCTTGCATATAAAGCCGCGACCAAACTGCCCGCTGATGTGCCTAAAACCATGTCGACTTTGATGCCACCCTCTTCTAGGGCTTGAATCACACCGACGTGGGCAAAACCGCGTGCGGCTCCTCCGCCGAGTGCGAGCCCAACGATGGGCGCACGCTTGAGTG
>JANOPN010000096.1:0-50431 GCA_031421855.1 Comamonadaceae bacterium
CGAACACACCAACGTCATCGGCTTGAGCAAATACGCCCGCATGGCCGAGTGGATCATGAACCGGCCACAAATCCAAGAAGAGGCGGTCGTGCAACTGGCTGATTTGATTCAGGTCAAAACCCAGCCCGACGGCATGGCCATTGTGATGGAGGCCACCCACTTTTGCATGGGTTGGCGCGGCGTGAAAGACTTGGACAGCAAGATGATCAACTCGGTCATGCGAGGCGCTTTTTTGAAAGACCCGCATCTGCGACGCGAGTTTTTGGCGTTGATCCCCAAAAGCACCCACTAGTCGCCAACTGAGCACGAACTAACCCTATTTGGAGTCCACATCATGATGATTCGACTGCTTTACGCCAGCCGCGCGATCTCGCCCGACTCGCCCGATGCCATGCCCGCCTCCATGCGCGACATCTTGTCGCAAAGCCGCGCTCACAATTTAGCCAATGGCGTGACGGGAATCTTGTGCTACGGCGGCGGCATTTATTTGCAAGCCATTGAAGGCGGCCGAAACGCCGTCAACGCGCTGTACAACATCATCGTCAAAGACACACGCCATACCGACGTCGTGCTTTTGCATTACGAAGAGATCACCGAGCGGCGCTTCGGTGGCTGGACCATGGGGCAGGTCAACTTGGCCAAAATCAACACGTCCATCGTGTTGAAGTACAGCGAAAAACCCGAGCTTGATCCCTACGCCGTCAGCGGCAAAGTCAGCCTGGCCCTGCTAGAAGAGCTGATGGCCACGGCCTCAATCATCGGGCGGGCCTGAAATTCCGCTGAATGCACTGGCCCTGGTGCTGTTGGGGGCCTTGATCCATGCCGGGTGGAACATCGTGGCCAAAAAAGCCAACGGAGACGCGCGTTTCACGTTTTTCTCGGGCGCGATCATGGCCGTTTTTTGGGGGCCGCTGTGCATTTGGCTGGGTTGGTCGGTTGTGCCGACCTGGGGCCTTAAAGAGTGGGGCTTGATGGCCGTCAGTGGCTTGGTCCACTGGGTCTACTTCGTCTGCCTGCTCACGGGCTACCGCAAGAGCGACTTGACGGTCGTCTACCCGGTGGCGCGCGGCAGCGGCCCGCTGCTGTCGTCGACCGTGGCGATCGTGGTGTTTGGCGAGCAAATTTCAGCTTTGGGCGTGCTTGGCATTGCCTCGGTTGCTGTTGGCGTGTTTTTCATCGCGGGTGGCCCAACTTTGGTGCGCACCATGAGGGGCGCGCAACACGACCCAGCCGCCCATGGGCGTGTGATGGCGGGTTTGTTTTGGGGTGCGTTAACGGGTGCGTTGATCGCGACCTACACCGTCCTTGATGCGTGGGCCATCAAAGTCGCTGCCTTGTCGCCCATCTTGTTTGACTACTGGTGCAACATCATGCGCCTGCCATTGGCGGTCGTTCCGGTGCTGCGAGCGCCTGCCCAGGCGTGGCGACTGTTCAAGCTGCAATGGGGTGCCGCCACGGTCGTGGCCATCTTCAGCCCCATGGCCTACGTGTGCGTGCTCTACGCCATCACCATGGCGCCCGTGAGCCACGTGGCACCGGCCCGCGAAGTCAGCATGCTCTTTGCCGCGCTCATTGGCGGGCATTTGTTGGGTGAGGCCGACCGTGGGTTGCGGGTTGTCGGTGCCGCGTGCATGGCCTTCGGCGTCGCCGCTTTGGCTTTGGGTTGACGGTGACCCGCGTGCGTTTATTGGGGTGCGATTTCTCCAGCAGTCCAACCGCGCGCAAACCCATCGTGGTCGCCGACGGCGAATGGGTGTCGGGCGTGGTGAGGCTGCGCGGCTGGAGCCGATACGCGAGTCTGGGCGACTGGGCAACCAGTTTGCGCCTCAACGCGCCTTGGGTTTGCGCGTTTGATCTGCCCTTTGGTTTGCCCCGCGAGCTGGTTCAAACCCTGGGCTGGCCACTCGATTGGGAGCCGTGCATTCGCCACTTTGCGAGCTTGTCGCGGGCCGAGATTCGCGAGCAATTCAAAGCGTTTTGTGATGCACGCCCGGTGGGGTCCAAGTTTGCCCATCGCGCAACCGACGCCCCGGCGGGCTCCAGCCCGAGCATGAAGTGGGTCAACCCGCCCGTTGCCTACATGCTGCATGCGGGCGTGCCGCGCTTGATCAAGGCAGGGCTCCATTTGCCAGGCTTAATCGACGGCGACCGCGACCGAGTGGGCTTGGAGGCGTATCCCGGCATGCTGGCGCGTCAAGTATTGGGCCATCGCAGCTACAAAAGCGATGACCGCGCCAAACAAACCCCTGATCGCTTGATCGCTCGCAAAGACCTTGTTCACGCCCTAGAAGTTGGCTTAAGCCCGTACCCGCGCATGCGCCTAAGCGCGTCTCAAAGCGACACGGCGGCAAACGATGCCAGCGGCGACAGCCTGGACGCCGTCATATGCCTCATGCAAGCCGCGTGGGGTCAGGCCCAGCACGAAGCCGGGCATGCCCAATACGGACTGCCTGAATCTGACCCGCTAGAGGGCTGGATTGTTGGGGCGGTTAAACCCACGTCCGGCAGTTGAACGCTGCGGGGTCGTTTTGCACGGTTTTTTGGTGCCCAATCGGCACTTGGTCATCGGTTTCATTGGCGCTGTCTCGGCGCGTGACTGGGACAATGCTGCCTGAGCACTTTGCAAACGGTTGTCGCGAGACAGTGAGGTGAGGATGGGTGTGCGCCACAATGCAGCCATGCAAGTGCCCTTGACTGAAGACGATCTGTTTTTGCGCCAAACCTTGGGGCGAACGCTCACGCGCCTAGGCATTCGGGTGGTGCCGTGCGGCGGCAGTCGGGACATCGCTCAAACACAGGGTAGATCGGCCCCCAAAGGTGCAATTGAGCAGCCTCCTGCCTGCTTACCGCTCTTGCCAAAGCAGCAGTTGTTCACGCTCGTTGGTGGCCATGATGCTGAACTCATTGCGCAGCAGGTCGACTTGCAATTCAACGCGCTGTTGTTCAAACACCCAGTTCAAACGCAGGCTGCTGTGATCGCTGTCTAGGCAGGTAAAACTGCCGCTAAATGCGGGGTGTCGGTTACGTAGCCGAATCAACGCCATGAGGCGGCGTACGACTGGGCGTGCTGCTGCAGCGCTGACTTCTGCTGGCGTGTAGTGGTGGCGATTGATGTCTCGACCGACGCGTGTGCTGGTCAGCAGCTCCATGTCGTTTTCGCCTGCCAGTAGCCCCACGTAGTAGACCTGCGGAATGCCGGGCAGAAAAAACTGAATCGCACGCGCCGCAAGGTAGGCGTTATCGTTGCGGGCCAAAGCATCGTAGAACGTGCAATTCACCTGATACAGATCGAGATTTGATGCCACTGCCCCCGTTGCTAAGCGGCTTTGCCCGGCGCTGTTGGAGTGAATGCGCTCAACCAGGGCGTCAAGCTGTGCGGGTGGCACCAGGCCGGGGCGGTTAGCGCGGTCGGTGGCATCCGCTCCGATGTCAATGATGCCGATACCGTCGTGTGTATCAAGCACCGTGATGGCGTTGTGCGGGCGCATACCAACCCAGCGCTTGAGCGCTGTGGCATCGCCAAAACTCAGTGCATGAAGCACGAGCGGCGGTAACGCAAAATCGTATACCCAATCTACCTGTCGAGCGATTTCAATTTGCCGCTGGTAATGCGAATGTACTTCAACCAATACCTCCAGGCCCATGTCGCGCGCAATGGCAGAAAACTGGGCAATGAAGTCAAATGTTTCCGGCAGCATGAAGCTGGTGGAGCTTGGCTTTTTGATTGCGTAGCCCACAGCGTCAAGCCGAACAGACGCAATGCCGCTTTGGGCAAAACGTTCCAAAATACTGCGCAGGTAGGCGCTACCGTTCGAGTTGGCCACGTCAATGTCAATTTGCTGAGGCGTGAACGTGGTCCACACAAGCGCTTTTTCCCCGTTGTCCAGTGCGACGCTCGTGAAGGGCAAGCCGGCGCGAGGTCGGTAAATTTGCAACAGTTGATCTTCGGTTGCTCCAAGGGGGAACACCTTGGCCAGCGTGAGAAACATGCCATCAAAGGGTGAGTCAGATCCGCGACTAAGCCAATCTAGAAACTGTGCGGACTGAGAAGACACGTGGTTCACAATCACGTCGCCCATCACTTCAACGTCTCGGGCCAGCGCTTTGAGCTCGTCCCAATTGCCCAGTCGAGGGTCAACTTGAGTGTGATCAATGGGGTCAAAGCCTGCGTCGGCACCATCAATCGGGTAAAAAAAGGGTAGCAAATGGATACCCCCAAACAAACCGTGCAGTGGGCTTTGTTGATCGTGCAACATGGCGTGTAACTGCGTGATACCGCCAGCACTTAAGCGGTCGATGTAGGTAATGAGCTGGACCTGATTTTTCATGAAGCAAAGGCTTGCACCGAACTCCTAGCGCCCAGGAACGGGCGCTAGGAGGCCGTGTGTGGGGACGGGAATATCAGCGCACGGCGCTGTTTCGAGGGGGTGTTTGCACAAAAAGCACGCACATGGCTGCAATCAGCAAAAGCCCGCCAGCCAAGCGAATGACGTTTTGTGGAAGACCGCCGAGGAAGGCGTCGTAGTACAGCGGCAGCGTCAGCATTTGAATGAGCATTGGGATGACGATGAACATGTTGAAGATGCCCATGTACACCCCGGCACGCTCCGGCGGAATACTGTTTGCCAGTATCACGTAGGGGTTGCCCATGATGGATGCCCAGCACAGGCCAACGCCCACCGTAGGAATGAAAAGCAACGCAGGCGAGCTGATTTCAGGGATGACCCACATGCCCAAGCCACCCGCCACAAGGCAAATGGCGTGCATGGGTTTGGCACCCAATTTGCGGGTGAATGGGACCATGGCAAAGGCTGCCAAAAACGCCACAAAATTGTAAAAGCCACCAATTTGCCCGTTTAGCAGCGATGCATCGCGGAACCCGGCTGAGGTGGCATCTGCGGTATTGAAAACCGTACGCGCCAGCGCGGGCACGATGTAGATCCAGTAGCACATCATTGCGTACCACTGAAACAGTTTCATCCACCACATTTGGCGCATGGTTTTGGGCATGTCTTTAAAGGCGGCAACGATTTCGCCAAAAACGGCACGAATGCCCTTGGGTAGGGCCTCGATAGCACCCCGCTCCGATGGGCTTAGCGGCAATTCGGGCACCTTTTTCACGCTCCAATAGACCGTAGTGAACGACAGCAGCGCGCCAATGAAAAACGCGACAGCCGTGACCTCAGGAATGTGGTTAGTGGCCGTGGCATCTTTATTCATACCCATCCACACCAAGATGCTGGGTGCTAGGTACGCGCAGGTTTGCGCGAGGCCAGTAAATGCGCTTTGCGACAAAAACCCAAGCGAGTGTTGCTCGGGATTGAGGCGGTCACTCACAAAGGCCCGATATGGCTCCATGGTGACGTTGTTGGCCGCATCCAGTAGCCACAGCAATCCCGCTGCAAACCACAGAGCCGACGAGTATGGCATGGCTAAAAGCCCCAAGCTGCACAAAATTGCACCGACAAGAAAGTAAGGCGTGCGCCTACCATGACGCGAAATGGTTCGATCGCTCAGGGAGCCAATGATCGGTTGCACCAATAGGCCGGTCATTGGCCCTGCCAGCCAAAGCAGCGGCAACTTGGACTCATCCGCACCCAGGTACTGGTAAATAGGGCTCATGTTGGCCTGCTGCAGGCCAAAGCTAAACTGAATGCCGAAAAAGCCGACATTCATGTTTAAGATTTGAGAAAATGTGAGGGTGGGTTTCATTTGGTGCTCAGGTGCTCAGGCAATCGCAGTGGCTTTGCCTAAGGCGTCAAGCTGAGCGCGCCACAGGCTGAAAAATTTTGCACGCGCACCCAGCGCGGGCAGTGGGCCGCGGTGCGTGCACAGGGCTGCGGCATATTCGCAAGCAAAGGTCAGGGCAGCTTGCTTGGGCAGCCCAGCTGCCCAAGCAGCTAGCCAAGCGGCCGAAAACCCATCGCCGGCGCCCACTGTGTCAACCAGGGTCGTCGTCATCGCGCCCGCTGGTGCTGAGGCCTGCATTTGACACGTGCTCCCGCATTGTGTGGAGACGTAGAGCTGCGCGCCGAGCGCGCCGCGCGTAAGCACCGTTTGTGAGATGCCAAATTGCTGGTGCAGCGCCTGTACTGCGGCGAGCGGCTGCGCGGGCAAGTTGAAGCGTTGGCTCAACGCGCTCAACTCTTCATCATTTAGTTTGAGCCAATCGGCTGCGTGCAGCACGGATTCGACGACAGCATCGCTGGGTCCGGTGCTGCGTAGATTGATGTCGACAAAGCGCTTGGCCTGTGGTTGCGCAGAGAGGCACGTCCATACCGCATCGCGTGAGACCGAGTGGCGAAGCGTCAAGGTGTTGAAGCAGATCAACTCGCAGGGCGCCAGGTGTTGGGGTGCAGGCCTAGGCGATGTGCGCGGCGAAGCTGCCGTTGTGTGCGACGTCATAGGCCGCCGCGAAGGCGCAGGGGCATTGATGAAGTCCCAAGCGCTGGGGCTTGCGACAGCGTACGAGGGTTGGCCGTTCGCTGAGACTTCGACCTGCACGCTGCCTGTGGGATGAGCGGGGTCAATTTGAATCTGGGTTGTGATCAGGCCGCATGCTGCTGCGTCCGCAAGTACCAACTTGC
Source organism: Comamonadaceae bacterium (assembly GCA_031421855.1). Lineage (GTDB taxonomy): Bacteria > Pseudomonadota > Gammaproteobacteria > Burkholderiales > Burkholderiaceae_C > JAAFHN01. The sequence goes on from JANOPN010000096.1 coordinate 6,588, forward strand.
CAAGGGTGTCGTCGCCAACACGGCTGATGAAGTCGACGCCAGCACCCAAACCGGCCAGATTTCTGGCCAAGTTCAGGGGGGCGCCGCCAATGACGTTGCCATCATTGAAACAATCCACCAAGGCTTCGCCGATGACCAGAATATTTGGCATGGTGACGATGTTACCCAAGTGGTTGTGATGTCAGTTGCTTCAAAAACTGTAGCGAACTGATGCCTTGGCTGAGCGGCCGTTGAGTGCGCGAGCGATGTACAGCGGGTTGTTGCCGAGGTTGTTTTGATCTTCCGCCTCGGTGTACGCCAAGGTGTTGAAGAAATTATTCACCGTCAACAACAGGCTGACTTTGTCGTTGTAGGCGTAGCTCGCGAACAGATTGGTGATGGTGTAGCCTGGCAGCAACGCTTTGTTGTCGTTTTGCGCAAACGACTTGCCTGTGCCGACAAATGATGCTCCGACATTCCAGTTGCTCATGTTGTAGCTGGGGCTAACTTGGTACACGATGTCAGCCTGACGACGTGGTTTATTGCCATTGGTGGTGCCTGCGGTGGTGATTTTGGCGCGGGTGAGTGTTGCGCCGCCGGCCAACGCGAACTGTCCCACTCGGTAGGCGACCTCAGCCTCGAGGCCGCGCGATGCGTAGCCGTCTTTGAGGTAGCTGCGAGTCGTCACTTCAAAGCCGCCATCCTCTTGGGTTTTGGCATCAAAGTAAGTCAAAAAAGCGCTCAACGGGCCAGAGCGCAATTTCAGTCCCGCCTCCAGCTGCTTGAGTTCATTGACAGGGTAAGGGTTGGTTCCCTTGGCAATGGCGCCGTCCCAAATGGTGCGGTCGGGTGAAGCCCATGACGAGCCTTTGCTGTAGCGCGCAAACATGGCCGTGTTGCGATCAAGCTCATAGTTGCCGCCAAACGAGTAGGAGGTAGCTGTTGCTTTGTAGTTGACCGGGTCGCGGCCAGCGAAGTTCCAGCCAGTGAAGCCGCCGCTTGCGGTGGGCGTGTTGTCAAACTGCTGGTGGCCCTTGGTGTTTTGCGAGTCGCGGCGCAAGCTGGCATCCAAAATCATGGGGCCGGCCTCGTAAGTGAGGGCTGCAAACGGAGCGTTGGCATTGATCGTCACATCGATCGAGCGAACACAGCAGCCGCCCCACGTTTGTGTGGCTGGGCCGGTCGGGTTAGTGGTGGTCTGGCCGAGGTCGTTGACGATGCCCGCTCCATCGCCGCTCAACTGCACGTTGTAGCGGTTCCAGTACCAGGTTTGCGCAATGCGTTGCTTGCCTAAAAACAGGCCACCCATGGCGGTGAGCTTGGCGCCAGCGTTCATGTCAATGACTTTTGAAATGCGCGATTCTGAAAATGTGTTGCCAAAGTCGTCCAGCTTTGTGTTGAACAAGTGCATGGAGAAATAGCCGGGTGTGGCAGCCGCAAATGCGGGTTGTTGCGATCCAGCTGGAAAGGCACCAATGAAGCGCCCAGAAATGTCAGCAGTTCGAAAGCGTTGCTCAAACGTGAAGCCCTGTCCTAGGTCAAGCTTGGTCTCTGCGCCCACTGCGGTGTTGCTCACCCGCAAGCCATTGGCCGGGTTAGTTGACACCAAGTTGCCGTCGCGGTTGGCGCTGACATCTGAGCGAAACTTGCTGTTGATGAAAAATGCTGTGCGCGGGTCGACGCCAGCAATTTGCTGAATGTCGTTGCCGACAAGTCGAACGGGAACAGGTAAAAATGTGGGTGTTTTGTCTTCGAGCACTTTCAAGCTCAAGCGCACATAGCCGCCATTGAAGTCGTGTGTCACGTTGGCTCGAAACTGCCCGCCGTCTTCAACGTTGACGTCGGTGTTGCGCGTGCTCTGGCCCTGGCGAATGAAGCCGGCCAACTGGGCGCGTGTTTTGTCGCCAAGTTTCACAGCGTAGTCAAAGTCTGCGCGGATTTGTTTGTGATCAAGCCCCAGACTGAGCGCTACGGAGCCGCCGGGCGTGCGCCCAGTTTTGCTCAAAAAGTTCACGACACCAGCGGGTGAGCTGGTGGCCAAGGTCGACGCAGAGCCTCCGCGTATGGCTTGCACGCTGTCCACCATGGCGTCGGTGCGCAAAAACTGGTCGGCGGTGGCAAAAGAGATGTCGCCAACCAAAAGCAAGGGAAGGCCGTCTTCTTGGAGCTGCAAATAGCGCGAACCGCCAGCCGAAATGGGGGCGCCGCGGACGGTGATGTTGGCGTTGCCTTCGCCACCACTTGATTCCGCGCGCAGACCGGGGATGCTTCGCAACAACTCGGCCGCGCTTGCAGCCCCCGTGGTGGCAATTTGGTCGCCATCAAGTGTGCTGACCGAAACGCTTTGCTTCATTTTGGTTCGAGCGGTGCTGGTGCCGGTGACGATGATGCGGTCGAGCTTGAGGTTGTCTTCAGTCTTGGCTTTGCCGTCTTCAGCCTTGCCCTGCTCTGGCAATGCAGCGGGCTGGGCGTATGCGTTCAGAGAGGCCAAAGCCAGCGCCGCAGCGAGCGCCAGAGGTGAGGGGGTGAAACGACGAACGAACATGGAAGCTCCTGTGTGTTGGTGGTTCAATTTTGAATATTTTTTGCAATCGTTTGCATTGTGGACTATACCAATGTGAATGCAAAAAACAACAGATGAATTTGCACGCGTTTGCATTGTGCCGTGACGTGTGACCATAATTGTGAGCTTTTCGCTCAAACATGACGTTGCTTTTTTACTAGTCGGCTATGACAAACTCAACCAAGCGAACCCAGATGGCGGACGTGGCGCGGCTTGCGGGGGTCAGTGTTGCCACCGTGTCGCGGGCGCTGTCTGGCAGCGCACTCATCAGCCCCGATACCCGTGATCGCGTTCGATCGATTGCGCAGTCGTTGCACTACTCGATCAACGTGCGAGCGCAAAATCTGCGCTTACAGCACAACCGCACCGTGGGTTTGGTGGTGCCGTTTGATAAGCATTCGCGCCAGCACCTCACAGATCCCTTCTTTTTGTCGATGGTCGGCACCATTGCCGATGAGCTGACCGACTTGCAGTTTGACGTGCTGCTGTCTCGCGTCGATGCCGATCACTTGGAACATTGCGCGAGGCTGTACGACAGCGGGCGCGTGATTGGCTTGCTCGTCATTGGCCAGTGGCATCGCCACGAGCAACTGAACCGTTTGGCCTTGCGTGGCATGCCCTTGGTTGTGTGGGGCGCTCAGCTTGAGGGGCAAAGTTACTGTACGGTTGGCAGCGACAACGAAGACGGGGGGCGCCAAGCCACGACGCACCTGCTGGCGCAGGGGTGTAAGCGCATTTTGTTCTTGGGCGACCCAGAGTTGCCAGAAGTCAATCACCGACTCAAAGGCTACGAAGCAACTTTGGCTCGCCATGGCATTGCTGTTGACGACCGCTTGGTGCTCGACGTGCCGTTTGCCGCGGATTTGGCGCGCCCGCGCATTGAGCGTCGCGTGGCCCGGGGCGAATTTGATGGCGTGTTTGCCTGCTCGGATTTGCTGGGCATTGCCGCCACCAACGCGCTACAGCAGGCCGGCCTAGCGGTACCCGCGGACGTACCCGTGGTTGGGTTTGACGACGTGATGGTGGCGCGCCACGTTCACCCGTCTTTGACCACCATTCGACAGCCCATAGAGCAGGCGGCGCGTGAGATGGTGTCTAGGCTGCAGCGCATGGCGCAGGGCGAAGTGGTGCAGTCGGTGCAATTGAAGTCTGAGTTGGTCGTGCGCGGCACCAGCAGGGCCAGGTGAGCAGGGCTGCAACTCGTCGAACGATGTCTCGGAATCAGCTCGGTTGTAGCGGATGCGGTCGGCAAAATCAAAAGTTGCGCAATGATCCGTGACCACGCGGGTCCAGATTGCACGTCAAGGACAACTTCACGGTGATTGCGTCGGCGCGAATTGCAAAGGGCGTACAGCATTTCAGCGTGAGTGAGACTGCCTATGCAGCGACGAGGTGCCTGCTTCAAACATGCGCCCCAGGGGGTAGCGCTCGAAGCGACAATGTCGTCATGCAAGTGCTCTTGATTGAAGACGATCTGGTTTTGCGCCAAACCTTGGCCCGAACGCTCATGCGCCGGGGCATTCGGGTGGTGCAGTGTGGCGATGGCGCGCTGGCGGTTGCGGCATGGCGTGATGCAGTGCCCGATGTGGTGGTGCTTGATTTGAGCCTGCCGGGGCTTGATGGCTTAGATGTGCTGACGCAGGCGCGTGCGCAGGGTCTGCGCACGCCGGTCATCATCACCACCGCGCGCGGTGCGGTTGGGGATCGCATTTTGGGGTTGAACTGCGGGGCGGACGACTACTTAGCCAAACCCTTCGATTTGGACGAGTTGGAAGCCCGGGTTCGTGCGTTGGCACGGCGCGCGGGCGCTGCCGTTTCGTCAGTCGCGCCAACAGCCATGGCTGGCGCGATACTCAACATGGGCGTTGAAATCGACGAGGTGGGCGGTTGTGTGCGGGTCAATGGCGCGCACTTGGAGCTGTCGCCGCGAGAGACCGCAATGATGCGTGCGCTCTTGGCGCGACCGGGCCATGCGGTCGCCAAAGAGCGTCTCTTCGATGCCGTTTTTGGTGGTGACCCGGACGTGGCAATCGACGCGGTAGAGGTTGTGGCTTACCGATTGCGTCGCCGTCTCAAAGATGCGGGGTCAAACGCCGAGTTGGTGACGTTGCGAGGCTTGGGCTATTTGCTGCAAGATCGAAAAAATCGATCAGCCCCCCAATGACCGACCAACAACCTTCGCTACAACGCCATTTGCTGCTGGGTATTGGACTTTGCGTGTTTGCATTCGTCAGCCTGCACGCCGTGCTGGTCTATCGGCAAACCCTTGAAGTTGTCAACATCGCCTACGACCGCACATTGTTGGCGTCGGCCAAGACCATTGGCGAGTCGCTGGAGTTGGTGGGCGAGGGAGCCAGCGCCCGCGTGGTTGCGACCGTGCCGTATTCGGCCTTAGAGGCGTTTGAGGCTGATTCGCGCAGTCGCATGTCGTATCGGGTGACGGGTTTGGCGGGTGAGCTGGTCTCAGGGTACGAGGGCATGCCGCCGCCGCCCGTGGTTTTGGATCAAAACAACCCGTACGCTGCATTGGTGTCGTTCCACGACGGCGAATTTGACGGTCGTGCCGTGCGGGTGGCCACGCTTTTGCAACCCGTAGCGAACGCAGGCGCCAGGGGCATGGCGACCATTCAGGTGGCCGAGACGCTGGAGCTGCGCCAAGCCTTGACTTGGCCCGTTCTGATGAAAACGCTGGTGCAATATGTCGCTTTGCTCGCAGCCATTGGCTTGGTGGTTTGGTGGGTGGTGCGGCGCGCCACACGCGGCGTGCGGCGCTTGAGCGCGCAAATTGAGGCGCGCACCGCGCAAGATGTGAGCCCGATTGATGTCAGCGCCACACCGCGCGAGTTGTTGCCGGTTTTGACAGCAACCAACCGCGTCATGGCGCGCTTGCAAGATTTGGGCAGCGAACAGCGGCGTTTTGTGCGCGATGCCTCGCACCAACTGCGCACGCCTTTGGCGGTGTTGAAGATGCAGGTTCAGTCAGCCTTGCGGGGCGACGTGACGCCCGTGCAAGGCCTGCACGAGATCAACCTCAGCATCGACCGCGCAACCAATGTGGCCAACCAAATGCTGGCACTGGCCAAGGTGGAGCAGCTGCGGCTCGCCGCGCAAAGCGGCGACGTGCCGGTACAAAAGCTGAACGACATCGTTCGCGACATCGCACTTGAGTTGGCCCCGTTGATGGTCGCCAAGTCGCTTGAGTTCGACATCGAGACTCAAGACGCGGACGTGGCGGCGCACGATTGGATGCTGCGCGAGCTTTGTCGAAACCTGCTTGCCAATGCCATTCGTTTCAGCCCCGAGAGCGGCGCGCTGCGGGTGAGCTTGGTCAGTGATCCGCGCCACGCGGTGTTGAGCATCGCAGACTCAGGCCCCGGCTTGAACTCGGCGGTTTTGGCGCGCTTGTTTCAGCCCTTTGTGAGCGCGTCGAATAACGACGTGGACAACCAGAGCGAGCACGCTGGAGCGGGCTTGGGGTTGCTGATTTGCAAAGACATTTGCGACGCGCTGGGTGGTCAAATCGAGCTGGATTCGCTGTCACCCCACGGCGTATTGGCCCGCGTGCAGTTAAATGTCGCTGCCCGAAATCGCGATGTTGCTACATTAAATATAGCAACAAACCCAATGAATCCGGTGACCAAGGGTCGAAAAGAGCAAAAAAACACCTAGCGAAGGTGTTTTTTCGGGTTTTACCAGGTGTCTGATCTCATTTGGCTTTCCCAGTTGCCTTGGCGCACCGTGTAGACGCTGATCACGCCGTAACGCTGGTCACCCTTGTCGTCCCACTTGAGTGAGCCCGTCACGGGTGCGAAGCCGTCGATTCTGCGCAGTGACGCCGTGATTTTTGCAGGGTCGGCCGATGCGGCGCGGCGAATGGCGGATGCCAGCACGTGGGTGGCGTCGTAGCTGTAATGGCCGCCGTAAGCAGGGGCTGTCTTGAACTCTTTTTGGTAGGCTGCCAAAAACTCTTTACCTGCTGGGAACTCGCTTGCCTCCAGCACCGGCGATGTGGCGTACAGCGCAGCGACTTTGCCGGCATGCTTGACCATGTCGGTGGTTTTGAGGGTGTCGGTACCCAACAGCGTGATGTTTTTGTAGTCAATTTTGCCCAGTGCGTCCATGAGGGCAACGGCTTGAAAATCGTTCAAGGTGCTGACAACGACTTCAATGCCATCGGCTTTGATTTTGTCGGCGAGCGGCCCAAACGCCGTGGTTTTGTCGTCAAAGCTTTGGCGGATGGTGATGGTTTTCTTGCCCTTGAGTTGAGCGGCGGCAGCGTCGGCCAGGCCTTTGCCGTATGGGGTGCCGTCGTCAACGACAGCGTATTTGGTGCCGTTGATGTTGGCGGCGGCAAACGAGCCGATCGCCCGCGCTTGCAAGTTGTCGTTGGCGACCAGGCGCAGGGTGGTCGGTAAGCCAAGCTCGGTGTATTTGGGGTTGGTTGAAATGGCGAGCTGGGCAATGCCTTTTTCGGCATAAATGGGCGCAGCGGCGATGCTCACGCCTGAATTCAAATGCCCAATCACGGCCACCACGCCAGCGTCAACCAATTGCTGCGCGACTTTTTTGCCTTCATCGGCATTGGCCTTGTCGTCAACCGCAACCATCTCCAACGTGACGGTCTTGCCGTTGACTTTTAGGCCTTGCTTGTTGATCTCGTCAATGGCCAGCTTTACGCCATTGCTCATGTCTTTTCCCAGCGCAGCGAGTGGACCGCTCAAGGGCTGCGCGACACCAATTTTGATGACGCTTGGGACACTGTCGCATCCGCTCAATGTCAAGGACAGGGCGCAGGCAGCGGCAATTGCGCCGATGCCGACCACGCGACGGGGGAGTTTGATGGATCGCACGTTGGCTCCTAGAAAAACAATGCTCAAGAATTTAGCAAAATTAGTGCCAGCTGTCAGATGTGCTTGCCCTAGGTTTGCGCTGGATTCGCGTGTTTTCCGGGTTCAAATCGGCGCACGCCGGCAGCCGTTTGGGCCACCTGTAGTGGTAAACCTTCGAGTGGCGTGGCCATGCTGTCGTTCCAGCGATTCAAAAACCCAAACATCGCCACCACACCCAAAATCTCGACGATCTGTTCTTCGCTCCAGTGTTGTTTGAGCTGGGCAAAGAGCTCGTCGGTCACCGCATTCGGCTGCGCCGCCGCTGCCAAAGCAAAATCAAGCGCGACACGCTCCGCCTCTGAGTAGTGCGGGCTGCTGGAGTAGACCCACACGTCAGCAAGTTTGTCTGCGCTGACGTTGAAGTTTTGCGCGCCCAACAAGGTGTGGGCTTGGCAGTAGATGCAGCCCGATGCCTTGCTGGCCACGTGCCCAATGAGGCGCTTGAAGCCAAGCTCGACTTCGCCGCTGGGGTCCATCACAGCGGCGTTGAGTTGCGCGAAGGCTTGCACCAATTTGGGGCGGCGCTGCATCGTCAGCACGCTGTTGGGCGTAAAGCCCAAGGTGCCGAGAAAGAAATCGAAGTGGCCTTTGAGCTCGGGCGTGTGAGACGCAGGTAGCGGCGCAAGTCGTGGGCTGGGCTGGGGTGTTGAGGTCATGAAGCTAAGGGCGATTGGAGCAGATCGCGCTGGCCGCAAACCGCGCACCCGGGGTTTCGCGCGACCGTCATGGTCTGGAGGCTGAATCCGCGCGCATCGATCAAGAGCAGCTTGCCGACCAAGGCCGTGCCAAAACCAGTGAGCACCGCCAACGCCTGCGCCGCCTGCATGCTGCCGACCATGCCCACCAAGGGCGATAGCACGCCCATGGTTGCACAAGTTGCGTCGATGTTGTCGCTTAACGCATTGGGGAAAACGCAGGCATAGCAAGGCGAGTCGGCTCGGCGGGGGTCAAACACACTCAGTTGGGCATCGAACCGAATCGCCGAGCCACTGACCAAGGGGACGCGCTTGTCCACACTCGCCGCATTGATGGCTTGGCGAGTCGCAAAGTTGTCGGTGCAGTCCAGCACCAAATGGGCGTTGTTTAGCAGCGAAAGCAGCGACTCAGGCGTTGCCTGCTTAAACACGGCATCGATTTGAACATCGGGGTTCAGTCGCTTGCACGCAGCGCTCAACGACACCACTTTGGCTTGGCCAACGGACTCGGTGGTGTGCGCAATCTGGCGCTGCAAGTTGGTCAAGTCAACGATGTCGGCATCAACCAAGGTCAAGTGTCCGATGCCCGAGGCTGCCAAGTACAAAGCCGCTGCACAACCCAAGCCCCCTGCACCCACGATGACGACGTGGCTGGCGCACAGCGCTCGTTGGCCTTCGATACCAATCTCATCGAGCAGCACGTGTCGCGAATAGCGCAGCAGCTGATCGTCGGTCAGGTCCATCAATGGGTGATTGAGCGGCTGTGTGAGCGGCTGTGTGTGGCGCTACTGCGCTTTCGGCTCGTCTTTGCGTTCAGCAAGCGACTTGCTCACGACCACAGGCGCGCCTTTGAGGCGGTTAAGTGCTTGCTGCAGCGGAAAGTCTTTGGCAGAGCCCAACTCTGGCGGGCGCTGGCGCTCAGCGGCGGGTTTGCGCATTTCTTCGTCCCAGCGTTTGCGGGCTTCATCGCGCTGCTTCTCTAAGCTGGTGTCTTTGTCTTCGGTGCCGACCGAGCTGGTCAGGTGCTTGTCGTAGTCGGCCTCGCGCATGCGCAGCACGGCGTAAGGGTTGCCGTTTTCCAAGTCGTCGACCATCACGTCAGGCACGATGCCTTTGGCTTGAATCGAGCGGCCGTTGGGCGTGAAATAGCGCTGCGTGGTCAGCTTCAACGCCGAATCGGCGGTGAGCTGGTGCAAGGTTTGAACCGAGCCCTTACCGAAGGTCTGGCTGCCCATGATGACCCCGCGCTTGGCATCTTGAATGGCCCCGGCGACGATTTCACTGGCTGACGCGGAGCCTGCGTCGACCAACACCACCAACTCGATGCCTTTGAGTTGCGGTGGCAAGCCTGCCAGCGCATTGCTGAGCTTGCGCCCCGGGTTAGCAGGGTCACGAATGGCGTCGGCCTCGACTTTGACGACCGTCTTGGCTTGCTGCAGTTGTCCGTTGGTCGTCACTGCCGTTGAGCCCTCGGGCAAAAACAGCGACAGCACGCCTTGGGCGGAGTCCAGCAATCCGCCCGGGTTGCCGCGCAGGTCAACCACCAAACCTTTGAGGCCGGGGTCGGTTTTGAGCATGCTGCGCACCGCAGATACGGTATCAGCAGCGGTGCTTTCTTGGAACTGATTCAAGCGAACCCAGCCCAAACCCGGTTCCATGACTTTGTATCGAACCGACTTTTGAACAATCTCCGCACGCGTGATCACCAGCGGAAACGAGCGGTTTTCGTCCTTGCGAAACACGGTGAGCGTCACCTTAGTGTCGGCCTGCCCGCGCATGCGCTTGATGGCTTGCTCCATGTTCAGGCCCTTGACCTGGGTGTCGTCGATGCGGGTGATCAAGTCACCCGTTTTCATGCCGGCCTTCTCAGCGGGCGAGCCTTCAATTGGCGCGACCACACGAACCAAGCCGTCAAGCATTTCGATTTGTATGCCCAGCCCCACAAATTTGCCCGACACGCCTTCGCGGAACTCCTTGAGCCCCGTTCCGGTTAAGTACGTGCTGTGTGGGTCCAGGCTCGCCACCATGCCCTCGATGGCACCTTGCAAGACCTTTTTCTCGTCAATGGGCTCCACATAGGCGGCTTTGGCCAAGCCAAACACCTCGGCAATTTGCCGGATGTGGTCGTAAGGAATGGGTGAAAGCGGGCCGCGCGCGACCGCCTGCGCACCCATGGTGGCTAGGGCACCGGCAATGGCACCGAGGGCGATCCAGCCCATTGGTTTTGAGTATTGGCGCATGTGTTGAGGTTCGTCCCGCACGAGATGGTGCGTTGTCATATACAAATTGACGATTGATTCCAATATACACCTTGGAGGCATCTGGCGTGTCAAGTTCCACGTTCGTGATGCTGGCACACTAGCGGATTGATGGGTTTTAAATTTGGGAGAGTGAACGTGGCGCGCTTACAAAACCGAATCTCGAGTTTGGGTCGTCTTTTGGTCTTGACGATTCTTGGCTGCGGCGGTGCGCAAGCGGCAGATTCCGCGTGCGGCGTTCAAGTGGTAAATTTGCTCGCCAGCGGCAAGATCAACGCGTTGTCCGCACTGTTTCGTGAGCCGTCACAGCTGATTGAGCCGCTAGACCAGCTCGCAAAGCACCTTGGTGCAGTCTCTGGGGTGCGAGCGGTTGATGCGCCGCGATTTGCCAAGCACGGGCGTCTGTCGGTGCCGAACCCAACCGTCAACCACGCACATGCCTACCAAGGACATTGGATCAACGCCGAGTCTGAGAGGCTCGGCCCGATTCAATTCCATGTTGCGCAATTAAATGGAGAGGCTTGTTTCGTGGCGGCGATTCACCTTGACATCGAACGATGAAATAGTGGAACAAATCACCGTGGTGCCCGGATTCATTGAGCCCAAAGCTATCAATTTTTGAAGCCTAAGCTTTGCCTTGGGCTGCGACTGCGGCTGCGGCGCGGGCTGCTGCTTCGGCATCACCTGCGTAGTAGTGACGAATGGGTTTGAGGGCGTGGTCCAGCTCATACACAAGCGGCGTGCCGTTTGGGATGTTGAGCGAGACGATGTCCTCGTCTGAGACGTTGTCCAGGTATTTGACCAAAGCGCGAATGGAGTTGCCGTGCGCGGCCACGACGATGCGTTTGCCCGCTCGAATTGCCGGGGCCATGGACTCGGTCCACAGCGGCATGACGCGCGCCACCGTGTCCTTGAGGCATTCGGTGAGTGGCACATCGCTTGGGTTGAGTCGGGCGTAGCGCGGGTCACTGCGTTCGCAGCGGGGGTCAAGCGCATCGAGCGGCGGCGGCGGTACGTCAAAGCTGCGTCGCCAAGCCAAAACTTGGGCTTCGCCAAACTTCTTGGCGGTTTCGCTCTTGTTGAGGCCTTGCAAGTCGCCGTAATGGCGCTCATTGAGCCGCCACGCGTTGACGACCGGCAGCCAGGTGCGATCCATCTCATCCAGCGTGTGCCAAAGCGTGCGGGTGGCCCGTTTGAGGACGCTGCTGTACGCGATGTCGAACTCAAACCCTTCGGCTTTGAGGGTGCGCCCAGCCGATTTGGCCTGCTCAACGCCCAAGGGGGTCAAATCGACATCGGTCCAACCCGTGAAGCGATTTTCTAAGTTCCAGGTGGATTCGCCGTGGCGAATGAGGACAAGTTTGTGCATTTTTGACAGTGAATATCGGGGTTTTAGCGGGGTTTGGGTGATTCAGTCAGATCAATTTTAGAATGCAGGGTTTTGAACTAGGCCGCTCACGCGTTTCACCCCATGGATTTTCTCATCAACAACTGGCCTTTGATCTTGGTCGCTTTCGCCGCTGGCGGCATGCTGGTCTGGCCGGCCGTGGTGTCCGCACCTCGGGGCGGCGCGATTGCCGTGACCGAGGCGGTGAACCTGATCAACCGCGAAAAAGCGGTCGTGATTGACATCAGCGACGAGGCCGAGTTTGCTAAAGCGCATGTGGGCGGAGCCAAAAATGTGCCGTTTGACCAAGTTGAGGTCAAGCTTGCGTCAGTCGTCAAAAACAAAGCCACGCCGGTGATTTTGGTGTGTGCCAGCGGTTCGCGAAGCGTCAAAGCGGTTGCCTTGGCCAAAAAGGCCGGGTTCACCAATGTGCAGTCGCTCAATGGCGGCACGGCAGGCTGGCGAGCCGCGAGCATGCCAATCGATGCGGTCTTGGCCTAATTTTTGCCAACTTTTAGGAGCCACCCCGCCATGCAAGCCGTCAAGATGTTCACCACCGCCGTTTGCCCGTATTGCATTCGAGCCAAACAGTTGCTCAAAAGCAAGGGTGTGGAGTCGATCGAAGAAATCCGCATCGACTTGGACACCGCGCAGCGCGACGCGATGATGCAGGCGACCGGTCGGCGCACAGTGCCTCAAATTTACGTAGGAGCGACCCACGTCGGCGGTTTTGACGACCTCGCTGCCTTAGACGCCAAGGGCGGTTTGATGCCCCTTTTGCAGGCAGCTTGACCTGAGATAATCAGACTAAAACCGCTCGGGCGCGTTGCTGTCGAATGCAGCAAACGGGCTTTTCTTTTGCTTTTTTCATGATTTCCCCCAAGGAGCTGACATGTCAGACGAAACCAACATCGCCCAAGTCATACCGCCAGTCGAAGCGCAATCCGCACCGATTGAGGCTGTGTTCCAGATCCAGCGCATCTACCTCAAAGAAGCCTCGCTTGAGCAGCCCAATTCACCGGGCATTTTCTTGGACCCACAGCAACCGGCGGTTGACATCCAGCTCGGCGTTGATGCCAAGCCCGTTGTGGAAGGCATTTTCGAGGTCACCGTCACGGCGACTGTGACGACCAAAATCGAAACCAAGACCGTGTTTTTGGCTGAATGTCGCCAAGGCGGCATCTTTGAAGTCCGCAACATGCCTGACGACCAACTCAGCGCCATTTTGGGCATTGCATGCCCGCAAATCGTCTACCCATATTTGCGTGCCAACGTGGCTGACTTGATCCAGCGCGCTGGGTTTCCGCCCGTGCACTTGGCAGAGATTAATTTCCAAGCCATGTACGAAGCGCAACAAGCCCAGCAAGCCGACGCTGCCGCTCAAGCAACGGGTGCCTTGGGCGCACCGGCTGCGGCCAACGACGCCTGAACGGCGCATAACGGCGCATAACGGCGCATAACCGCGCACAACCGCGCACAACCGCGCACAACCGCGCGATAAGAGGCCCCGGCGGGCCTTTTGTCGTTTTTGGAGGCAAATTTGATGAAAATTGGCCCTTGGTCGCCGGATTCATTGAGTTTGTTGCTATGAATATAGTAGTGATTGGTGGGGGTGCTTGGGGCACGGCTTTGGCGATTTTGGCAAGCCACTCGCACCACACGACGTTGGCTGTGCGGTCTGCGTCTGCCAAGCACGAGCTGGATACTCAGCGAGAAAACGTCGCATATCTGCCCGGATTTGCTTTACCAATGGCGTTGCGAATCGCCCATGTGCCGAGTGCAGGTCAGTTTCCGCAGGAGCTTTTGGCCGCTGATTTGGTCATTTTGGCAACACCTGCGGCTGCCGTTGAGTCGTGGCTCGCGGCGTTGCCGCCGATGCCAGCCTTGGCTTGGCTCAGCAAAGGCTTGGTTTTTTCGGCTAACGACGACCCGCACGCGCTTTTGCTGCATGAAGTTGCGGCGAGGGTTTGCCCAAATCAGCCGGTGGGTGTGCTGAGCGGGCCGAGTTTCGCGCAAGAGGTCGCTCGGGGACGCCTGTGCGCGGTGGTTGCGGCGAGCGAGCACGCCGATGTTCGCGCGCGGCTCATCGGCGCGTTTCACAGCGAGCGGTTTCGGGTGTACGGCAATGACGACATTGGCGGGGTCGAAGTGGGCGGCGCGGTTAAAAACGTCTTGGCCATCGCGGCAGGTGTCTGCGATGGGCTCGGGTTGGGCCTGAACGCACGCGCCGCGCTGTTGACCCGGGGCTTGGCCGAGATGAGTCGCTTCGGCGTGGCTTTGGGCGCGCGGCTAGAGACGTTCATGGGTTTGAGCGGGTTGGGTGATTTGGTGTTGACGGCCACCGGCGACTTGAGTCGCAACCGACGCGTCGGTTTGGCGCTTGCACAGGGCCAGACGGTCGATCAAATTGTGGCTACTTTGGGGCACGTTGCAGAAGGCGTGCCCAGCGCAAAAGCGATTGCGCGGCGCGCGGCATCGCTTGGGGTGGAAATGCCCATGGTGGACGCCGTCAACCGCCTGATTCTGGGACAGGTCACGCCTGAACAAGCGGTTAGCGAATTGATGGGCAGAAATCCGGCGGATGAGTGAGATGGCCGTCGGTGCAAGCGTTCGGCGTGCGGGTTCTTACAATCATAGGACTTACGCAAAACCGCCCCAGCCGCGTTGCCGCTCCTAGCCGTGCTATTCGCACTGTCGTCGTCGCTGCGCCTTGCTGGGACAATTTTGCGTAAGTCCTAAATCTAATGTTGACGTGGCAAAAGCCAAGGGAAAAACTGTGAAGCATAAAAATCGTGTGTCAGCGCAAGTGGAGATCGTCGCCTGCAGATTTCGATCGGTGGCCATAGCAAGCGGCCTGCTGTGCGGGTTGGCTGCGCATGCGTTGGCTCAATCCAATGCTGGGTCTGGCGTTTGGGGTTCGGGTTTGGGCCTGACTCGGTATGGCTCAAGTGGCTTGCTCAGCGTGCCAACCGCGGATGTTGCACCTGCTGGCAGCTTTGATTTCGCGATCAACCGGGCGTTTGATCCGATTTTTGATGCAAACAGCGCGCCACGTGGGCGCAACGCCATGTTTGTCGCGACACCGTATGACAACGTTGAGATTGGTGGGCGCTTGGCTGAGTACACCGAAGTTGATCCCATCAGTCGGCTGATTACCAAGGGAAGCCGTGATTTGTCAGGCAACATCAAGGTGCAAATGGTGCGCATGCCGGACCGGGCAACTCGCGCCGCAGTGGGTATTCAAGACGTTGCCGGTGGAGCTGTCGCACTGAGGGGTTTCTTTGGCGTGATCACCCACGACATGGGGCCGTTGTCGATCACGGGTGGCGCGATCAAGCGGGCTTCGGGTGGGCGAAGCGGGTTCATGGGGGGGGTCAAAGTCGGCATCATCGAGCCTCTTTACCTACTTGCGGATGTCGATCCCTACCAACGATCAATTGGTGCCAGAGCGAACATACCGCTCAAGTTTGTCCCTGGGGCGCCGGAGCTGTCCACGACCTTGGCGCGCAGTTTTCCTCGGTTCACCGCGAATCGCGCACCGGGCATTGACATTCAGCTCGCGTTGCGATTCGCTCTGGGACAAGCCAAGCCTCAACCTGACGCTTTGCGCAGCATGGGGCGGTCCGATGATCTGGCCTCGGCTCAGTGGCCCAGTGCCGACCAGCCACTTCGAGCGGACGATGGGCTGCAAACCCAACTACGCGCCTTGGGTTTCGATGCCGTGGCGGTGCGTGCAGATGATGATCGCGCTGTTGCAAGCGTCCAAAATAGCTCGTTTAAGCACAGCCACTTTGACGGCTTGAGCGTGGCATTGACCGCTTTGGCGCGTGGATTGCCAACCACCGTGAAAGACATCTTTTTGGTGTTGACCGTTCAAGGCGTGCCGGTGGCGAAAGTCGCCGCCAATCGAGCCGCCTGGCTTCGTTTCGCTGATGGCGGCCAACGGCCCAGCTTTGGATCGGAGTTGCGGCTCACGTCTGCCGCGGGCGGTTCAACGACGAAGGTGTTGGCTGGTCAGACCGATGTCCCCTTCAGTGTGCGGTTTGACCCGGTCGTTCGGACTTTTTTTGGTACTGACCTTGGCGCGACTGAAGCCGCCGCTTCTGTGCGTGCCACGACCATTTGGGATGGCTTACCGCTGGCGGGCGGTCGTGTTTTGGCAAGCGCTTCGGTGACCACCGATCCCCTCACAACCGATGCGTTTGATCAGGGGCGAGGCTATTTCGGACTGCAACCCAAGTCGGGTTTGACCCATGCGATGGTGCACTGGGCCGGCTGGACGGGAAGTGATCTGTTTCATCTGGCGTCAGTCGGGCGTTACGACAAGGACTACACCGGCGCGTCCATCGAGTCGCACTGGGTCAATCGACGTTTGCCCCTTGACGTTGATGGCACCATCAGCCTGCGCGCGGGTGCGTTTCGCAGCCCTGATGCGACCACGAACCCACTGGCAGGGCCAACGGCCATTCGCAATTTGGCCTATGCGCGGGTTAGTGCGCGTGGCTACATTCCTAGCGTTGACCTCACGGTTGAAGCGGGTGCCGGTCAGTTTTTGGCAAAAGATCGCGGAGCCAGCGTCGATGTGTCGCGTGACTTTGGCGACGTGAGCTTTGGGGTCACCTACCGCTACACCGATCGACATTACTTCGGTATCCAGATGGGGGTGCCGCTCACGCCGCGCAACAACACCGCGAAATTCGGGCCGGTTCGTGTCGAGGGGTCTAACCACTTCATCCACAGCGCGCGCACCAGCTATTTGGGCAAGGGCCAGGTCAACGCCGTGATTCCAACGGCGGCTCGCTTTGCCGATTTACCGTTGGAAGCCAGTTTGCATTTGCTTGACCGCAACCGCATCAGTGAAGCGCAGTGGGGCGTGAGCATGATGTCTAGCCGAGACTTTGCCAATGCCGTGATTGGCGCGGGAAAATAGGTCTCGTTGATTGGTTTTGACGCTTAAAAGCCGGATTCAGCGCACGAATAGTTCTCGACCCGCGCGAATCATCATCTCAACTGCCACTGCAACCAAAATCAAGCCCATGAGTCGCTCCAGTGCGAGCACCACGCGGTTGCCGATGAGTTGTTGAATTCGCTCGGCTAGCACCAAAACCACGGCGCTGACGAGCAGGGTGACCGTCAACGCGCCGATCCACTCCAAGCGGCGCTGCGGCGCGGTTGAGGCCAACAAAATGACGGTTGCCATCGCAGAAGGGCCGGCGATCGCCGGAATCGCCAACGGCACAATCAAAGGCTCCTCGGTTGGCATTTCACCTGCTGGTTCATCAGGTGGAAATACCATGCGAAGTGCGATCAAAAAAAGCACCACAGCACCCGCGACTTGCAAACTGATGGCGCTTAAACCCATCACGCGAAGGAAGGTCTGACCTGCGAACAAAAACGTCAGCAACACCACGTAAGCAATGCCCACTTCGCGCAAGATGACCCTTGTGCGCCGCTGCGGCGGCACGTGCTTGAGCGCGTTGGCGAACAAGGGGATGTTGCCGATTGGATCGGTGATCAAAATCAACAAAATCGTCGCCGACAAAAATGTGTAGGTCATGGTTGACTCAGTTCGGGCTGGGTTGGCGCGATTTGGACGGGCGTGAACGCCAGACGCACGTAGATCGGTGCAAACGCCTCGGCTTGCGTGACTTCAAGCAAGGCCTCTTTGGCGAGCTCCAACATGGCAATAAAAGTCACAACCACGCCCGGAATGCCTTTTTTGACATCGAACAGATCTTCAAACAGCATGAATTTGTGACCACAGAGCCTTTTGAGCACGATGCTCATGTGCTCACGCACCGACAGCGCCTCGCGGGTGATTGTGTGGTGCTGAATCAACTTGGCTCGGCGCAAAATATCGCGCCAAGCTTCAGCCAAATCACTTGGGTTGACATCAGCCAAGCGCGTTTTAGTGGCCTGCTCGACAAAGACCTCGGCGCGCAAAAAATCTCGGCCAAATTGCGGCAAGTCGTTTAACCGCCGTGCCGCTAGCTTCATTTGCTCGTATTCGAGCAAGCGACGCACCAGCTCGGCGCGCGGGTCTTCGGCCTCTTCTCCCTTGGCGCTCTTTTTGGGTGGCAATAGCATGCGCGACTTGATCTCGATCAGCATCGCTGCCATCAGCAAGTATTCGGCCGCCAACTCCAGGTTGTGCTTGCGGATGTCGTCGACGTAGCTCAAGTATTGCCGCGTGAGGGCCGCCATGGGTATGTCGAGGATGTTGAAGTTTTGCTTGCGAATGAGGTAGAGCAGCAAATCCATGGGCCCCTCAAAAGCCTCCAAAAACACCTCCAGCGCATCGGGCGGAATGTACAAATCGTGCGGCAGCTTGAACAGCGGCTCGCCGTACAGGCGCGCAACGGCGACCGAATCGATCAAAACCGGGCCGATTTCGGAGGCGTGAGATTCAAGAACGGGTGACATCTATTGATATTCAAAAATCATAGCAACAAACCCAATGAATTCGGAGACCAAGTGCCAAAATAGATCAAAATCAGGCCAGGGTTTGATAAACGTAGGCTTGCTGGGCAACTTTGCCTTGGCTGAACCCGTCTTGGTTGCTGCGGTCGACAGCAGCGTCCCACAAAAGGGCGCGACCCGCGCGTTGTTCGGACTCCAGCTGCGGGCGACTGGTTTTAAGCTCGGCGATGAAACGTGTCGCTTCCGATTCGTAGTGTGGGCGGGCAAATGGGCGCATGGATGAGGTTTCTGGTTGGTTTTTTGGAATCAAATCGGCGCAAACACATGCTGCGTCAAATTGTTAGTCTTTTGTGTTACACAATCGGCGCGTGACGCAGCCGAAGCGGCATCAGCGATACCGAAGAAGGGTATACAGTTGGCGCGGCCGATAATTCACATTTTACAGACGGTGGACTCAATGCAATTGGTGACCTGGATTGAACGCTGGCGCGGCATCGTCGCGGTTGCATGCATGGCTCCCATGCTTTGGGCCTGCGACCCGCAGCGCATCAGTGAGCTAGAAGAGGGTCAGTCCACTGAAGCCGACGTTCGTGCAAAGTTTGGTGCGCCAGAGCAAGTCTGGGACGGCTCAGGTGGCGAGCGGATTTTTGAGTACAACCGCCAGCCCGAGGGGCACGTCAACTACATGATTTCAATTGGCACTGACGGCAAAATGAGTGCGTTGCGGCAGGTGCTCACCCCGCAAAATTTTGCCAAAGTTAAGCCTGGCATGTTGATGGAATCGGTTCGCAAGGCCTTGGGTAAACCCATGTCGGTCGTGCCGTATGAATTGACCAAAGAAGTCCATTACAACTGGCGCTACATGGAGGCAGGAACGCATCAATCGATGATTTTTTCGGTCGTTGTTGACCGCGACCTCAAAGTGCTGCGCACTGAAAGTGGACCTGACATGAAATCGCCACAGTTCAAGGGCGGATGATGCGCAGAAATCCCTCACTTTGCTGGGCGAGTTGATCCATGTGGAAGTCCATGAAAACTGAAATTTGGAACTGGTGGCGCGGGCGAGCCGTGCCGCTGCGCCGCCATATTTTTGTGTTGTTTTGTCTGCCGTTTGTGCTGTTCTTCAGTTTGCTGATGTGGGTCACCGAAGACACCGCCACCCGGGTCTCGATTGAAGGCACGCGAACTCAGTTTGAGCAAGTGGGGCAGCGTACAACCGAGAGTTTGACCCGACTGCAGCAACCTGCCCGCGCTTGGTTGGGTGCGATGACGCTGAATCCCCTCCAAGGGTTTCGCGGTGGGCCTGACGGCGGCATGGCACGGGTGCACATGTCGTTGATGGCGCGTTTCCCGCACATCGCCAGTGTTTATTTCGGCGGTGAAGACGGCGAATTTTTCCGCGTGCTCAGTTTGCCAACGCCACAGGCCCGTGAGGCTGTCAAAGCGCCGAGATCGGCTTTGCCGGCCAGTTTTGCGATTCAACACATCAAGCGAGCCGATTTGGGTATCCCTGAGAGCTGGACATTTTTTGGAACGCAGATGCAAACCCTTGCGTCAGAGTCGCGACCGAACAGCGGCTTTGACCCCAGAAAGCGCACTTGGTATGAGCGAGCCAGTGGGGTGCCAGTTGGTGAGGTCGTACCCACTGAGCCCTATGTTTTTGCGTTTCCGAGACAGCTCGGCGTGACGATGTCTGCGAATTTGGGTCATGCGGGTGCGAACCCGACGACCCCGGCAATCAACGCGACAACAGACCCCGCGTCGGCGGGTGTGCAGCGCAGCACGATCGGCGGAGTTGATTTCACGTTGGTCGGTTTGTCAAGCTATTTGGCCCAACAACGGGGGGCGACTGCGGTCGAGGCCTTTGTTTTTGATGAAAGCGGCATGTTGTGGGCGTGGTCCAAAGCCGATGCCTTTGCCAAGCTGTCAGGGTCAGAAAAAGCGCCTCGGGTGGCAGATCTGCCAGATGCTTCGCTTCGCGAATTGAACACCTTTGCAAAACAATGGGTCGACAAGCCTGGAAGCGGCTATTTTGAGCTGCAAGCCGCTGGTGGATCCGCCTACGTTGCCAGCGTGTCAGCTGTGCGGGAGCTGGGGCGAGCCAATGGTGCTGTGTATGTTGCCGTAGTCGATCGGCACGAACATGTTTACGCCAGTGTGCGGCAACTTCGCTGGCGCATGCTGGCCATCGGGATAGCGGGTTTGATCGGCGGGTCGCTGTTGATCGCGTGGTTATCCGGGCGGTTGGCCTTGCCTTTGCGCCGCTTGGCTGTGCAAACCAAGCTGCTTGAACGATTCAGATTCAATGAGATGAAGCACATCCCAAGCCATGTGGCCGAGGTTCGGCAACTGCAAGCATCAACTGTGTTGGCGCGAACCGCGCTCGCGGGGTACGCGCGGTTCGTGCCCAAACCTTTGGTGCAACACTACTTGGCACTGCGCCGCGAGCCCAAACCCGGTGTTGAGTCGCGTGACGTGGTGGCGTTGCATGCTCTGTTCGCCGGGCAATTGCAAATGCAAAATGGCCAAAACGCGGCTGCTTTTAGCGCCTTTGCCCAACTGGCGAAAGCGGTTGAGGCCACCCGTGGGATTGTTGACGGCATAGACAACGACGGCGCGTCCGCAATTTGGAATGCGCCGTTGATTCAGTCGAACCCGTCGTTGCGAGCTTGCGAGGCAGCGATCAGGGTCATTGAGCAGCTTGATGCTGAGCGCGATCACGACGACGTGCCCTGGCCATTGAACATAGCCATAGACTCTGGAGTCGCGGCGGTGGGCAACTTTGGCACGCAAGACGGGCGCTTAATCTACACAGCGGTCGGCCCGCCGATCGAGCGCGCCAAAGGCTTGGCACACGAAGCGCGCGGCCTGTCGGTGCCGCTGGTGGTGACCGGGCCAGTGGCGGATGCGATCAAGCAGCGGTTCACGCTGGAGCGCATCGCGGTGGTGCAACTGGGGATGCGAGACTCAGGCATTGACCTGTGGCGGGTGACGGGGCGGGTCGCTGGCATCGCTGCAACCGATTGGGCCGGCAAATCGAGCAATGATGGCTGGGGCGAGGCAAGCGCCGAGTCCGAAATCGATCAACGAACCCGGGGTCGTTCGCGCAAACGCAGTCCGCGCAGCCTGAATTCTGTCGCTGATTGGTCGGGGTTGAGCATGCCTGCGCCAAGCCTTGACGCGTCTGGTGGAAACGGGGCCAAAGACTTGACCTGACTCCCCAGGCGCTGCAGTGGCGATCAGAGAACCCGCATGCCCGGCTTGGCTCCTGGCCACGGCGACAACACGTGGATGGCCGCCTTGCCGTCGGGGCCAACTTGATCGGCTGCGTCACTCGCCGCCAAAACCATGCCTTCGCTGATCCCAAACTTCATTTTGCGTGGTGTGAGGTTCGCAACCATCACAGTCAATTGACCCACCAATTCATCTGGCGAGTACGCCGCAGCGATGCCCGAGAACACTTGGCGCAGCTTGGGCGATCCATCAGGGTTGGTTTCACCGACATCGAGCATCAACCGCAGCAACTTGGTTGAGCCCTCAACGGCAGTGCAGCTGTCAATGCGAGCAATGCGCAAATCGATCTTGACAAAATCGTCAATGCCAATCGTGGCCGCAATCGGTTCCCCACCAGGCGTATCAGATTTGATAGCATCTGGCCCAATAGAGTCGGTGACCAAGGCCTTTTTTGTCGCAGATTTGGGTGTTTTGGCCACCCCAGCAGCGGTCTCACTCGCTGCGCTCGGATCGGTGTCGACACCGAGCAGGGTGTCGAGCTTTTTCTCGTCGACTCGCTGCATCAAGTGGCTGTAGGGCGCAATCACGTGACCCGCTGGCAGCAATTGGGTTGCGTTGGCAAACGTGAGTGGTTCGCACATCAAGAACGCCTCAACTTTGACTGCTAAGTCGGGTAGCACCGGTTTGAGCGCAGCTGTGAGCAGTCGAAATGCCTGCACGCAGGTGGTGCAAACGCCGTGCAGCTCCGCAGCTTTGTCGTCCTGTTTGGCCAATTCCCACGGCTTGTTGGCATCGACAAATGCGTTGACTTTGTCGGCCAGCGCCATGATTTCTCGCATCGCGCGGGCGGTATCGCGCGCGTCATACAAGTCAGAAATGCTATCGATTTGAGAGCTAATGAGTCTTAAGATATCGAGACCAACAGCCGATTTTTCATCAAAAACATCTCTCAGCCGGCCATCGAAGCGTTTGGTGATGAAACCCGCCGCGCGGCTGGCGATGTTGATGTACTTGCCGACCAAGTCAGCGTTGACTCGTGCCATGAAATCTTCCGGCGTGAGCTCGATGTCTTCAACCCGACCATTGATTTTGGCGGCGAAGTAGTAGCGCAGCCACTGCGCGTCGAGACCCAACTCCAAGTAGCGCATCGGGTCAATGCCCGTGCCTCTGCTTTTGCTCATTTTTTCGCCGCCAACCGTCACAAAGCCGTGAACATGCACTTTGTCGGGCGTTTTTCGCCCTGAAAACTTCAGCATCGCTGGCCAAAACAGGGTGTGGAAATACACGATGTCTTTGCCAATGAAGTGCACTTGCTCCAGCGCCGGGTTGGCCAAATAAGTTGCTGGGTCTTCGCCGCGCGTGCACAGCAAATGATGTAGCGACGCGAGGTAGCCCACGGGCGCGTCCAGCCAAACGTAGAAATATTTGCCGGGTGCGTCGGGTATTTCGATGCCAAAGTACGGCGCGTCTCGGCTGATGTCCCAGTCGCCTAGCTTGGGTTTGCCCTCGTCATCAACCGCAAACCACTCTTTGATTTTGTTGGCGACCTCGCTTTGCAAGCGGCCGTCTTGTGTCCACGATTGCAAAAACGCCACACAGCGTGGATCGGATAACTTGAAAAAGTAGTGTTCCGAGCTCTTGAGCTCAGGTACGGCACCGCTCAAAGCCGAGTAGGGGTTTTTAAGATCGGTTGGGCTGTAAACCGCGCCGCAGTTGTCGCAGTTGTCTCCGTATTGGTCTTTCGCTCCGCATTTGGGGCACTCACCCTTGATGAAGCGGTCGGCCAAGAACATGCCCTTTTCAGGGTCAAAAAACTGCTCGACGGACTCGGTTCGAATCAGGCCTGCGGCTCGCAAATCGCGGTAAATGTCTTGCGCCAAGGCGTGATTTTCTGGTGCATCAGTCGAATGCCAGTGATCAAACGCGATGTGAAAACCGTCAAAGTACGGCTGGCGCGTGGCGGCGATTTGAGCCACGAAGGCTTGGGGTGTTAGCCCCATCTTTTCGGCAGCGATCATGATCGCGGCGCCGTGCGTGTCGTCAGCGCACACAAAATTGACCACCGCACCGCGCATGCGCTGAGCACGCACCCAAGTGTCGGCCTGGATGTACTCCATCATGTGACCGATGTGGAATTTGGCGTTGGCATAAGGCAACGCGGTCGTCACAAAAATCTGGCGAGGTGATGCGTCAGAATGGGGCAAATCGGCGGTTTTTTCGGGGCTGGAGCTCATCATTCAATTGTAGGGCGGCGGGTGGCTGCAGCGCCCAGACCACGAATCGCCGCCGCGCGCAAAACCGCCTGCCAGCAGCAGAGAACAAAGCAGCTGACAATTGCGCAGTCTTTCTTTGAACATTACATCAGCGCCTTCATGACCTCAATTGATTTGTTGCACGCCCTCGAAGGTGTCCAAGACCCACTCACCCAAAAGGGCTTAGTTGCGACCAAAGCGGTCAAAAACATCGTTTTTTCGGGTGCGAACGTCGCCTTTGACCTCGAAATGCCTTACCCCTGCAAAAGCCAGTGGCCCGTGCTTCGTCAGACACTGACGGCCGCGGCCAAATCGATTTCGGGTTTGGGGCAGGTCACCATCCACATCAAAACGGCGGTTGTGGCCCATGCGGTGCAGCGCGGCGTGCAGTTACTGCCCAAGGTCAAAAACATCGTCGCGGTCGCCTCGGGCAAAGGCGGCGTGGGCAAAAGCACCACGGCAGCTAATTTGGCCTTGGCGCTGGCCGCTGAGGGGGCTGCCGTGGGTATTTTGGACGCCGACATCTATGGCCCTAGCCAACCCATGATGATGGGTATCACCGGCCGACCCGAGAGCACCGACGGCCAAACCATGGATCCGCTTGAGAATTACGGCGTTCAAGTCATTTCAATCGGGTTTTTGATCGACCCTGATCAAGCCATGATTTGGCGCGGGCCCATGGCGACCCAAGCGCTTGAGCAACTTTTGCGCCAAACCAATTGGGGTGACTTGGACTATTTGATTGTTGACATGCCCCCAGGCACCGGCGACATCCAGCTCACCTTGAGCCAGCGCGTGCCCATGACCGGTGCGGTGATCGTTACCACCCCGCAAGACATTGCCCTGCTTGACGCAAAAAAAGGCGTGGCGATGTTTGAAAAGGTGGGCGTGCCGATTTTGGGCTTGGTTGAAAACATGGCGGTTCACGTGTGCAGCAATTGCGGTCACACCGAGCATATTTTTGGTGAAGATGGCGGCAAACGCTATGCGGCGCTCAAGGGCATCGACTACTTGGGTGCGTTGCCTTTGGCGATGAGCATCCGCACCCAAGCGGACAACGGTCAGCCAACGGTTGTGGCGGATCCGGACGGCGACATTGCTGGCATTTATAAGTCGATGGCGCGCCAAATGGCCATTGGCATTGCGGCCAAGGCCAAAGATTTCAGTTCGAAGTTTCCAAGCATCCGCGTCTCGCAAGGCACTTGAGTTTGTCTGATCGGCCCAGCCTCGATGTGGCAGTGCTCATGGCGCGCAGGCCCGTGCAAGGCCCCAACGCGCGTTGGGCGACGCACCAATGGCATTTGAGCGATGTCGTGTTGCATGAGCCGCATTTGGGTCAATTGCCGCAGCTTTTGTCCGATGAAGGCGATGTGCAGACGTGGCTGCATCCAAATCAAACCGTTGAGTTGTTCAAAGACACCGCCGAGGGCTACTATTTGAATCTCACGTCACCTGAACCGTGCTTTTGGGTGATGTGGCGCATGGAAGATGAACCCGGTGAGCGAGCAAGTGGTAGCCCCAGCGGCGAGTGCATTGCATACCCGTCAATCGTGACGCTGAGCTATCACGATGCTGGGCGCTGGCTTGACTCGCAAGAGCATGTGGAGCAAGTCGCTGCGCCAAAGTCGGTGATTGATTGGCTGCAGGCTTTCACTGAAATCCACCACATTCAAGAAGTCAAGAAGCGCAAGCGCCCGCAGAGTTTTCTGAGTCTCGAGGACCGCTTTGGCAACCCCGCTCGGGTGAGCACCGCAGACAAGCGAAAAATGCCCGGTGACTCCGTTCATGGCTGACGACGGGTTTTTCAGTCGCTGGAGTAAGCGCAAAACCGACGTTCGCGCGGGTGTTGTGGTCGTTGAGCCAGCGATCTCTGCACCGGTTGAGCTGCCCGTTGCACCAATGACGCAGGCGAAGCCTTCAGTTGACGAGCCGCCACCATTGACCATCGAGGACACGCATGCGCTGACGCCGCAGAGCGATTTCAAGCCCTTTGTGCAAAGCAACGTGTCGCCCGATGTCAAAAACGCGGCCTTGAAAAAGCTTTTTGCTGATCCGCACTACAACGTGATGGACGGCATGGACACGTACATCGACGACTACTCCAAGGCTGACCCCATCCCCGAGGACATGCTTCGCCGCATGGTGGGTTCGAAGCTGCTGAATTTGTTTGATGATCCGCCCGAGGAGCCTGCGAAAACGCTCGAGGGACCTAGCGTCAGTGCCGATGGGCAAGGCAATTTGCCTGTGGCACAGTCTGGCGACCAGCCAAAGCTTGAGGCATCTCCCTCAGCACAGCCACAGCCAGCATTGACGCCCGCGCATGACGACTCACTTGATATGCAATTGCAACCAAACCATGCCGCTGGACCCAGCGGCGTTGTCGAAGGCTCTCTACAAAGATCAGCCGACTGAAGCGCTCGCCGTCCACACGTTGCTGTGTCGGCGCGAAGCGCCCGCATTCCAGCGAGCCATCAAGGGGGGCGACGACGTGGTCGTTGCGTGCACGCAAGAGCGGCGTTTGTTTGATGAGTTGGCCCAAAACACCGAAGGCGCCCGAGCGGGCGTGGTTTCGCCGATCCGATTCGTCAACATCCGTGAGACGGGTGGCTGGAGCAAAGACGCGGGCTTGGCGACACCCAAAATTGCCGCCTTAATCGCGCTGGCCAGCGCACCCGTCCCAGAGCCGGTCGCCCAAGTTACCTACAAAAGCGGTGGCCAGCTTCTGATTATTGGTCCGGGTCAAGCCGCCACATCGATCAGCGCGTTGCTGGGCGAAGAGATTCAAGTGACGTCACTCATTGCGCCCGGCTACAACGCTGAGGCGAGCGTCAACGGCACTGAGCGCGTCATTGGCACCATCAGCGGCGAGATCGTGTCGTTGACCGGTTGGTTGGGGGCGTTCGAGCTCAAACTCAAGCGCAACAACCCCATCGATTTAGACCTGTGTACCCGTTGCAATGCTTGCGTCGAGGCATGCCCTGAGTCGGCCATCAGCGTCGACTTTCAAGTTGATTTAAACCTGTGCAAAAGCCACCGCTCTTGCGTGAGCGCATGCCATGTGGCCGCAGCAATCGATTTTGATCGCCCTGGCTCGGTTGAGACGCATCACTTTGACTTGGTTCTTGACCTGCGCCAAACGACGGCGTTTGAGCAGCATGCCAAACCACAGGGCTATTTTCATGAGCCGCTCAGCACTTCACAGCCAAGTTTGCGCGCGGCAACTGCCCTTGCCTTGAGTCGCTTGGTGGGTGAGTTTGAGAAGCCGAAGTTCTTCAACTACAAACAAAAGCTCTGCGCCCACAGCCGCAACGAAAAAATTGGGTGCAATGCGTGCATCGAGATCTGCTCGGCGCAGGCCATCAGCAGTGACAAATCGCGCCAGCAAATCAAGGTCAATCCAAACCTGTGCGTGGGTTGTGGTGCCTGCACCACGGTTTGCCCAACGGGCGCAATCAGCTACCAATACCCCAAAGCCGCAGACATCGGCCAGCGCATCAAGCTGGCACTGTACGCCTTTGATCGTGCCGGTGGCATGGGTGCGCACGTGTTGCTCCACAGTGAGGGTGCGGGCTCGCAATTGGTCGAGCAGTGGGGGCGGTCGGCGCGCCTGCGCGCCGATGTTAACGGCGTGCCTGCTAACGTCATCCCCAAGCCGCTTTTGCACACCGCCAGCGTGGGTGTTGAGGTTTGGCTGGGTGCGTTTGTGTTCGGCGCTGTCAAACTGACCGTCATGGTCACGAATGAAGAGGCCCTGCAGTATGTGGCTGCCGTGCGCGAACAAATGGCAGTGGCCCAGAGTCTGCTAACCGGTTTGGGCTACAGCGGCGGCGTGCCGGTGTTTGACGTGCTGCATTTGGATGATTCAGAATATCCATCGCTTCATTCAAAAATCATAGCAACAGATCGATATTTTACCGAGACCAAGGGCCCAAAAC
Source organism: Comamonadaceae bacterium (assembly GCA_031421855.1). Lineage (GTDB taxonomy): Bacteria > Pseudomonadota > Gammaproteobacteria > Burkholderiales > Burkholderiaceae_C > JAAFHN01. Next base: position 34,200 of record JANOPN010000096.1, read on the forward strand.
TCGTTAAAACGGCCTCAAAAATCGCCCAAGTGGCCAAATTTGCCTTGGCGAGCGAAAAACGTGCCAGCATGGATTTGTTGGTTGAGCACTTGATTGCCCACGCACCCGCGCTCAAGGATGCTGAACCCATACAGACGCTGGCATTGCCCAACGCCTCGCCCTGGGGCGCAATCAGCGTCAACAAAGACAGTTGCACGTTGTGTTTAAGCTGCATCAATGCATGCCCAGCCGGTGCATTGAGTGATGGCTCGGCTCTTCCGCAGCTCAATTTCACCGAGAAAAACTGCGTGCAGTGCGGTTTATGCGCCAAAACCTGCCCTGAAAACGCGATCACGCTGATTCCGCAGCTTGACCTGACGCCGCAGCGCAAACAAGCGCGCATGCTCAATGAGATGCAACCGTATCGATGCCTGCGCTGCCAAAAGCCGTTTGGAACACTCAAGGCCATTGAAGCAATGCTAGGCAAACTGAGTGGCCACGCGATGTTCCAAGGCGCTGCCGCGGATCGACTCAAAATGTGCATGGATTGCCGCGTGATTGATTTGTACAGCGCGGGTGACGAGACAAAAGTACAAACACCCTCATGACCATTCAAACCCACAACAGTGCCGCGCCAAAAACCAGCGCGCTCGACGAAGAAACCGCTCGCGCCGAGGTCTACGGATTGCTGTGTGCGCTTCTTTATGCGCCGCCAGCGCCAGAATTGCTCTCGCAACTTCGGGTCGCGGTCACCCAAGCCCCCAGCGAGGGCGGATTTTTAGAGCAACCTTGGGTCGTGTTGGTACAAGCCGCCCGTGAAGCCACCGACACGCAGATTGCCGACGAGTTTCAAACCCTGTTTGGCGGCGTTGGCAAGCCCGAGGTTTATTTGTTTGGCTCGCATTACTTGAGCGGCTTTTTGAATGAAAAGCCGCTGGTTCGACTTCGCACCGATTTGGCGAAACTGGGTTTGGGTCGCGACGAAGACATGAGCGAAACCGAGGATCACTTCGCTTACGGCTGCGAAGTGATGCGCTATTTGATCGCTGGCGACGACGTGGCTATCGCCAACTTAACGCAACAAAAATCGTTTTTCGGTGACCATCTGCAGCCGTGGGCTGCGGCGATGTGCGATGCAATTGCGGCGCATCCCAAGTCGCGGTTCTACCGTGCAGTTGCCGAGTTCACCCAATCGTTTTTGACGGTTGAGCAGCAGGGTTTTGACTTGCTCGATTAATTGAGTAGCGGTTGACCGACATCAACGGGAAAACCCTTTGTTGAATCCGATGGTTTTGCTTGGTTAGCGGTTGCGCAATTGGAGGCGAGAGTCTAAACTTTGATTGCTAGCTTAAATGGGGTTTGCATCTCGAACCCCTGCCAGCCACAGGACATACCCATGAGCAATCTATCTGCTTCCAGCGCACCCAACGCTTCTGCGGCTTCGCGCCGAGCCATGTTGTTTGGAGCAAGTGCAGCGGCCGCGGGTGTTGCGGCTGTTGCACTCGTTCCCGGTGCGGCAAAGCCGCTGCAAGCCAGCACCGTGCCACAACCCGATGCACCTGAAAACGGCGGCGGTTACCGCGTAACCGATCACGTCAAGCGCTACTACGCCACCACCTTGGTCTGAGCTCAATTCACCTCGCGGAGTAACACACATGTTGTTGACCAAAAAAACGGCTGGGGCCCACGCCTCGCCTTCCAGCACTCGATTCGTGTCAAGCCTGCAACGCGGCTTGAGCCACTCGATTGGCGCACTTGATCGACGCACTTTTTTGCGCCGCTCAGGCTTAGGTGTTGGCGTTGGATTGGCCGCCACGCAGTTGACCTTGGTGAAGAAGGCCAATGCCGCTCAAAAGGGCAGCGTCGACGGCACCGGCAAGGTCGAAGTCAAGCGCACCGTGTGTGGGCACTGCTCGGTCGGTTGTGCAGTCGACGCCGTGGTTGAAAATGGCGTTTGGGTGCGGCAAGAACCGGTTTTTGACTCCCCGATCAACATGGGCGCTCACTGTGCCAAAGGCGCGGCGCTGCGCGAGCATGGTCACGGCGAGTTTCGCCTGCGCTACCCGATGAAACTCGTCAACGGCAAATACGAGCGAATCAGTTGGGACATTGCGCTGACCGAGATATCAGCGCGCATGCTGGAGCTCAAAAAAGCCAGCGGCCCTGACAGCATTTTTTGGGTGGGCTCATCCAAACACAACAACGAACAAGCGTACTTGTTTCGCAAGTTTGTGAGCCTTTGGGGCAGCAACAACTGCGACCATCAGGCTCGCATTTGCCACAGCACCACGGTTGCAGGTGTCGCCAACACCTGGGGTTACGGCGCGATGACCAACAGCTACAACGACATGCAAAACAGCAAAGTCGCGATGTACATTGGCTCAAACGCCGCCGAGGCCCACCCGGTCAGTTTGTTGCACATGTTGCATGCCAAAGAAACTGGCTGCAAGATGATCGTGGTTGACCCACGCTTCACCCGCACGGCAGCCAAGGCCGATGAGTACGTGCGCATTCGGTCAGGCACGGACATTGCATTTTTGTTTGGGCTGTTGCATCACATCTTCAAGAACGGCTGGGAAGACAAGAAATACATTGATGATCGCGTCTACGGCATGGAAAAGGTGCGCGAAGAATGTTTGACCAAATGGACGCCCGACAAGGTTGAAGAGGCGTGCGGCGTCAAAGAAGACCAAATGCTCAAGGTGGCCAAAATGTTGGCCGAGAGCCGTCCCGGCACCATCGTGTGGTGCATGGGTCAAACCCAGCACACCATTGGCAATGCGATTGTGCGCGCGTCGTGCATATTGCAGTTGGCTCTGGGCAACATCGGCCCAAGTGGTGGTGGCGCCAACATTTTCCGTGGCCATGACAACGTGCAGGGCGCAACCGATGTTGGCCCCAACCCCGACTCGTTGCCAGGCTATTACGGCATCGTTGACGGCGCATGGAAGCATTTCGCCAAGGCGTGGAATGTTGACTACGAGTGGATCAAAAAGCAGTTTGCGTCGCCCGCGATGATGACCAAGCCCGGCATGACGGTGTCGCGCTGGATTGACGGTGTGTTGGAGAAAAACGAGTTCATCGATCAAGACTCAAACTTGCGGGCCTTGGTCATGTGGGGCCATGCACCCAATTCGCAAACACGCGGTTTGGACATGAAGCGCGCGATGGACAAGCTCGATTTGTTGGTGGTGGTTGATCCGTATCCGTCGGCAACCGCCGCCATGGCCGCGATGCCCGGCAAGGCTGAAGACCTAAACCCCAACCGGGGTGTGTATTTGCTACCTGCGGCCTCGCAATTTGAGACCAGCGGTTCATGTACGGCTTCGAATCGCTCGATTCAGTGGCGTGAAAAAGTGATTGAACCCTTGTGGGAGAGTCGCAGCGATCACATGATCATGTACCAGTTCGCGCAAAAACTAGGCTTTGGCGCTGAGCTGGTCAAAAACTACAAAATGCAAAAAGTGGGCGGCATGGATGAGCCGGTGCCTGAAGATATTTTGCGCGAGATCAACAAGTCAGTTTGGACGATTGGCTACACCGGTCAAAGCCCAGAGCGACTCAAAGCGCACATGCGCAACATGGGTAACTTTGACGTCAAAACGCTGAAAAGCAAGGGCGGTAAAGATGCTGAGACGGGCTACGACTTAACGGGTGACTATTTTGGTTTGCCCTGGCCGTGCTACGGCACGCCCGAACTCAAGCACCCCGGCTCACCCAACTTGTATGACACCTCCAAACACGTCATGGACGGTGGCGGCAACTTTCGCGCCAACTTTGGTGTCGAGCGAGAAGGCGTGTCTTTGCTGGCCGGGGACGGATCGCACTCTAAAGGCGCCGATCTCACGACGGGTTACCCAGAGTTCGACCACCTGCTGCTTAAAAAACTCGGTTGGTGGGACGAGCTGACCGATGCTGAAAAAGCCGGCGCAGAAGGCAAGAACTGGAAAACCGACAACACAGGCGGCATCATCCGTGTGACCATGAAAAATCACGGTTGCCACGTGTTTGGCAACGCCAAAGCCCGCGCCATTGTTTGGAATTTCCCTGACGGCATTCCCCAACACCGCGAGCCTCTTTATGGCACCCGGCCAGATATGGCGGCCAAGTATCCGACGCACGATGACCGCAAGACCGCTTGGCGTTTGCCAGTTTTGTTCAAGTCGATCCAACAAAAAGCCATTGCAGACAAGGCCTACGAGAAGTTCCCACTCATCATGACGTCGGGCCGTTTGGTCGAGTACGAGGGTGGTGGCGAGGAAACTCGCTCGAACCCGTGGCTTGCCGAGTTGCAACAAGACATGTTCATTGAGATCAACCCCAAGGCTGCGGCAGATCGGGGCGTGAAAAATGGCGAACAAGTCAATGTGGTCACGCCGACCGGCGCGCGCATCAAGGTCATGGCCATGGTGACGGAGCGAGTTGGTCCTGACACGGTGTTTTTGCCGTTCCACTTCTCTGGGCATTGGCAAGGTGCCGACATGAAGGCGTACTACCCAGGCGGCGCGGCACCCATCACTCGCGGCGAAGCCATCAATACCGCTACAACCTACGGCTATGACATTGTCACGATGATGCAAGAGACCAAAACGACGATTTGTAATGTTGAGCGCATTGCTTGACTTTGGCCTGAGCCAGCAAACCACAACCCAAAGTGAACCCAACGAGGAGCCCACATGGCCCGCATGAAATTCATCTGTGATGCAGAGCGCTGCATCGAATGCAACGGTTGCGTCACCGCTTGTAAAGCCGAACACGATGTGCCGTGGGGCGTGAATCGCCGACGCGTGGTCACGCTCAACGACGGTGTGCCCGGAGAGCGCAGCGTATCCGTGGCTTGCATGCATTGCTCAGACGCGCCTTGCATGGCGGTTTGCCCAGTGAACTGTTTTTATCGCACCGACGAAGGTGTGGTTTTGCATGACAAAGACGTGTGCATTGGGTGCGGTTACTGCTCGTATGCCTGTCCGTTTGGCGCACCACAATTCCCGACGGCGGGCACTTTTGGCGTGCGCGGCAAGATGGACAAATGCACCTTTTGCGCGGGTGGCCCTGAAGCCAACGGTAGCCAAGCAGAGTATGAAAAGTATGGTCGCAACCGCCTGGCAGAGGGCAAACTGCCAGCCTGCGCGGAGATGTGCTCGACCAAGGCTTTGCTTGCGGGTGATGGCGACGTGATCTCCGACATTTACCGAAACCGCGTTTTGAAACGCGGCAAGGGCGCAGAAGTGTGGGGCTGGGGCACCGCTTACGGCTCGAAGCAAGCCGGTCAACCACCCAAGCAAGGAGCATGACCATGACTCGTTTGATGGCAATGGCTGCGGGCCTGGTGATGGCAGTTGGCTTGAGTGCATGCGGCGAGAAGCCGCAGGGCATGGGTGGCGTGAAAAGCGACACTGCGCCTTACACCGGCACCGGCAAGACCTATGCGATTTCAGGGTGGAAGCAAGGCGACCAAAAGAGTTGGGAGTCGCAAATGCGTGCGCGCACGCAAAACGGACAAAACGATTACGTCAAGGCACCGTGATGCCGATTGGGCTGCGTGTGACGGCTGATTAGGTTGTGGTTTGGGTTGCTGAGGAGACAGTTTTGAAGAAATATACCTTTCGGGTCGTGGCATTTATTGGGTTCGTTGCTGCTTTTTTTGCATCAGTGGCTCCGGTTTCTGCCCAAAAACTGCAAGTTGACCCCGCTGCCGCGGTATCGAGTCAAGCTGCGCCAGCGCCAGCCGTTCAAAGCGCCCCGATGGTGGGTGGCATACAAAGTCAAAGCATCTTTGAAGTTAAGCCTGACGCATCTGCCGACCCCAATTACGCCAAGCAAAGTAACGCCGAGAGAAACAGAGTTCAGCCTGGCAACAATGCACCGATGTGGCGTGATGTGGGCAAAGGCGTTGCGGGCGTCACCAACTTCCCGACTCGCGACAACCCCGAAGCCGGAACCTTGATACAACCCATGGTGCAGTACCCGGGTTTGTCGCGTCCAACCAATGCGGGCGAGGCTTGGCGGCAGGTGCGCAACGGCATCATCATTCCTTACGGCGGGTCGGTGATCTTGATCGCCTTGTTGGCACTCAGTTTGTTCTATTTTGGCAAGGGCGAGCTCAAGCAACACGGCGTCGATACCGGTCGCAAGATTGAGCGCTTCACTTATGTCGAGCGCGCGGCTCATTGGACCAACGCGATTGCATTTTGTGTGCTGGCGATCTCAGGCATCGTGATGGCGTTTGGTAAGTATATTTTGCTGCCCGTCATTGGCTTGCAGTTGTTTGGCTGGCTCACTTATGCGCTCAAAAACGCCCACAACTTTGTCGGGCCGCTCTTCGTGGTGTCCTTGATTGTGGTCATCATCACGTTTGCTCGCGACAATTTGCCCAGTAAAGAAGACTTGGCTTGGCTGCTCAAGGCGGGAGGTTTGTTTGGTGGCAAAGAAGTGCCGTCGCACCGATTCAACGCAGGTGAAAAGGTTGTGTTCTGGGGCGGCGTTTTTGTTCTTGGCTTGGTCGTTGCCGTGTCGGGTTTGGTGCTTAACCATTTGGTGCCCGGCATGGTCTTCACCCGGGATGTGATGCAGATCTCAAACATGATTCACGGCGGAGCTGCGATGCTGATGATGACGCTCTTTTTGGGGCACATCTACATGGGCACGATTGGCATGCAGGGCGCGTACCAAGGCATGAAAACCGGCTATGTTGACGAAACTTGGGCTAAAGAGCACCACGAGATGTGGCACGACGACATCAAGTCCGGCAAGATTCCCGCGCAACGCACGCCAGGCGACCCCAGCTTGGCGGCGAGCACGGTTCGCGTCTGATTGGCTGCGCCGCAACACAAAACAAAACAGATTTGAGGATTGACACCATGAGATTCGCCCGCACCAGCATCGTTGCCAGTGTTTTGACGTTCGCCGCTTTGGGCGCGAACGCCAAACTGGTTTCAGCGCCACTCAGTGATGAGGCCAAGGCCAAAGCGGCGGAGACCGCCGGTAAAACGGCCCACACCGGCAAGGTTGATGGCTACAAACTGTGTGTGTCGATGGAAAAAACCGCTGCGCATTGGGCTAAATCCGCAAAAGGCTTGGGTAAAGAAGCCAAACCCGCCACAGCAACTCCGGCATGCGCTGACCCTGGCGCGTTTGTGTGGCCCCTGCCTGCTGCTGCCGTTGCACCGGTGGCCGCGGCCCCAGTCAAGAAATAGCGCGACTTCACCCCAACAAACAGGCCGCGTTTCAAGCTCGCGGCCTTTTGCTTTGTATGCTCCGGCAATGACTTTGATTTCGACACACATGCCTCGGTTAACGAGTGCCCAAGCGCCGCTGACCCGTGAGGTGACCGCGCTGAATGAGCGGGGCGAGATTGAGGCGTTGTCGATCCCGGCCGAACGGGCGCTGACTGTTTATGTCGACAAGACCGAGCTGGTCACCATCATGACGCTGGGTGCCGCTCCCGAGCTGCTGGTCTTGGGCTGGCTTCGCAACCAGCGCTTGGCGATGGACGTGGCCGAGGTTGAGTCAATCACCGTCGACTGGGACTGCGGCGAGCACGGCGAGGGTGCTGCGGCTGTGGCCACCCGCAGCGGCTTGATGCAATTGAATGAGAAAACCGCCAAGAAAACCGTGACCACCGGCTGCGGGCAGGGCAGTGTGTATGGCGGCTTGATGGACAACATCGACGCTGTGACCTTAAGCCCCGACGCACGCATCAGCCAAGCGCAGTTGTACGGGCTGCTCAACGCGATTCGCTTGAAAGAAACCACCTACAAGTCGGCGGGTTCAGTCCATGGCTGCGCCTTGTTTGATGGGCCTGAGCTTCTGTACTTTGTGGAAGACGTGGGTCGCCACAACGCGATTGACACGATTGCGGGTTGGATGTGGTTAAACGGCATCAACGGCAGCGACAAAACCTTTTACACGACCGGGCGGCTCACAAGCGAGATGGTGATGAAGGCCGCGCAAATGGGCATCGCCATTGTGGTGAGCCGAAGCGGCATCACCCAAATGGGCCACGAGATTGCCGAGCGCTTGGGCGTTTGCACCGTCGGGCGCGCCATGAATCGGCGATTTTTGGCCTACACCGGCTTGCAGCGCCTGACCCTGGATGCGAGCCTGGCCGATGCACGCGCCTGAACCCGTCGTTTTGGGCACGCCCGCTGACTTGCGCAACTCAGCTAAGGCCGGTGCCAAAGCAAAAACCACCTTGAAGGGCCGCCAAGCAACGCCCGATGATCTGGCCACCGTGCGAGCCCTGATTGGCGAGCCACCCGATACGGATGGCTACCCGCGCGACGAGCTCATTGAGTATTTGCACCGCTTGAACGACGCGCACCGCTGCTTGCGCAAGCCGCATTTGGTCGCGCTGGCTCAGCTCATGCGCTTGTCGATGGTTGAGGTGATGGAGGTCGCCACTTTTTATCACCACTTCGATGTGTTGGAGGCGGACGAAGTTGCGCCGCTGTTGGTGGTGCGGTCGTGCGACGGACTCAGTTGTGAACTGGCGGGCGGCGATGCGGTTGCCGGGTCGATCCGGGTGCGCGAAGGGGTGAGCATTCGGCGAGCGCCCTGCATTGGCCAGTGTGATCACGCGCCCGCCGTGGCGGTGGGGCAGCGCGTCGTGCAAGCGGCTGATGCTGCGTCGATTGAGGTCGAAATCGACCGCCAAATCGGCTTTTTGACGAAAAATAGTCCGTTGGTCTCCGAATCTATTGGGTTTGTTGCTACTAAATTAGGAGTAATTGCAGACTCACCAGAAGTCGACTTCGACGCCTACCTTGCAGCCGGTGGCTACGCGCTTTGGCAGGCAACCCGGTCAGGTGAGCGTGCACCCCATGACATCATCGCCAGCTTGACCGATGCGGGGCTTCGGGGCTTGGGCGGCGCGGGTTTTGGCGCGGGTCGCAAGTGGGGCATCGTGCGCGATTTTGTGCAGCGCTCGGGCAAACCAGGGTTGATGGTGGTCAACTTGGACGAAGGCGAGCCCGGCACATTCAAAGACCGCGACTGCCTGAGCCGCGACCCACACCGCATGATCGAAGGCATGCTGATTGCCGCCGAAGTCGTCGGTGTGGAGAGGGTCTACATCTACCTGCGCGACGAGTACCACGCGCTTCGTGGCATGTTGCAAGTTGAACTCGAGCGCATGCGTGCGCGCTTTGCCGATGCAACAAGCATCGTGCTCAGGCGCGGAGCGGGCGCTTACATCTGCGGCGAAGAATCCGCCCTCATTGAGAGCTTGGAGGGCAAGCGCGGCGAGCCAAGGCTGCGCCCGCCCTATATTGCCCAGCAAGGTTTGTTTGGCCGCCCCACCTTGGCACACAACGGCGAGACCTTGGCTTGGGTGCGTGACATCGTTGAGCATGGGCCGGTGTTTTTCAGCGGGCATGGACGGCGTGGGCGCACGGGCCTTCGCCGATTCAGCGTCAGCGGCCGGGTCGCGCGCCCCGGTGTCAAGCTCGCGCCGGCTGGCATTTCGCTGCAGGAGTTGATTGACGAGCACTGTGGCGGCATGCTGGCGGGGTTTGAGTTGTACGGCTTTTTGCCGGGCGGAGCCAGCGGCGGCATTTTTCCGGCGAGTTTGGCCGATATCGCGCTTGACTTTGATACCTTGCAGCCCTTGGGCGGCTTCATCGGCTCAGCCGCGGTCATCGTCCTGGGCAAGTCTGCGACTCAGACCGATTGGGCGCGTGACGCGGCCCTCAACATGATGCGATTTTTTGCCCACGAGAGCTGCGGGCAATGCACCCCGTGCCGCGTCGGTACTGCCAAAGCTGCGCAGTTGATGACCGCACGAAGCTGGGACTTTGACACCCTGAACGACTTGAATGCCGTCATGGCCGACGCCAGCATTTGCGGCTTGGGGCAGGCCGCGCCCAACCCGGTGCAATGTGTGCAACGCTACTTTGCGGATGAGGTCGCATGAACGCCCGAGTCAATTTGCCCAAAATAGAATTCCAGCTCAACGGCTTGGCTTGCCAGGCCATGGCTGGCGACACCATCCTTGACGCTGCTCGTCGTGCCGGTGTGCAAGTGCCCACTTTGTGCCACTCAAGCCATTTGGGCTCGGCCGGTGCAGCCGGCAATTGCCGCGCTTGTGTGGTCGAGGTCGCGGGTGAGCGCACGCTGGCGGCGAGTTGCTGCCGCTTGGTTCAAGCCGACATGCAGGTGCAAACCGACAGCCCGCGCGCGCTGAAAAGTCAACGCATGGTGCTTGAGATGCTGCTTGCCGACATGCCAAGCCAGGGGCGAACCACTGCGGGCGATCACGGCGAGTTGAGCCTTTGGGCTGATCGCTTGGGCGTCACGCCGCGGGCTGCGCTGGCTGAAATGCGCCGCGAGCCGCTCGGCGTTGACCTCAGCCATCCGGCCATGCAGGTCAATTTAGATGCCTGTATTCAGTGCACCCGCTGCGTGCGCGCATGCCGCGACGTGCAGGTCAACGACGTCATCGGCATGGCCAAACGCGGCTCTGACGCAACCGTCATTTTCGACCTCGCTGACCCCATGGGAGCCAGCACCTGCGTGGGCTGCGGCGAATGTGTGCAGGCCTGCCCGACTGGTGCGCTCATGCCCGCAGTCGTCACAACACCAGATCGCTCGGTTGATTCCGTCTGCCCTTACTGCGGCGTGGGCTGCCAGCTGACCTACCAAGTGGCCCAAGAAAAAATCGTCGAGGTCATCGGGCGCGACGGCCCCGCCAACCAAGGGCGGCTGTGTGTCAAAGGTCGCTTTGGGTTTGATCACATCCACCACCCCGACCGCCTCACCCGACCACTGATTCGCAAGATCGGCGCACCCAAAACCGTGCCCGCTGACTCCCGCACAGCCGACTGGCGAACAAGCTTTCGCGAGGCCACGTGGGACGAAGCCCTCGATTTTGCTGCGGCTGAGTTGCTGCGCCTTCGCGACTTAAACGGCGGCCCAGCGAGTGGATTCAAAGCCTTGGCCGGTTTTGGCTCGGCCAAAGGCAGCAACGAAGAAGCCTATTTGTTCCAAAAGCTTGTGCGCACCGCGTTTGGCAGCCACAACGTCGACCACTGCACCCGCTTGTGCCACGCCTCCAGTGTGGCGGCGCTCTTAGAGGGCGTGGGCTCAGGCGCGGTCAGCAACCCGGTGATCGACGTGCTCCAGGCTGAGGTCATCTTGGTCATCGGTGCCAACCCCAGCAGCAACCACCCGGTCGCGGCCAGTTTCATCAAAAACGCCGCGCAGCGTGGGGCCAAACTCATCTTGGCCGACCCCCGCCGAACTGACCTAGCCCGACACGCCTGGCGCGTCATGCAGTTCAAGCCCGACACCGATGTCTTGCTGCTCAACGCCATGATTCACGTGGTTTTGGCTGATCAAAACGGTTTTTCAACATCAAATCAGCCTTTGGTCACCGGATTCATTCGCTCCAGTGCTACTGATTTGGTAGCGTTGAGGGAGCAAGTTGCGCCGTACTCGCCGGAGGCCGTCGCGGCCCAATGCGGCGTTGACGCCGCCACCATTCGCGAATGTGCCCGCGCATTTGCGCAGGCCAAGGGCGCGATGATCTTGTGGGGCATGGGCATCAGCCAGCACGTGCACGGCACCGACAACGCGCGGGCTTTGATTGCGCTGAGCACGGTTGCCGGACAAATTGGCAGAGCAGGCAGCGGTTTGCACCCCCTGCGCGGCCAAAACAACGTGCAAGGGGCCAGCGACGCAGGCCTCATCCCGATGATGCTGCCCAACTACCAGCGCGTCACCGATGCCCCAAGTAGGGCTTGGTTTGAGCAGTTTTGGGGCACGCCGCTCGATGCCGAGCCTGGCCTCACCGTGGTCGAGATCCTCAACAAAGCGCTGGCTGACGAAGGCGACCCCCAAAAAATTCGCGGCCTCTACGTCATGGGCGAAAACCCCGCCATGAGCGACCCCGACCTCCACCACGCCCGCCAGGCTCTGGCCAGCCTTGAGCATTTGGTTGTGCAAGACATCTTCATGACCGAGACCGCTTGGCTGGCTGATGTCGTGCTGCCCGCCAGTGCTTGGCCCGAGAAGGTTGGCACCGTCACCAACACCGACCGAATCGTGCAGCTTGGCCGGCGAGCCGTGAACCCACCCGGTGATGCGCGGCCTGATTTGTGGATCATTCAGCAGCTCGCCCGGCGACTCGGTCAAGACTGGCAGTACCCCCTGAACCAAGACGACGGCGCGGCATCGGTCTTTGCCGAGCTGCGTTTAAGCATGCACGGCGCGCGCACCGGCGCGCCCGGTGTGGCCAATCCGTTTGAGGGCATCACCTGGGCGCGCTTGCAGGCGCAAGGGGCCGTCACCTACCCCTGCGCCAGCGTTGACGCGCCGGGTGAGTCCATCATTTTCAAAGACCATTTCCCCACCCCCAGCGGCTTGGCCAAGCTCGTGCCCGTGGGCTTCAAGCCTGCCGCCGAGGTGCCAGACGCCGACTACCCGTTCATTCTCATCACCGGGCGGGTGTTGGAGCATTGGCACACCGGCAGCATGACCCGACGCAGCAGCACGCTGGATGCGCTTGAGCCCGCCGCCACCGTGTCCCTCAACCCGTTCGATGCCCAGGCCCTCGGCTTGCGTTCGGGCGACTTCACCCAAGTCCAATCCCGGCGCGGCCAAGTCACAGCCGAAGTCAAACTCGACCCCGGCACACCGGTGGGCAGCGTCTTCATGGCCTTTGCCTTCGCTGAGGCAGCAGCCAACTTGCTCACCCACGCCGCGCTCGACCCCATCGGCAAGATCCCTGAGTTCAAGTTTTGTGCGGTGAAGTTGGTTTAGGGCTAACACTCAGATCTGAATTGGATAGAAATGTTAATCTATAGCTTCACAGATGTATTGTTTAACTGAGATTGACCTGACGGATTTCCTCGATGGCGCGTCTTCCGCGCCGAATCGACTTAGGCTGGTGTCCCGGTGTCATGATCCGATGCAAAAAACGTCGGCTGAGGTGTTTTTGGCCGTAAAAGCGATGGAGAAAAGCGATCAACGGCAGGCAATTGCAGGGCTCAAATACATGCTAAAGCTCGCGCAATTGGGAAAACCGTTTGGACAGTTGTTGGACAAGAAGGCTGTGCATGAAGCGTTTGCACCCTTTTACTGCGACGTGACTAAACGCAACGAGACGATCTGGCGATACCGCCACGGGGATGTTCGAATATTGTTTTACTACGCAGCAGACAAAGTAGTTTTGCTGACGCACACCTTGGTTAAACGGACCGACAAGCTTGCAACTAGAGAGAAAAATGTCGCGACGCAGGCGGTGATTGAGTTTTTAGAAGCATCCCGATCAGGCTCTGGCCTGCGTTGGATTGAATGAAGTGAGTTGACCATGAAACATAAGTCTCTTTTTGGTGATTTGATCGCGGAACATGAAGGTTTGGCCGCAGAGCTGAAATCAGTCGACGTTGCGGCTGATTTGGTGCTTTTGCTGCACCATGCGGGTCAATCACGTGCCCAGCTTTCGCGTAGCATGGGTGTCAGTCGTGCTCGGGTGACCCAAGTGCTATCTGGTCGAGAAAATCTGACCGTACAGACCGTCGCCGTTGTTTGCTCTGCGCTCGGGTACACGTTCGACACGGTGTTTCGAAAAGCAGCTGAAGACGCGCCCATGCAGCCATGGGAGCGTGAGCGTGGAGTGACATTGGAGATGAGCGACGAGCCCAATCTCGCCAGCTGGATGAGTCGAAAGACCATGACCCCGATGGCTGGGCGGTTCAGTGGGGCCTTTGAAGTTCAGTTTTCTGAGGCTCAAATGATTCCTTCCAACGACCAACAAGCGCTCAAAGAGTCACTCTGTGCAGCTTAGTCCGCTTCAACTCTTGGAGTACTCACTTGCGGGCGTTTCAATCGCCCCGGTCGAGGGGTATGTCGCCGACGCAGAGTTCGACAAAGGGCTGGTTTTTTTCCCCGGTAAGTTGGCAATTTCTGCCCAGACCAGTGTGGAGTTGTTGAACGAAGAGCCGAGCTACTCAGATTTCGGTATCAGGCTGACACTTAGAGTCGCTCCAAAGACCGATAAGCAGTGCCCGTACAACCTTGAAATCACCGTGGTTGGCTCGGTTCGAATGCACTTGACGCTGCCTGTCGATCAAGCCCAAGAGCGGCGGTCGCGGGCGATAGTCAACGGCGTGTCGTTGTTGTATGGCGTGGTGCGCGAGTTGGTGAGCAACATCACCAGTCGCTCGGTTCATGGTGCGATGCTCCTCCCATCTTTGAGCTTTGCGGATTTGGCGACCCCGGTGCCAACCGCACGGCCAAAGGTTCGCGCGCCGGTTAAACGACGCAATGCTTCAGACAAATGACCCCACCTGTGGCGACAAAGGCGCTCGGCCTGACCAAGCGTTGACCGACTGAAATCACCTCATGAACGACGACATCGACGCGGAGCTTCCACCCAGCGCCTCGCTTGGGCGGTATCCGCTATCCAAGGCTGACGCAGCCAGGCTACAGGCGGTGGATTTCATCAAGCGCTGGGGCAAGGGCGGCACGCAGGCTGCGCTCAATGAGCGCCAAGGCGCGCAGCAGTATTTTCTTGACCTGTGCCACTTGCTTGACGTGCCCGAGCCCGGCGCGAGCGCTGACTACGTGTTTGAGAAGCAAACCCTCGCCCTAGGCCAGCAGCGCGGCTTTGCCGATGTGTTCAAACGCGACCACTTTGCTTGGGAAAACAAAGCCCCCGGTAAAAACCTAGACGATGCCCTCAAGCAGCTCTTGGGCTACAGCTTGGCGCTGGACAACCCGCCCATCTTGGTCGTGAGCGACCGGCTCACCCTGCGCATCCACACCCAGTTCAATGGCCATCCGAGTGAGCGATTTGAAGTCAGTGTTGGATCGCTCACCGATGTCGAACAGCGCGACTTGCTGCGCCGCTTGTGGACTGACCCGGCTAGTTTTCGCCCCAAAATCACCAGCCGCGAGATCACCGAGCAAGCCGCGCGCAGCTTCGCCACGCTGGCTGAGGGCCTGCGCAAGCGCGACCAAGCGCCCGATGCGGTTGCCCACTTCCTCACTCAGTGCTTGTTTTGCTTCTTTGCCGAAGACGTGGGCCTGCTGCCGGGGCGCATGTTTGAGCGCCTGCTCAAAAACCGCCACATCACCAGTGCGCAGCTCACCGTCAGCATGAAGGGTTTGTTTGAAACCATGCGCGACGGTGGCATGTACGGCTCGGATTGCATTCCGTGGTTCAACGGCGGTTTGTTCAAAGCCATTGACGTGCCAACCTTGAGCATCATGGAAGTCACCGAGTTGAGGAATGCCGCCGCACTCAACTGGAGCGCCATCGATGTATCGATTTTTGGCACCTTGTTTGAGCGCGGGCTTGACCCCGCCAAACGCAGCCAACTCGGCGCTCATTACACCGACCCCGCCACCATTGAGCGCTTGATTGAACCGGTCATGCGCCGACCGCTGCGCCAAGAGTGGGCACTCACTAAGGGCGAGATTGATGCCGCCCTCAAACCCAGCAAGAAGTTTGACGACCGCCACCACAAGGCCGCCAAAGCGATTTTTGTCAGCTGGCTCGAGCGCCTGCGCGCCTACCGCGTGCTTGACCCGGCCTGCGGCAGCGGTAACTTCTTGTTTTTGGGCCTCAAAGCCCTCAAAGACATCGAGCACCTCAGCCGCGTTGACATGGCCCAAATCTTTGGGCGCGAGACCGACCTCGTCACCGGCCCGCACAACATGCTGGGCATTGAGCTCAACGAATACGCCGCCGAACTCGCCCGCCTCACGGTTTGGATCGGCGAGCTCCAGTGGCGCATGGCCCGCGGCTATGAGTTCAAAGTCAACCCGGTTTTGGAGCCACTGGACCAAATCGCCTGCCAAGACGCGCTGATTCGCTGGGAAAACGAGGTCGCCGTGGAGGCCGAATGGCCCAAGGCGAGTGTGGTGATTGGGAATCCGCCGTTTTTGGGGGGTAGCAAGAAGCGAGGGGAATTAGGCGATGCTTACTTCGAGGCATTAAAAGCTGTCTTCTCGCCATTGGTGCCAGGCTTTGGCGATCTGGTCTGCTATTGGTTTGCAAAAGCCTTGAAAGCCATCGAATCAAACGGTTTGGGTGCTGCTGGATTGGTTTCGACCAACTCAATCCGAGGCGGTGCTAATCGAAAGGTACTTGAAGCCATCGTCGAAAGAAGCCGCATTTTTGAGGCTTGGAGTGACGAGGCTTGGGTCAATGACGGTGCTGCGGTCAGGGTGTCATTGGTTTGTTTCGGGCATGCGTCGAATGCGGTGCTAGACGGCGCCGAGGTCGTTGCCATACACGCCGACTTAAC